>JBKBUD010000214.1:0-3102 GCA_046290865.1 Novosphingobium sp. | reverse complement strand
CGCTTCTGCAGGCGGTCCGAGATGATCTTGTCCAGGCCGGCAAAGGCACCGCCACAGATGAACAGGATGTTCGTCGTGTCGACCTGCAGGAATTCCTGCTGCGGATGCTTGCGCCCGCCCTGCGGCGGCACCGAGGCGGTGGTGCCTTCCATCAGCTTGAGCAGCGCCTGCTGCACGCCTTCGCCCGAGACGTCGCGCGTGATCGAGGGATTCTCGGCCTTGCGGCTGATCTTGTCGATCTCGTCGATGTAGACGATGCCGTGCTGCGCCTTCTCGACGTTGTAGTCGGAGGCCTGCAGCAGCTTGAGGATGATGTTCTCGACGTCCTCGCCCACGTAACCGGCTTCGGTCAGCGTGGTGGCATCGGCCATGGTGAAGGGCACGTCGAAGGTCTTCGCCAGAGTCTGCGCGAGCAGGGTCTTGCCGCAGCCGGTGGGGCCGACGAGCAGGATGTTCGACTTCGACAGTTCGACTTCGCCGCCCTTGCCGCTGTGCTTGAGGCGCTTGTAGTGGTTGTGGACGGCCACCGACAGCACGCGCTTGGCGCGGTCCTGCCCGATCACGTAGTCGTTCAGAGTCTCGAAGATGTCGCGCGGAGTGGGTACGCCGCCATCCTTCTTGCCGGCGATGCCAGCCTTGGTCTCTTCACGGATGATGTCGTTGCACAGTTCGACGCATTCATCGCAGATGAACACGGTCGGCCCGGCGATCAGCTTGCGCACCTCGTGCTGAGATTTGCCGCAGAAGCTGCAGTACAGGGTGCTCTTGGTATCCGATCCGGAAAGCTTGGTCATTCGTTCATCCCAGGCGCCTCTCCACGAGAGGCGGGCCCGATCATCCTACTACCCCAAGGGCATTAATCAACCGGACTCGATTACAGTTACGCATTCCTAGGAGGCAAAGCCTTTCGCTGGGCTTAAGGCCTTGCCCCTCAGGGGTATTCCTTATGCGGGCGCGCCGCCCGAGCCTTCCTCGCCACCGACCGAATCGGTCGCCGGACGCGACTCGAAGACCTTGTCGACAAGACCGAAGTTCTTGGCTTCCTCGGCCTCGAGGAAGGTGTCGCGATCCATCGCCTTCTCGATCTCGTCGAGCGAACGCCCGGTGAACTTGACGTAGAGATCGTTCATCCGCTTGCGGATGCGCAGGATCTCGCGCGCCTGTATCTCGATGTCCGAGGCCATGCCGCGCGCGCCGCCCGACGGCTGGTGCACCATGATGCGTGCGTTCGGCAGCGCGATGCGCATGCCCGGCTCACCGGCAGCAAGCAGGAACGAGCCCATCGAGGCCGCCTGGCCGATGCACACGGTCGACACGCGCGGGCGGATGTACTGCATGGTATCGTAGATCGCGAGACCCGCCGTCACCACGCCGCCCGGCGAGTTGATGTACATCGAGATGTCCTTCGAGGGATTTTCCGACTCGAGGAACAGGAGCTGGGCGATGATCACCGAGGCCATGTGGTCCTCGACTTCGCCGGTCACGAAGATGATGCGTTCGCGCAGCAGACGCGAATAGATGTCGAAGCTGCGTTCGCCGCGGCTCGATTGTTCGACCACGACCGGGATCAGCGCGCCGGTGACGGGATCGGTGGTGAACTTGCCCTGATTACCGTAGGCGGGGGCGCCGATGGCGCCGAACAGGTCGAGCATGGGAATCCTCATATGGTTAGGCTTCGCTATGTCGCGTGCCACGGCGCGATGTTCAAGGGCATTAAGGCCGAATCCGGGGAATTGCGGGGGTAAATCCTGCCCGATGGTGCCGCCTGCACCAAGGCGCTTGCATGTGCAGGTGGGGTTGAGCAGCATCGCGGCACAGGTTCGGCATGAGGATAGCCCGATGAAATTGCAGGTTCTTGGCCTCGCCCTGGCGGCGACGGCGCTTACCCCGTCAGCGCAGGCGCAGAGCGTTGCCGACTATCTCGCGCGGATCGCTGCGATGGATGACGCGGGGCCGCAGCTGAATGCAGTGCTGGCGATCAATCCCGATGCCGCGAAGGACGAAGCTGCAGCCAAGGCGATCAAGGGGCCGCTCTCGGGCAAGGCCGTGCTGATCAAGGACAACATCGAAATGGCCGGTCCCCTGCCGACAACGGCGGGCAGCCTCGCCCTGAAGGACAGCGTGACCGGCCGCGATGCCCCGCTGGTCGCGCGGATGCGCAAGGCTGGCGTGGTGATCCTGGGCAAGACCAACCTTTCCGAATGGGCCAACATCCGCTCGTCCTCCTCGTCGAGCGGCTGGAGCGCGGTGGGCGGCCAGACGAAAAACCCCCACGCGATCGACCGGACGCCGTGCGGCTCGTCATCGGGCAGCGGCTCGGCCATCGCGGCAGGCCTTGCCTGGGCGGCGATCGGCACCGAAACCGACGGATCGATCACCTGCCCCGCCTCGGTCAACGGCATCGTCGGATTCAAGCCGACCGTCGGCATGGTCAGCCGCACCCACGTCGTGCCGATCAGCCACAGCCAGGACACCGCAGGCCCGATGACCCGCAGCGTGGCCGACGCGGCGCTGCTGATGAACGCGCTCGCCGGGACCGACCCGGCCGATCCTGCCACCGCCGAGACCGACAAGCGCAAGGCCGATTTCACCTCCGGCCTCGCCGCGGCCAGCCTCAAGGGCGTGCGCATCGGCGTGCTGCGCAAGCAGGCGGGCAACCACCCCGGCCTGCTCGCCCTGTTCGACAAGGCGCTGGCCGACATGAAGGCGGCGGGCGCGGAGCTGGTCGAGATCGAATACGAGCCCTCGCCCGAGATGGGCCGCGACGAGTTCACCGTGCTGCTCTACGAACTGCGCGAGGACATGGGCGCCTACTTGCGCTCGCTCCCCGCAAAGGCCGGCCCGAAATCTCTGGCCGACCTCATCGCCTTCAACAAGGCGCACCCCGAAGAGTTGCGCTGGTTCGGGCAGGACGTGTTCGAACAGGCCGAGGCGACGACCGACCAGATCGGCTACACCGCCGCACGCGCCAATTCGCTCATGCTCGCAGGCCCGGAAGGCATCGACAAGCTGATGCGCGACAACACCGTCAGCTTCCTCGTCGCACCGACCGAAGGTCCGGCCTGGCCGATCGACCTTGTGCTGGGCGATCATTTCGCCGGC
>JBKBUD010000213.1:0-3103 GCA_046290865.1 Novosphingobium sp. | reverse complement strand
CCATGTCGAGGAAGGTGTCGACACCCAGCAGCAGCGCGATGCCTTCGAGCGGAAGCCCGAACTGCGTCAGCGTCGCCGCGATCACCACCAGGCTCGCGCGCGGCACCCCGGCAATGCCCTTCGAGGTGACCATAAGCGTCAGCAGCATCGCGATCTGCTGCCCGACCGAGAGCTCGATATTGTAGGCCTGCGCGATGAACATCGTCGCAAAGCTGGTGTACATCATCGACCCGTCGAGGTTGAAGCTGTAGCCCAGCGGCAGGACGAAGCCCGAAATGCGGCGCGGCACGCCGAAGCGGTCGAGCTGTTCGAACAGCTTGGGCAGCGCGGATTCCGAACTGGCGGTGGAGAACGCCAGCAGGATCGGCTCGCGGATATAGCGGGCCAGCAGAATCACCCGGCCCTTGAGGAAGATTCCGCCCAGCGTCAGCAGGATCACCCACAGCAACAGCAGCCCGAAGTAGAACTCGGAGACGAACACGCCATAGGTCACGACGATGCCCAGGCCCTTCGTGGCGATAACCGAGGCCAGCGCGCCGAACACCGCCAGCGGCGCCATGCGCATCACGTAGTCGGTGATCTGCAGCATCAGATGCGCCAGCGCCTCGCACCCGCGCACGATCGGCGCGCCGACCTCGCCGATGGCTGAAAGCGCCACGCCTGCAAAGATCGAGAAAACGAGGATCTGCAGCACGTTGTTCTTCGCCATCGCGTCCAGTGCGCTGGTCGGGAATATCTCCAGCACGAAATGGCGCAGCGTGAAGTCTGCCGTAGCCAGATCGCCCACCGGCCCCGCTGCGGTGAACTCGAGGCCCACGCCCGGCTTGAACAGGTTGACCAGCAACAGCCCGAGGCCGATCGAGATCAGGCTCGCGGTGATGAACCAGGCCAGCGCCCGCCCGCCGATGCGCCCCAGTGCGGCGCTGTCGCCCATGCCGGCGATGCCGGTTACCAGCGTCGCCAGGATCAGCGGCGCGATGATCATCTTGATAAGATGAAGGAAGATGTCGGGCAGCAACTTCAGCGTATCGGCGATCTGCGCCAGCGTCGCGTCGTCCTTGGGATAGCTGGTGTTGAGCAGGTATCCGACGAGAATACCTAGCACCATGCCGATCACGATGTAGAGGGTAAGGCGCCTGGCCAAGAAACGTGCTCCCGCAATTTTGTTGCAGGGGAGACTAACGACGTTTCAGGCGCGGCTCAACAGTAGCCCGCCGCTTTTAGCCGACTTGCCCCCGGTGCAGCAGCTTCTGGTCCGCCAGCACCAGCGCCATCATCGCCTCGACCACCGGCACCCCGCGAATGCCGACGCAAGGATCATGGCGTCCCTTGGTGAACAGCTCGGTCGCTTCGCCTTCACGGTTGATCGTCGGCATCGGCGTGAGGATCGAGGAAGTCGGCTTGAACGCCACCCGCACCGTCACCGGCTGCCCGGTGGAGATGCCGCCCGCGATGCCGCCAGCATGATTGGCAAGAAACTCCGGCGTCCCATCGCCATTTTCGGCCTTGGAGGGCCGCATCGGATCGGCGTTGCCCTCGCCGGTATTGCGCGCGGCCTCGAAACCGTCACCAATCTCCACGCCCTTGACCGCGTTGATGCCCATCATCGCGTGGGCCAGCTCGGCGTCGAGCTTGGCGTAGAGCGGCGCGCCCCAGCCCGCCGGAACCCCGGTCGCCACGCATTCAACCACGGCGCCGAGCGACGAGCCCGACTTGCGCGCATCGTCGACCAGCTTCTCCCAGCGCGCCGCCGCCCATGAATCCGGGCAGAAGAACGGGTTGCGAGCGACCTCGGCAGCGTCGAAGTGGTCCATGTCGATCCTGTCGCCACCGATCTCGCTGACCCAGGCCAAGATCTTGACTTCGGGGATCACCAGACGCGCCACGGCCCCTGCCGCCACGCGCGATGCGGTCTCGCGCGCCGAGGAGCGTCCGCCGCCGCGGTAGTCGCGGAAGCCGTACTTGGCGTCATAGGCATAGTCGGCATGGCCGGGACGATAGGCCTTGGCCACGTCGCCATAGTCCTTCGAGCGCTGGTCCACGTTCTCGATCAGCAGGCTGATCGGCGTGCCCGTCGTTTTGCCCTCGAACACGCCCGAGAGGATGCGGACCTGATCCGGCTCCTGCCGCTGCGTGGTGAAGCGCGACTGGCCGGGGCGGCGCGCGTCGAGGAACGGCTGGATCTGCGCCTCGCTCAAGGCAAGGCCGGGAGGGCAGCCGTCGACCACCGCGCCAATCGCGGGCCCGTGGCTTTCGCCCCAGGTGGTGAAACGGAAGAGGTGACCGAAGCTGTTCAGGCTCATGGGCCACGCCTTTGCCGGGGATGCGCGGAAAAGTCCACCTTTCGGCGCACCGCTCAGCGCGCTATCGCTGACCCATGTTTCTCGTCGTCTTCCGCAACCGCAAGCGCGCCGACATCGACGCCGCCGCCTACTCGGCCGATGCCGAGGCGATGGAACTGCTCGCGGCGCAACAACCCGGCTACCTCGGCTTCAAGAGCTACACCGCCGACGATGGCGAAGTGATCGCCTTGTCGGAATGGGTTGACGAGGAAGCCGCGCTCGCCTGGCGCCGCGTCGCCCACCACACAGAGATGCAAGGCAAAGGCCGCGCCGAGTATTACGAGAACTACACCCTATTCGCCGGCACGCCTAATCGCGTGCACCGTTTCGACAGGCAGGACACATGAGCATCACCGTCTACGGCATTCCCAATTGCGATACCGTCAAGAAGGCAAGGAACTGGCTCGACGCCAAGGGCATCGCCTACACCTTCCACGACTACAAGAAGCAGGGCGCGGACACGGCGCGGATTGCCGACTGGATTGCTAAAGCTGGGCTGGACAAGGTGGTCAACAAGGCTGGCACCACTTACCGCAAGCTCGATGACGCGCAAAAAGCCTCGCTCGGCAGCGATGGCGCTCCCGCCGTGCTCGCCGGGAACACGTCGGTGATCAAGCGCCCGATCGTGGAGCATCCGCGCGGACTGCTGGTCGGGTTCAAGGAGGCAGAGTGGGCGGAGGCCCTAGGCTGATTCGCCTTCCCGCCTCTTCGTCATTCCCGCGCATGCGGGAATCCAGCGCCCCACACCGCCCACACCCCAA
>JBKBUD010000212.1:0-3104 GCA_046290865.1 Novosphingobium sp. | reverse complement strand
TGGGCCATTGCCGCCAGCCGCAGGTTGCCGGGCACGCCTACGCTGCGCCCGCCGGGGATTGCGTCGCCATAGGCCAGCGGTTTGCCGTCGACAAAGAACCACTGCGGCGTTGCGGCTTTCGGTGCGGTTTCGCGCCCGTCGATTGTTTCGACGTTCCCAGCGGCATCGCCGAGGACGAGGAAGCCGCCGCCACCGATCCCCGAACTTTGCGGCTCGACCACGGTCAGGGCCAGCATCGTCGCAATGGCCGCATCGGTCGCACTGCCGCCGAGCCTCAGCATTTGCGCTCCGGCCTCTGCCGCGCGCGGGTCAGCCGCCGAGACGAGGCCCGGACTGTCAAGTGGAACGCCCTGCGCTGCCGATGCGACCGGCGAAGCAGCAGGCGGCGCTACGGTCGCATTGGGGGGCGGAACGCAGGCGCTGGCGAGGAGCGCCGTAGCAAGCGGGACAATTCGAAACGGGCGGAGCGGCTGGGGCAGGATCATGCCCCCCTTGCTATTCGCTGCCGACAGCCTCGGCAATGGAGGTCATGCCTGCTTCGCGGACCTTGCGTTCAAGGCCTGCGACGATAAGCTTGGCAAGTCCGGGACCTTCGTAGACCATCGCGCTGTAGATCTGGATCAGGCTGGCACCTGCACGGATGCGCGCCCAGGCATCGTCGACCGTGCTGATACCGCCAACGCCGACCAGCGGGATCATGCCACCGCTGGCCTTGCGGAAATCGCGCAGGCGCTGCAGCGCCAGTTCGCGCAAGGGCTCGCCCGACAGGCCCCCTGCTTGCGCGGCATGGGCCGAGCGCAGCGCCGGACGGGTAATCGTGGTGTTCGACACGATCAGCGCGGCGAGGCGCTTCTCCAGCGCGATCCGGCAGATGGCATCGATGTCCGATGGTTCCAGATCGGGCGCCAGCTTGAGGAACACCGGTACGTTGATGTTGCCGCGTGCCTCGATGACTGCATCGAGCAGCGCCGAAAGCGCGCCTTCGTCCTGCAATGCACGCAGGCCCGGCGTGTTCGGAGATGATATGTTGACGGTGAGATAGGAGGCGAGCGGCGCCATGATCCGCGTCATCTGCGCGTAGTCGGCAATCCGGTCACCGGAGTCCTTGTTGGCCCCGATATTGACGCCGACGATTCCCGGCAGCCCGTGGGTCCCGGTTTCCAGCCGCTTGATCAGGCGGTTGGTAACCGCTTGTGCGCCTTCGTTGTTGAAGCCCATGCGGTTTATGACGGCACGGTCCTCTACCAGCCGGAACAGGCGCGGCTTGGGATTCCCCTCCTGCGCCAATGGCGTGACCGTGCCGACTTCGACGAAGCCGAACCCGAGGCCTAGCATCGCATCCGGCACTTCCGCGTTCTTGTCGAAGCCCGGAGCCATGCCCACCGGATTGGGAAATGCGATCCCGGCAATGCGCTGCGAAAGTGTCGGGGTGGGCGCGAGCGGACCGGACGGCTGGCTCAGCGACAGCGCCTTGATGGTCAGTCGATGGGCCGGTTCTGCAGGAATGCGGAAGATCAGCGGGCGCAGCAGGGAGTAAGGCGTCAAGGGCGTTCGGTCCGGATTGGCGAGTCAGCAAGTTCGATTCGGGGTTAGCCGCTGCGATCCTCGACAGCCCACTCCCCTTCCGGCCGTTCTTTGCGATGATAATCGGCGATGGCCAAGCCGGAACTTCTCGATTCTGACAGCATTTGTAATTGATTGCGCTTGGTATGTTGCGCCTTTGCCACCGAAATTGTCGAATCCATACAATTCTCCCGACACCGTTCTGCCTAGGAAGGCGATGCGACCCGAAGGGCTCGGTGCAGTCTTTGCAACGAGTTCTCGACTTTGAAGGCGGCCGGTGACCCCAAGGGGCTCGGCCGCCCTTTTTTTGGCCTGCAGCTTTTGTTGCGTGTCCGACTTGTGCCATCACTTCACCGCGCCTAGATAACCGGAGTGATTCGGTCCGATTTGTCGGATCGCTACCCGGGACCCTGCCAGATGCGTCTTTCGAGCATGGCCGATTACGCCGTCGTCACGATGACCGCCGCCGCGCGCCATTGCGGGCAGAGCCGCGTCTGCGCCCAGCAACTTGCCGATGAAACCGGCCTGCCGGTGCCGACCGTGCAGAAGCTGGTCAGCAAGCTTTCCGCCGCCGGGCTGCTCAAGTCGGTGCGTGGCGCACGCGGTGGCCTGAAACTTGCCCGTCCGGCAGCGGCTATCACTTTGGCCGATATCGTCGAGGCGGTGGAAGGCCCCATTGCGCTTACGCCCTGCAGCGAGCATGGGCGCCATGATTGCACGCTGGAAGCCGCGTGCACCGTCCGTCCGCACTGGCCTGCCGTCGATGCCGCACTTCGCGGCGCGCTGGCCGGCATACCGCTCACCCAATTGTCCCGTCCTGCCGCAGCGGTGACGGAGGTTATGGCATGACCGAGAACGTCGAACTGAAAGACCAGGCTGCGCGTGAAGCTGCCGCAAAGGTGGCCGAATACGAACACGGCTGGTCGTCCGATATCGAGCAGGAATACGGGCCCAAGGGTCTGTCCGAGGACACCGTCCGCTACATCTCGGCCAAGAAGGACGAGCCGGAGTGGATGCTCGAATGGCGCCTCAAGGCCTATCGTCACTGGCTGACCATGCCCACGCCCGATTGGGCCAAGCTCAACATCCCGCCGATCGACTATCAGGACGCCTATTACTGGGCCGCCCCCAAGGCCAAGCCCAAGCTCGGCAGCCTTGACGAGGTCGATCCCGAGATCCTGCGCGTCTACGAAAAGCTCGGCATTCCGCTGGAAGAGCAGAAAGTGCTCGCCGGCGTCGAAGGCGCGCGCAAGATTGCGGTCGATGCCGTGTTCGACAGCGTCTCGGTCGCCACCACCTTCCGCAAGGAACTCGAAGCGGCTGGCGTCATCTTCCGCTCGATCTCGGAGGCGATCCGCGAATATCCGGACCTCGTGAAGAAGTGGCTCGGCAAGGTCGTGCCGATGCATGACAACTACTTCGCCACGCTCAACTGCGCGGTCTTTTCCGATGGCACTTTCGTCTACATCCCCGAAGGCGTGCGCTGCCCGATGGAGCTGTCGACCTATTTCCGCATCAACGCGGAGAACACCGGCCAGTTC
>JBKBUD010000211.1:0-3144 GCA_046290865.1 Novosphingobium sp. | reverse complement strand
GTGGGACGGTTGGTCGTTCGTCGGCAAATGCAAGCATTGCGGCACCCAGATCCGTCGCCGCGAGCGGGGGGGCTGGCGCAAGGAAGGGTAGGAAGACGCCCTTTTCCTTGAGTTTACGCCTCCTATAACGAAAGTTCAGGCCGCGTCCTTGGGCTGACTCGTCAGGGTGACGAACACGTCCTCGAGGTCCGCTTCGCGCGTCGAGACATCGACGATCGCATAGCCTTGCCCTTGGACCAGAGACATGACTTCTCCTGCCGTCATGCGGTCCTTGTCATAGCCGACTTCGACCTGACGCTCCCCGGAAACGATGCTCTTCAGGAACGCCGGATGCTGCGGCGCAACATCCACGTCGCGATCCAGAGTC
Organism: Novosphingobium sp.; assembly: GCA_046290865.1. Lineage (GTDB taxonomy): Bacteria > Pseudomonadota > Alphaproteobacteria > Sphingomonadales > Sphingomonadaceae > Novosphingobium. The sequence continues at coordinate 2,777 of JBKBUD010000211.1, read as the reverse complement.
AGCACGACAATCTTTTCGCGCGCCATGTCGACAAGCTCGCGGGTGGGCTTGTTGGCGATCAGCTTGCCGTGGTTGATGATCGCGATGCGGTCACAGAGTTCTTCAGCTTCCTCAAGGTAATGCGTGGTCAGCACGACGGTCACACCATCGCGATTGAGTTCACCGACCAGTTCCCACAGCTGCCGCCGCAGTTCGACGTCGACGCCTGCCGTCGGCTCGTCAAGCACCAGCACCGGCGGCGCATGGACCATCGCCTTGGCGATCAACAGGCGCCGCTTCATGCCGCCCGAGAGCGATCGGGCATAGGCGTCGGCCTTGTCGGCCAGATGGACCGCGCGGAGCAGTTCCATCGTCCGCCGCATCGCCTTTGGCACGCCATACAGCCCAGCTTGGTTGTCGAGGACCTCGGCGGGCGTGAAGAATGGATCGAACACGATCTCCTGCGGCACGATCCCGATCGAGGCCTTGGCATTGCGCACGTCATGGTCGATGTCGTGCCCCCAGATCTCCACCGTGCCGGAAGTCTTCATGACCAGGCCCGCCAAGGTGTTGATCAGCGTCGACTTGCCCGCCCCGTTGGGACCCAGCAGACCGAAGATCTGCCCCTGCGGCACGTCGAAGCTCACGCCATCCAGCGCAAGCTTGCCGGGCGCCTTGCCCGTCGGCGCGTAGCGCTTCACCAGATCACGAATGCGGATTGCGGGAGGAGTTTCGTCGGTGCTTGCCATGGCCGCTGCCTGCACCAGCGCCAGCGAAAACGCAATTGTCTGAAGCCCGGCGATTTGCTAGCCGCGAACCCATGATTCAGGCACCCGAAACCGTCTACACCGATCACCACCGCGTAAAGTGCGATGGCGCGTCCGACATTCGCGGCGGCGCTGCTCTCGGCCATCCCCGCGTCTGGCTCGAAATCGACGAGAAGGGCTATGTCGAGTGCGGATACTGCGACAAGCGCTTCGTCCTGAAGGGCGGCCCTGCGGACAGCGCCGAGGCGGCTTAAGCCTCTTCGCTCTATGGCCTTTGTGCCTTGAGCGCCTATATCGGTCTCCATGACCGATCTCGACACCCGCTCACTGCTCTATCGCTCTGGCCTTCTTTCGCCTGAAGAGGCGCAGCGGCTTACCGCCAATGCGCTCAAATCCTGCGATGACGGCGAACTTTACCTCCAGTTCATCGCCAGCGAGAGCTTCGGGTTTGACGATGGTCGCCTGAAGACCGCCGACTATTCGCGCGATGCCGGGTTTGGCCTGCGCGGCGTCTCGGGCGAGATGACCGGCTTCGCCCATGCGAACGAGATTTCCGCCGCAGCCATTGCCCGCGCTGGCGAGACGCTGAAGCTGCTCGATCCGGCCAAGGGCCAGGCCGCGCCGCCGCCGCGCAACAACAATCGCCATCTCTACACCGAAGCCTCGCCACTCGATGCCGTGCCGTTCGAGGCCAAGGTCAAGCTGCTCGAAACCATCGATGCCGCCGCTCGCGCCCGCGACCCGCGCGTCGCGCAGGTTTCGGCTTCGCTTTCGGGCTCGTGGTCGGTCGTCGAGATCGTCCGCGCCGACGGCTTTGTTGCCCATGACGTCCGTCCGCTGGTTCGCCTCAACGTCTCGATTGTGGCCGAGCACAATGGCCGCCGTGAGACCGGGTCGTTCGGTATCGGCGGCCGTCGCCTCTATGACGACCTGTTCTCGCCCGAAACCTGGAACCGCGCGATCGACGAGGCGCTGAATCAGGCGCTGATCAATCTCGAATCCGTCGCAGCACCCGCGGGCGAAATGACCGTGCTTCTCGGCCCCGGCTGGCCCGGCGTGCTGCTGCACGAGGCGGTCGGTCATGGTCTCGAAGGCGATTTCAACCGCAAGGGCACCAGTGCCTTCTCCGGCCGGATCGGTGAACGTGTCGCCGCGCCGGGCGTCACGGTGATCGATGACGGCACGCTGCTCGGCGTCAACGGGCAAGGCCGTCGCGGCTCGCTCTCGATCGATGACGAGGGCACGCCGACTCAGGAGAACATCCTGATCGAGGACGGTATCCTCAAGGGCTACATCCAGGACCGCCTCAACGCCCGCCTGATGGGCGTTGCCCCCACCGGCAACGGCCGCCGTGAAAGCTTTGCCCATGCGCCGATGCCGCGCATGACCAACACATTCATGCGCGGCGGCAACGACGATCCCGCCGAACTGCTCTCGCGCGTGAAGAACGGCATTTTCGCCAAGTCCTTCGGCGGCGGGCAGGTCGATATCACCAGCGGCAAGTTCGTGTTCTCCTGCACCGAGGCCTACCGGATCGAGAACGGCAAGCTCGGCGCGCCAATCAAGGGCGCAACGCTGATCGGCGATGGCCCCACTTGTCTCACCAAGGTCATCGGGATCGGCAACGATCTCGCGCTTGACGAAGGCGTCGGGGTCTGTGGCAAAGGCGGGCAGAGTGTGCCGGCCGGCGTCGGCCAGCCGACCTTGCTGGTTGAAGGCCTGACGGTAGGCGGTACGGCCTGAGCGAAGGATTCCGGGCGCTGCGACGTTGCGTGGTCAGCACGGGTTAAGCCGATCGGGGCTAATCGATGCAAACCGAATCGAAAGGAAGTGCCAGATGATCAAGACCGCCAGCAAGATCGCTGCGGCACTGGCCGCCGGATCGCTGCTCCTTGTAGGGGCCGCCGCCGACGCCAAGCCGCGTCTCACCCCCGAACAGGAACTCGCCAAGGCGCTCGAAGGGCGAGTGGCGGGAGAACCGAAGGACTGCATCTATCTGCCGCGCGTGGTAAACACCCGCGTCTACGACAA
>JBKBUD010000210.1:0-3184 GCA_046290865.1 Novosphingobium sp. | reverse complement strand
TCGCGCCGCCTGGCGATTATCGGCGGGGGACCGGCAGGGCTGGAATTCGCCCGCTCGGCAGCGCTGCGCGGGCATCGCCCGGAATTGTTCGAAGCCAGCGATGGTGTGGGCGGCCAGTTCCTCTATGCCGCTTCGGTTCCCAACCGGGCGGGCTTGCGCAAGCTGATCGACTTCTATCAGACGGACCTGCGCCGCCTTGGCGTGCCGATCCACCTGGAGCGACCCGTCCATGGCGCGGCGGATATTGATGGGGATTACGATGATGTTGTCATCGCCATCGGCGCAAAGGCTCGGAGCGTTCCGGAGGAATTCGCCGGGCCGAATGTGCGCAGCTGGTGGAACATTCTGGCCGAAGGCGCGCCGCAGCCCTGCGGGCAGGGGCACGCCGTGATGGTCGATGACGGCACGGGCTTCTGGTGGAACTACGGGATTGCCGAAGCACTCGTTGCGGCCGGATGGTCGGTGACCTATGTCACCCCATCTGCCGCAGTCGGGCATCAGATTCCGGTGGAATCATTGGGTCCGCTGCTGGCCCGGCTCGGACGTGGCACTACCCGTTTCCGGGTACTGACCCAGTTGTTCGCAGTCGACGGGAGCACGGCGCAAGTTGTGGACATGGCCAGTGGCATGTTCGAGGACGTGGCGGCCGATCTCATCGTGCTGCAGACGGGCCGCGAGCCGCTGCTACTTGGCGATGAATCTGCATTCGGTGCGGCAAAGGTGCACCGGATCGGTGACTGCGTTACGCCTCGTCGCATGGCCAATGCCGTGTTTGACGGCCAGCGGTTGGGCATGGCCATTTGATAACTACTCGAGTGAAGTAAAAAAGCGGGCGGGGCTCATCACCCCGCCCGATTTTCTTTAGGCGATTGCCTGGTGCCCAAATCAATAGAAGGGCCGCTCTTCCATTTTGGTAAGAGCGGCCTTTTCAAGCGGCGTGAAGGCGCTGGTTTAGATTTCTGCACCCACCGCACGCGCTTCGGCCAGCGCCGCGTTGGCAAGGGGTTCAATCCGGGCGATGATTCGTTCGGCGTTGCTGTCAGTAGCAACGCCGTCGCGCATGCGGCCAGCAACCCCCTGCAGGATCGCAGCAACCCGGAACAGGTTGAATGCTCGGTAGAACCCTGTTGTCCCGGTCATGGAAATACCGGTTCGCTCGCAATAGCGAGCGACGTAATCGTCCATGCTCGGAATGCCCAAATCGGCCAGATTTGCACCGTTCAGGGTGCCGCGATCGTCGACGCCATCGGGACGATACCATTCCATGCAGTGATACATCAGGTCGCCCAACGGATGGCCGATGGTCGAAAGCTCCCAGTCGATCACCGCGATGATGCGCGGTTCGGTGGGGTGGACGATCAGGTTGTGGAACGAGAAGTCGCCATGGATGATCGAGCAACGACCGTCGTCTTGCGGGACGACCGTGGGCAGCCATTCGATGAGCTTGTCCATCGCTTCGATGGAGCGCGTCTGCGACTGCTGGTACTGCTGCGACCAGCGGCTGATCTGTCGGGCAAAATAGTTGCCGGGCCGGCCATAGTCGCCCAGTCCGATGGCTTTATAATCCACCGTATGCAGCCGGGCTAGCGTTTCGTTTGCGGAATCGTAGATGGCCGCGCGTTCCGCCGGGGTCAGATCTGGCATCTGGGAATCCCAGAACACGCGCCCTTCCATGTGCTCCATGACATAGAAGATAGTACCGATTATCCCGGGGTCTTCGCACAGGCACAGCGGTTCCGGCACCGGGAAGCCAACGCCGTGCAGGGCTTTGGTCACGCGGAATTCGCGGTCTACGGCGTGGGCAGACTTCAGCAGCACGCCCGGAGGCTTGCGCCGCATTACGTAGCGTGTGCCGGGTGTGGACAGTAGATAAGTCGGATTAGACTGCCCGCCATCGAACTGCTTGACGGTCAGAGGCCCTGCAAAACCGCTAATGGCCCCGGTCAGATAGGCCTCAAGCTTCGCGACGTCGAATTCAGCGCCCTGACGGACTTCCCCGACCTGGCCGATGTATTTTTTGATTGCGGTCACGTCAGTGCTCGCTCCTTTTGCGGCAAACCAGTTCAGCGGTATTTTTTGGCTTCAAGCAGCGCGATCTGGCGGCAGTGGACTTCGTCCGGTCCATCCGTCAGGCGCACGATACGGGTGTTGGCGTAGAGTTCGCCAAGGCCGAAATCGTCGCTCACGCCGCCCCCACCGTGGGCCTGAATGGCTTCGTCAACGATGCGCTGGGTGATGCGTGGCGCGCAGACCTTGATCATGGCGATTTCGGCGCGCGCGGCCTTGTTGCCCACCGTGTCCATCATGTAGGCGGCCTTCAGGCACAGCAGGCGCATCATTTCGATGTCGGTGCGCGCTTGGGCAATGCGCTGTTCCCAGACGCTGTGCTCGATGATCGGCTTGCCGAATGCGACGCGCGAGGACAGACGGCGCACCATCTTTTCCAGTGCAACTTCCGCTGTGGCGATGTTGCGCATCGTGTGATGGATGCGGCCCGGCCCAAGGCGGCCCTGCGCGATTTCGAATCCACAGCCTTCGCCTACCAGCATGTGGTCAACTGGGATGCGGACATTGGTAAGCTGCACTTCGAAATGGCCGTGGGGCGCGTGGTCGTACCCGAACACTGGCAGATAGCGGACGATTTCAATGCCCTTGGCGTCACGCGGGACAATGACCATCGACTGCTGACGGTAGGTTTCCGCCGAAGGGTCGGTCTTGCCCATCAGAATGAAGAAGTCGCACTTGGGATGCCCCGCGCCCGACGACCACCACTTGCGTCCGTTGATGACGTATTCGTCACCTTCGCGGCGGATCTCGGTCTGGATATTGCGCGCGTCGGACGACGCGACGGCTGGTTCGGTCATCAGGAAGGCGGAGCGGGTTTCCCCGTTCGCCAGAGGCAGCATATAGCGCTTCTTTTGTTCCGGCGTACCATAACGGTGCAGAACTTCGAAATTGCCGGTATCGGGAGCCATGCAATTGAAGACTTCGCTGGCCCAGGAAACTCGCCCCATCACTTCTGCGATCGGTGCATACTCGAGATTGGTAAGGCCGACGCTGGTGAAGAACTCGTCGTCATGATCCGACGGCGGCATGAACAGATTCCACAGACCTTCGGCCCGGGCCTTGGCCTTAAGCTCTTCGAAAATCGGCGCAATCTCGGTCCACCGATCAATTGACCGAG
>JBKBUD010000209.1:0-3191 GCA_046290865.1 Novosphingobium sp. | reverse complement strand
GTCATGGCCGCGCCGTTCAGCGCCTCGTCCAATCCGCGCATGGTCGAAGAGCAGCCGGATGGTTCGCCCGACGAACTGCCCGAGGCCGAGCCGCAGCATCCCGGCACTGACCGCCTGCGTTGGACTGACAGCCGCCTGCGCCCATGGCTCGCGGCGGGCGTCGTCGGCGGCCACGCCCAGGCGATGCTGCTCGGGGTCATCGGCTTCCTGCTGCTCGACCGGCTCGGCCTGCGTGGCGATCCCGATGCCGGTGCCGGTCCGATCGGCCTCGTGCTTATGTCGGGCGCGGTTGCCACCTTGCTGGCGCAATGGGGCCTCATTCCGATGCTCGCCCTTGGCCCGCGCACTTCCACGCTATGGGGCATGAGTCTGGCCACGGTCGGCATCATTCCCGTCGCCATGGGCCGCGATCTCCATACCATCGCGGTCGGCTTTGCCATTGCCTCGATCGGCTTCGGACTGTTCCGCCCCGGCTTCACCTCAGGCGCAAGCCTGGCCGTATCGCCTGCCGAACAGGGCCAGTCGGCGGGGATAGTCGCTTCGGCCAACGGCGCGGCCTATATCGCAGCCCCCGCCATCGGCGTCTGGCTCTACAATCACTCGCAATGGCTCGCCTGGGGCGTGATGGAAGCGCTGGCGCTGATCGTGGTCCTGCTGTGCATCTTCACCGTTGAGAAGGACAGGACCTGAGCCCGCACCCCGTGCGACGACCTGCGCGCTCTTGCCAATCCGGGCATTACCGGCCAAGCGCCACCGCGAAATGACCGCGTCCCGAGGCTCCCAGACGGTAATTGCGCGCGGCGCAGGCTCCAACGCGCTGAGCTTCGTCATCCGTTTCGCCGCGCGCGCCTCGTTTCTCTACGTCGGCGCGCGGCTCTATGGTGCGGCGAGCTACGGCGTGTTCACGATGGCCAGCGCGATGGTCGAACTCGCAGTGCCGATTGCCAGCCTCGGCCTAAAACGCATGATCTTCCCGTGGCTGGAAGAGGCGACCACCGGCGAACATCCCCGCCCGGCCACCCACGTCCTGCTCGACGCCCTGTTCCTGGCCTTGGTCGCAGGCCTGATCGTATCGGCAATCCTCGTCCTCGGCGCGCAGGCCCTGCCCGACGGGCTGGTATCCGGTGACTTGCGCCTTGCCCTCATGCTGATCGCGCCTGCGGTACTCGGCCAGATCTTCGGCGACATCGCGCTTGCCGCCACCCGCTGGACCCACAAGATGCGCTATGAGGTCATCGCGCGCGGTCTGGTCGAACCCTACGTCCTTACCGCTGTTGCGCTTGGCGCATGGTATGCAGGACTTGAACAGACCGGCATGGTGATCGGCTACTGGGCAGGCTCGATCGCACTGGCGCTGTTCTCGGTGTGGAGCGCGCGCCATTGCCTCGGCTCGTTGCAGGTGCGCCGCTGGCGTCCGCGTCCCGTTGCCCTGCTTGCCCGTGCCCGCGCGCTCATGCCCGCCAGTGGCAGCGACTTCCTGACCACGCTTGCCCAGCGTATCGACCTCTATCTCGTCGGCTTCCTGCTCGGTGACGCAGCGGTCGGCGTCTATGGCGTGCTGCGCCAGTTGCGCACGCCGATCCTGCAGGTGCGGCAGGCCTTCGACGGTATCCTCACTCCGCTGACCGCACGCACGATGATGAGCGACGGCGACATCGCCACCGGCAAGGCGACCGCAGCGGCAACGCGCGTAATCCTCACGATCCAGCTCGCCGTCGTCCTGCTCATGGCCGCAACCGGGGAGGCCCTGCTCGACCTGTTCGGCGCGCACTACGCCGGCGGCTACGCGGCGCTGCTGGCGATGGTTCTGGCCGAGACCGTCAACGGCGCGTTCGGCGTTTCAGAAATGATCCTCTACTACCGCCGCCCGGCCCTGGCGCTGCAGGTCAACCTGATCCTGATCGTGATAGCCGGCCTGGCGATACCGTTGCTGACACCGGAATACGGCATTCTCGGTGCCGCCCTTGCCATGTTGCTGGCCGCGCTGGTCGCATCGTTCATGCGGCGGCACTGGTTGTCGGGACTCGGCGTCCGGCCCCACCCGTTCCATGCCGCGATCCCGCTGCTTGCGGCCGGAACGTCAGTGCTTCTCGGCATCTGGCTCGGCGGCCTTGCCAAGGGCAGCGCGCTGGCAGGCGCGCATCCCGTGCTGATCAAAGCCGTCTCACCGCTGATCGCGCTGTTGTTCTACGGCGCGTTCGTCGCGCTGTGGCGCAAGGCGCAGCCCGGCGTCCTCTCGCTCAACCGCTTCCGCGTCAGCTAGATTCTGGAAGCCGTGCGCTTGGCGGCGCGGTTGTGCAGCTGGACCGAGATCAGCAGCAGCAGGTTCAGCACGACCACCTGGTAGAAAAAGTAATAGACCGGGCTTCCGGCGATCATCGCCAGACCCAGCACGATCGCGCGCGGATTGGGGCCGAGCAGCTTGAGGAAATTGAGCAGCGGCTTCTGCTCGCGCGCCACTTCGGCGCGGATCGCAACGAGCCGGGGCTGGTCGCCCTTGGCCAAAGCCTCACGCACCGCCTGATCGACCTGGTGGGCATGGGGAGTCATGCCGGCGGCGAGGAAGAGGTAACCCTTGGTAATCAGCTCGAACAGCCGGGCAATCGGCCCGCGCGTGCCGAACACGCCGTCGCTGTTGTCCTTGGCATTGTTCAGCCAGGGCACCGCATAGGTCCAGTACTGGTAGAACCGGCGCTGCACTTCGACGTGGTTGGACTGGACGATGTGGCTTGCGCCCGCACCCAGCGTCCACGCCCATGCCGCGCCGGAGCCGATCTGGCGGGTCAGCACGAAGGCCAGCAGCACGTAGAGTACGATGTGGCTGACATAGTCGCAGACACCGTCGACCATCTCGCCGATCGGGCTGGACTTGCCGGTGATCCGCGCCAGATCGCCATCCGCGCCGTCGACCACGTGCCACGACATGTGCAGCGCCATGCCCAGCATCGCGCCCATCGGCCAGCCCAGCGCCCAGGTGCCGCCGGTCGAGTCCATGTTGAAATAGACCACGCCTGCCGCAACGACGAGCAACCCGCCGAAGACCGAAACCATGTTCGGCGTGAGCGGTGTATGCGCCAGCAGCCTCGCCAGCCGCCATGCCAGCGGATGGTAGAGGTGATAGTTCAGCCCGTCCTGCAATTCCCGCGGACGCTTGGGCCGTTCGATCGCCCCCGTCCGATTACCCGCGCTCA
>JBKBUD010000208.1:0-3208 GCA_046290865.1 Novosphingobium sp. | reverse complement strand
GTGCTCGACGCTGCGGCGCGGCACCTCTCGTTCACCCGCGCGGCGGATGAGCTGGCGGTGACGCCTGCCGCCGTCGGCCAGCAGATCCGCGCGCTGGAGGATCTGCTCGGCGTGGTGCTGTTCCGCCGCACCTCCAAGGGTCTGGAGCTGACCGACGAGGCGATTGCCGGGCTCGATGCGATCCGCGAAGGCTTCCTGCGCTTCGAAGAAGGCGTGCAGGCGATGCAGGCCGGGCAATCGAGCCACGTCTATACCATTGCCTGCCCCCGCGATTTCTTCGCCGCATGGCTCTCGCCCCGGCTGGCGGCGTTCCGTGCAGGCAACCCGCAGATGCGCTTCTCGCTGGTGGGCGGCGATGCCGACATCGACTTTACCGAGGCGAACCTCGATCTGGCCGTGCGCTGGGCCGAGGGACCGGGCGATCTTGAGGGCATTCCACTCGGCAAGCCACTGATGGTCACCGTCGCCGCGCCTGATGCCGCGCCGGATTGCCCTTGGATCGGCTGGCCGGGCGATCCCGCACCGGGCGGTGGCGACGTCGGCTTCTCGGTTGGCGATGCCGGAACCGCGATCAGCGCGGCCAGCGCCGGCCTCGGCCGCGCGCATGTGCCCTATCAGCTGGTCGACAACGCCATCGGCATGGGCCGCGTCGTCGTGCGGGGCGAGCCGGAAACCTCACGCAAGGGCTACTGGTTGGTCGCGCCCTTGCCGCAGTGGCGCCAGAAGAAGGTCAAGGCGCTGGTCGCGGCACTTCAGGACTGACGGACAAACCCGTTCGGCGACCCAAGCTCGCTCTGCCCCTTCCGGTCTTCGCTTCATCCCATTGCGTACAGGCTCTTACCGGCTGTTAACTGGCTTGCATTATCCCTGCTCGGATGTTCAGGCGTTATAGCATGCAGGTTGCTCGGGGATGGTCAGTTGGCCGTCTTTTCCGACTGCTGCGTGGCTCCGGCGGACGCTGGCAGCAGCGCGAAGGCGACAACTTCACGCTGGCCTACGCGCAGAGCCTCTCTCACCGCCTGCCCTTGCTGTACCTTGTCGTAGTGTTCGACCTGTTGCTGGTGGCAGCCCGCTTCCGCACCATGGCACCGGGATGGCTCGTCGCCGTGGGGCCGGTTGCACTTGGCAGCTTCTCGCTATGGCGCGCGCATTACTGGCGGCCTGCTGCGGTGGCCCGGCGGAGTATCGATGTACTCCGCCACGATCTGAAAGCGATGAGCTGGCTAGGATCGGTCGCCGGGTTCCTGATGTCCTTGTGGTGCATGGCGCTCTATGTGCATGGCGACGAGGCATCTCAGTCGTTCGTGCACTACATTCTGGCCGTCACTCTGTTCTCGGGCATTCTCGGGCTTGGCCATTCGCCGCTGACGGCCCTGCGCATTGCGATCGCGACGACGATACCGACATCAGGCCAGATCCTGTTCGGCGGTCATCCCAACGCGGTGCCGGTCATGGCCGTCCAGGTCGTGGTCACGACGCTGCTGCTGCTGATCACCAACGGCCACCATCGCGATTTCGTCCGCCTCGAACTCTCGCGCCAGCAACTGGCCCGGCGTGAACGCGAGGCGGCGCGGCTGGCGCAGGAGAACCTGCTTCAGGCCACGGTCGACCCGCTGACCGGGGGCCTCAATCGCCGCGCGATCCTGACCCGGCTGGAAGAGGAACTGGCTACAACCGATCCGGCCCGCGCGCCGGCCTGGCTGGCGCTGATCGATCTCGACGGGTTCAAGCACGTCAACGACACCTATGGCCATGCCGCAGGCGATGCCGTGCTGTCCGCCGTGGCCAACCGCCTCGAAGAGCTCGAGCGGGTGCGCTGCTTCGGCCGTCTTGGCGGCGACGAGTTCGCAGCCGTCCTCGATCCTGCGCTTGGCGAGGATGCAGTACGCAAGCTGGCGATGGAACTGTCCGAGCGCCTGCGTGCACCGATCCTCCATGGCGGTGCAGTGCTGCGCCTGTCCGGCTCGATCGGAGTGCACCGGCTCGACGGCCAGAGCGTGCGCGACTGCCTCGAGCGGGCCGACGCAGCGCTCTACAAGGCCAAGGAACTGTCCGATGGCGCCGTGGTTGTCTTCAGCCCGGACGACGAGGCCGAACTGCAGGACCGTGCGGCCGTCACGCGCCTGTTCAATGACAGCAATCTCGCCGACCGGCTCAAGCTGGTCTATCAGCCGATCGTCGATGCCGAAGGCGGCGGGGTGGTGGGATTCGAGGCCTTTGCGCGGTGGAGTCCGGATGGGCACCGCTGGCTGCCGCCTGGGCAGTTCATGTCCCTTGCCGAAGCGACCGGACGGACGGGCGAACTTACCCGCATGGTCATGGAACGCGCCCTGCGCGAATGCCCTGCCTGGGAGCATGGCCGCTGGCTCTCGATCAATCTGGGTCCGCGCGACGTCATGCGCACCGGCACTGCCGATGCGCTGGCGCGTCTGGTGGAGGATGTCGGTGCGCCCCCGCATTCGATCATACTCGAGGTGACGGAGCGGGCCCTGCTCGGCGATCCTCGCCGTGCCGAGGCACGGCTCCAGGCATTTCGTGCACGCGGCTTCAGGATCGCGCTCGACGATTTCGGCGCGGGCTGGTCAAGCCTGAGCCAGGTACACAGCCTGCCGCTCGACATGATCAAGATCGATCAGGAACTCTCTCGCGCCCTTGCCACCGATCCCGGGGCGCGGATGCTGATTGGCACGATCATTTCGCTGGCGTGGCAGCTCGGCATCGACTGCACGATCGAAGGCGTCGAGGATGAGGCGCAGGCGACGACCGCGCGCGGCCTCGGCATCCGGTTGATGCAGGGCTACCACCTCGGTCGGCCCCAGGCGGCAGCAGAAGCGATTTCGCTGATCGGCGGACTGCAGGGCTCCAACGTGGTCAGCCTGCGCGCCTGAACGCGCGAGCCTCAGTGCTCGAGCACGATGGGGCGCGGGCTTCCCGGAGGATGCAGGCGGCGGAACAGCTTGCCCTTCTCGCTGAACAGGACCAGCAGGAGGCTGAGAATGCCGCTCATCAACAGGGCCAGCGCCAGGGGATGCGCGGTTCCGTCATAGGCCTGGCCGACGACGATGCCGATCACCGAACCGATCACCATGCGCAGGAAGGCATGCATCGAATTGGCGCTGCCAGCGGTGCGCTCGAATGGCTGTAGCGCGATCGAGCCGAAGTTTGCGCCGATGAAGCCGATCAGGATCATGTTGGTGATCATGAGCGG
>JBKBUD010000207.1:0-3217 GCA_046290865.1 Novosphingobium sp. | reverse complement strand
GAAGACCAAGATCGAGGAAATCCGCAGCGATCCACGCTACCAGTTCATGTTCTCCGGCATGCTGGTTGGCGACACCATGGCCGAGTTCATCGCCAAGATTTTCCGCATGCCCGCCAACGGCAAGCCAATCTCGATCATCGACGTCTCGGGCGTTCCGTCGGAAATCACCTCGACCGTCGTCGCCGTCCTCAGCCGTCTGGTGTTCGACTATGCCATCTGGGCCCGCGATGAAGAGACCCGGCCGGTCCTGCTGGTCTGCGAGGAAGCGCATCGCTACGTGCCGAACGAGAAGAACTCGGACGGCTCCTCGGTCGGGCGCATCCTCTCGCGCATTGCCAAGGAAGGCCGCAAGTACGGCGTTTCGCTCGGCCTGATCACGCAGCGTCCGTCAGACTTGGCAGAAGGCGTGCTGTCGCAGTGCGGCACGATCATCGCCATGCGCCTCAACAACGAGCGCGACCAGGCCTTCGTCAAGGCCGCCATGCCCGAAGGCGCGCGCGGCTTCGTCGATACGATCCCGGCGCTGCGCAACCGCGAATGCATCATCTCGGGCGAAGGCGTCTCGATTCCGATGCGCGTTTCGTTCGACGAACTTGATGCGATCAAGCGCCCCGCCTCGAACGACCCCTCGTTCTACGAACTGTGGAGCAAGAGCGGCGGCGAGGAACGCGCCGTCGAGCGCACCGTCCAGCGCTGGCGCGCCCAAAGTCGCTGACGACGGGCTGCGGTTACAGACTGGGCGCCATCCGGCCTGCAGGGTCGGCGTCCACGTGGGTTTCTTCCTCGCACTCCTCGTCGGGCACGGCCCGCGCCCGCTCGCGCCACTGCGGCTGGCGATAGGCATAGACCGCCAGGGCCACGGCGACGGCCGAGCTGACCGGGAAAGCCAGCCAAAGCGCATCGGCGCCAAGCTGCGGATAGAACGCGTAGTAGAAGCCGAGGCGCACCGGATACATCGCGATCGACAGGATGATCAGCGGCGTCCACACGACTCCGCCTGCCCGCATCGTGCCGAACAGCACCATGGTGATCCCGAACAGGACATAGCTCCAGCTGGCAAGGAACTGGATATGCCGCGCCTCGTCTACCGCCGGACTTGCCGAGCCGAGGAACAGTTCCAGTGCAGGCCGGTCGAACAGCAGGATGAGCGCGCAGAGCGTACCCGTCATTGCAAGGTTCAGCATGACGCCCGAGCGCGAGATCCGGCCCAGCCGTTGGTCCAGTCCTGCGCCGATGGCTTGCGCCGCCATGGCGCTGACCGCAGCCGAAATCGCCATGGCCGGCATCTGCAGGTAGGTCCACAGCTGCAGCGCCGCGCCATAGGCCGCGCTCACCAGCAGCCCCTCGCGGTTGACCAGACCGATCACGATGATTCCTGCCGCCGAGATCACCAGCATCTGCGCGCCCATCGGCAGGCCCTTGGTCAGGATGTAGCCAAGCTCGTCGCGGCGCGGCCAGAGCCACTTCAGTTCGGCACCCTTGAGCCGCAACGGCAGGTCCTTGGCATAGACGTAGCCAACGATGCCCGCCATCGAAACGAACGCGGCGATGGCCGTGGCCAGTGCGGCACCCGCAATGCCCATTGCCGGAACCGGTCCGAAGCCGCCGATCAGCAGCGGGTTGAGGATCACGTCGAGGACCGAGGACAGGATCATGAACTTGAGCGGCGTTGCCGCATCGCCCCCACCGCGCAGGCCCATGCCGAGCATCACCGTGATCATCGAAGCCGGCATGGCGACGAAGATCACCCGCAGGTAGGTCAGCGCGAAGTCATAAGTTTCGCCCGGCGCGGCCATTGCCGTCAGCAATTCCGGCGCGAAGACCCAGCCGAGCGTTCCCACCACCAGCGACAGCAGGACGCAGAAGCCCACTGCCGACCCGAATGTCCGCCGCGCCGCCAGCACGTCGCGCGCGCCGAACGCCTGCCCGATCTTCACCGTCGCCGCCATGCCGAAGCCGAAGGCGGCGGCAAAGACGAGGAACATCACCACGTTGGCGTTGGCCGTCGCCGCCAATGCTCCCTCGCCCAGCATCCGCCCCACCCAGATCGAATTGATCGACCCGTTGAGCGATTGCAGGATGTTGGATGCCAGCGTCGGCGCAGAGAACAGCACCAGCGTCTTGAGGATCGGCCCGCTCGTCAGGTCCCGACCGCGCCCCGGAGGTCCAGCCAACCGATCAGTCCTTCTTCTTCAGCGCAGCCAGCGCCGCAAACGGGCCGGTGGCGACATCGCCGCCGAGGTTGTGCTCGGCCCGCGCCTTGTCGGCATCGGGTCCTTCCGCAAACGGATCGATGGCAAGGGCCAGGCTCTGCGCCACCGCCTCGCCAAGATCGAAGCTCGTGCCTTCGTACTCGATCTCGTCGCAATCGTCAGCGTGGATCTCGATCTCCTCGTCGGGATCGTGGGCCGCGCCGGGGGGTACGAAGCGGAGCGCGATGGGTTCGCTGATCGTCACCGGGAAGTCCTCGCCCGAGATGGCACAGGCCTGTACGATCGCTGCGTCGAGATGGCCCTTTGCCTCCACGGAGTTGCCCTCCTGCCTCAGAGAGATGGTCGCCTGCATGGCTTTCACCTCGGAGAGTTGGAAACGGGCGGCGAGGCGCTTGCGCTCGGCCTCCGTGGGTTCGAGAATCAGGGGTTCATCGTTGATTTGGCGCAGGTCGATGATGCGCGAAAACTCTGAATTCATGGTCATTTCCCGATCTCTGCATCGAGAACGCGGAAGGCCGGCACGAGGTCCAGGCCAGCGGCAAAAGCCCGCACGCGGCGGGTGAGGAGCAGCGGATCGGTGCCGTCGTGCAGGGTCACGTTGCGCCCGATCGCCTCGGCCATCAGCCCCTCGTCACGCGCGGCCAGCGCCTCACGGTAGGCGCCAAGGCGGCCACCCAGAACGCTCATCAGCTGGCCGACACGCTTGCCGACGATCACATCGCCCACGCCGCTCTCCCGCAGCTGGCCGTCCATGTCCTCCACGAACAGTTCGGTAAGTCTCACGGAAGGTTCGACAAGTTCAGCCTCGCGCTCCATGCGCGCCAGCACGATCGACAGGATCAGCGTGATCATGTCGAATCGCCCGGCCACTGTGTCGGCCACGCCGCAGTCGCGATACCATTCCTTCTCGCGCGCGATCTCGACCGTGCGGTGCCACAGCGGGCGCGCCACGGCACGATCGTCCTGCTTGCGACCGAACAGCCTGGTAAGAATGGACATCGCGG
>JBKBUD010000206.1:0-3217 GCA_046290865.1 Novosphingobium sp. | reverse complement strand
GTCGTCGATGCCTGGCACGCCGCAGGCCTTGCCAATGGCGGCACTTGCGAAGGCCAGCCGGGCGTGCGCGAGAACTCGCCGGGCAAGCAGTACGGCGCTTATCTGCGCGACCCCGACGGCAACAAGATCTGCGCCTTCGCGCCCAATCCGAACGCCTGATCTACCGATAGGGAATGGACGCCGGCCTTCGCCGGGGTGACGCAAAAATACAGATCATCAAGAACTTGATCGTCGTCCCGGCGCAGGCCGGGATCCATTCCCTATCAGTCAGCGCCTACAGATCGGTGATCCCGTAAGGCACCAGATCGCGCGCGTGCGGATCGACCACGATGGCGCGGTCGCTCGGCGGGAAGGCGCGCTGGTCGCACTTGTCGCGCGGGCAGATGCGGCAGGAAATGCCGATGCGGGTCACCGCCTCGGGCCGCGCCAGATTGATCCCGTCGGCATAGATGAACTCGTCCGCCAGCGCGGCCTCGCAGCCCAGCGCCACGGCATAGCGGCGCGGGGTGCGGTAGTAGCTGCCCGAAGGCTTCACCAGTCCCTTGGCAATCGAGACATAGCGCACGCCATCGGGCATTTCGGCGGCCTGGACGTGGATGCGGTCGGGGATCGCCACGGCTTCGTGCACCACCCATAGCGGGCAGGCGCCGCCGAAGCGGGCGAACTGCAGACGCGTGGCCGAATGGCGCTTGGTGATGTTGCCCGCCATGTCGACGCGGCAGAAGAACATCGGAATCCCGCGCGCTTGCGGGCGTTGCAGCGTCGAGAGGCGGTGGCAGACCTGCTCGAAGCTGGCCCCGAACAACTGGCGCAACTGGTCGATGTCGTGACGCAATTCGCGCGCGCGGCTGCGGAACCATTCGTACGGCATGATCAGCGCACCTGCCGCATAGTTGCCGAGGCCCACCGTGAGGAGCTGACGCGCAGCCTCCGATTGCAGCGTAGCAGTGCCGACGATGGCGCTGATCTCCTCGCGCAGGGCTTCGGCGGCGAGCTGGTAGGCGATCTGGAAGCGGGCCGATTCAATGGGCTGATTGGGGTCGATGGTCAGCCGCCGCGCTTCGGGATCGAACCGGCGCATGGCACCGCCGCTGACCTGTTCGACCGCGATGCCCCGGCTTTCCAGCCAGATCGCCATCTGCGCAGACGTCGGTGTCATCCCTGTGCCGGACAGGCGCACGGCGAGCCGTTCGGCGGCGCGGTCGATCGTGTCGACATAGTTGTTGGCGTGGTGGAACCAGTCGCGCACTTCCTCCCACGGCAGGCGGCCGCCGGAAATGCTGTCCGAGCCCAGCGCTTCGTCAATCGCTTCGAGGCGCTGGACCGAGCGGCGGTGCTGGTCCCACAGTTGCGCGAAGGCCTGCGCGAAAGCCGGGTACTGTTCGGCCACGCGTTCCACCTGGTCCCCGGGAAGCATCTGGCCGAGCATGGGATCGGCGGTGGCATCGCGCAGCGCGCTCAGCACCGGTTCGACGCGGTCGGCTGCAAAGTCCTGCCATTCGACCGGGAAGCTCTGTTGCAGGCGGTCGGTCAGCGCCGGCGTAAGCGGCCGCTCGTCGTTCTCGATCTGCGACAGGTACGAGGCGCTGATGCCGAGCAGCGCCGCCATCTCGCCCTGGCGCAGCTTGCGCGTGGTGCGCAAGGCCTTGAGTTGTTCGCCCGCAAAGAGGCGGCGTCTCGCCATTTCATCGAATCCATTTTGCAAACTCTTCCTTCGCAAGTTTGCAGAATAACATTGGACTTGGCAACCGGCGTGGCGCAGTTGGTGCACCGATCCACGATCTTGCCTGGCGGCGAGGTTGCGGGTGCGGCTCCGGTACGGGTCTCGGGGAGGAGAACCGTACCGGTGCCCGCAGATCCGGGTTCCACCGTTCAAGAGAGGGTTGCCACGCATGTCCGCCAATATCGCCGAAATGGAAAAGCGCCGGGAAGCCGCGCGGCTGGGTGGCGGGCAGAAGCGCATCGACGCGCAGCACGCCAAGGGCAAGCTGACCGCGCGCGAACGCCTTGAAGTGCTGCTCGACGAGGGCAGCTTCGAGGAAGTCGACATGTACGTCGAGCACAACTGCGTCGACTTCGGCATGCCCGACACGGTCGTGCCGGGTGATGGCGTGGTGACGGGTTCGGGCACCATCAACGGCCGTCTGGTCTATGTGTTCAGCCAGGACTTCACCGTGTTCGGCGGCTCGCTGTCGGAGCGTCACGCGCAGAAGATCTGCAAGATCATGGACATGGCGCTGAAGGTCGGCGCGCCGGTGATCGGCCTCAACGATTCGGGCGGCGCGCGCATCCAGGAAGGCGTGGCGTCGCTTGGCGGGTATGCCGAAGTGTTCCAGCGCAACGTGCTCGCCTCGGGCGTGGTGCCGCAGCTTTCGCTGATCATGGGCCCCTGCGCTGGCGGCGCGGTCTATTCGCCGGCGATGACCGACTTCATCTTCATGGTGAAGGACTCGTCCTACATGTTCGTCACCGGTCCCGACGTGGTGAAGACCGTGACCAACGAGATCGTCACGCAGGAGGAACTGGGCGGCGCGGTAACGCACACCACCAAGACCTCGGTAGCCGACCTCGCGCTCGAAAACGATATCGAGACCCTGCTCGCCGCCCGCGATTTCTTCGATTACCTGCCGCTGTCGAACCGGCAGGACGTGCCCGAGCGTCCGACCTCCGACCCCTATGACCGCCTTGAGCCGAGCCTCGACACCATCGTCCCGGCCTCGGCGACGCAGCCCTATGACATGCACGAAGTCATCCGCAAGACGGTGGACGAGGGCGAGTTCTTCGAGATCCAGCCCAAGCATGCCGGCAACATCATCGTCGGCTTCGGACGCGTCGAAGGGCGTACCGTCGGGATCGTCGCCAACCAGCCGATGGTGCTGGCAGGCGTGCTCGACATCAACTCGTCAAAGAAGGCCGCCCGCTTCGTGCGCTTCTGCGATGCGTTCAACATCCCCATCGTGACCTTCGTCGACGTTCCGGGCTTCCTCCCCGGCACGGCGCAGGAGCACAACGGCATCATCAAGCACGGCGCCAAGCTGCTGTTCGCCTATGCCGAGGCGACCGTGCCCAAGATCACCGTGATCACTCGCAAGGCCTATGGCGGTGCTTACGACGTTATGGCCTCCAAGCACTTGCGCGGCGACCTCAACTACGCCTGGCCGACCGCCGAAATCGCGGTGATGGGTGCCAAGGGCGCGGTCGAGATCATCTTCCGCGG
>JBKBUD010000205.1:0-3249 GCA_046290865.1 Novosphingobium sp. | reverse complement strand
TGGTCGGGCGCCAGTCGGCCGCTTCCATCTCGTCATAGGCGCGCACCATCACCGCGGTAGCCTCGTCGGCAAGGTTGGCGGCGCGGGCGATGCGGCCCAATACGTCAGGGTCGGCGTTGCTTTTGACCATGTCGGTGGTCGACATGCCGACGCGCTCACGCATCAAGGTGATGGCATGGCGCACAGCGCCGATCGCGCTGGTGTTGACAACGCGGATGAATACTTGCGCCCAAGGAAGGTCATAGATGCCCGGGCCCTGGCTGTGAACGCAGTTGAAGCCGTCCATCTGCTTGTGGGTCATGTGGTCGGGCACAAACACGGGTTCGTCGATCACGATGTCGTTCGAGCCGGTACCCTGCAGGCCCATTGTGAACCAGGTATCGTCGATGCGGTACTGCGTGTTGGGCACAAGGAATGTGCGGTAGCCTTCCTCGGCAATGACGCCGCCGAGCAGCACCCAGTTGCAATGCGCCGAACCGCTCGACCAGCCCCAGCGGCCCGACAGCATCACCCCGCCCTCAACCTTCTGCGTCTTTGCGCCGACCGGGTTGTAGGAGCTGGAGATCATCGCATCAGGGCCATCGGCGAAGATCGTGTCTTGCGCCGCCTTGTCCATCATCGCGATCTGGTAGTTGTGAACCGCAACGATGCCCAGCGCCCAGGCCGTGCTCATGTCGCGGGTCGCAATGGCGATCTGGTCGAGGAAGAAGTCCTGCGGACGACCGGCATTGCCGCCGTACTGTTTTGGCGTGAAATGGCGGAAGAAGCCGTCGGCAGTCAGGGCATCAACCACGGGTTGCGCAATGCGCCGCGCTTTCCGGCCCTCGGCGGCATGGGTGGCCACCAGATCAAGCGTGGACGCGGAAATGGACATCGACAGTCTCCCTAAAACTCCTGACGGCCAACCCCCAAGGGCTCGCCGTGCGCACAGGCAGGATTTGTTTTCTCCGCAAATCCTGCCTTTGATAGACCCATACTGTCTTATTCGTCGGTTTGTAGCAAAAAAATCACGCAATGCCCAAAATGACAGGGGAAAAGGCGGAATGCGCGAAATTTCTGCATTGCCGGAGCGCTGATGCGTTGCGAGACATGGTCTGTGTGCATTTATTCGTATTGGAGAGGCTCCAAAATTACGCATTAGATTGACAAACGGCACTGATTCGAAGCAGATGCGCGGTAGCGATGGCATGGGGACAGGAGAAACCCGGATGGCACAGGAATCGACACAGCAGGATTTTGCAGGGCAAGTGGCGGTCATTACCGGTGGCAGCGACGGAATCGGCCTTGCCACTGCCAAACTGCTGAGCCAGCGCGGCGCAATGGTGGTGATCTGCGCGCGCCGTGAGGACAAGCTCGAAGCCGCCCGTGCCGAAATTGCCGCCGTAGGACAAGTCGAAGCAGTCAAGCTCGACGTTTCCGATGACGCCGCTTTCACTGCGCTGATTGAAGACGTATCCGCCCGTCATGGTCGGCTCGACATGCTTGTCAACAACGCCATGTCGGTCCACTACGCGCCCATCGGCAAGCTGACGCTCGAGCACTGGCGCAAGGACTTCGCGGTCAATGCCGATGCGGTGTTTGTGGGCACCAAGGCGGCGATGAAGGTCATGGCCAAGCAGGACCTCGAAGGCCGCCAACGCGGCTCGATTGTCAACATCGCCTCAACCTGCGGGATTAAGGCGCTGGCCAACATGGCAAGCTATTCGGCCTCGAAGGCAGCCCTGGTACACTTTACCGCTGCTGCTGCGATGGAAGGCGCCCCGCTCGGCATCCGCATCAACGCCATCGTGCCAGGGCAGGTGCAGACCGCCGCGACGCAGGACTTCGAAAGCAAGGCACCCGACTTTGCCGCCGCGACGACCAAGGCGATCCCGATGCAGCGCGGCGGCGAGCCCGACGAACTGGCCGAGGCGATCGTCTTCATGCTCTCGCGCAAGGCCAGCTACATCACCGGCACCGCTCTGCCTGTCGATGGCGGCAAGGCCGCGCAGCTTTACATGCCGGGTTGAGGCGACAACAGATGAAGCTTGGATTTTCCGCGGCCGACGAGGCCTTCCGCGCCGAATGTGCCGACTGGCTGCAGGGTCAGATGGCCGGCGCGTTCCGCGACATCAAGGGCATCACCCAGCTCACCGCCATGCCCGAACGGCGGCGCGAGTGGGAGCAGCAGCTGGGCGAACACCGCTGGGGCTGCATTGGCTGGCCGACGCAGTGGGGCGGGCGTGATGCGTCGCTGGCGCAGCAGGTGATCTTCGCCGAGGAATATGCTCGCGCGGGGGTTCCCGGCCGCATCAACCACATCGGCGTGGAGCTGGCCGGCCCGACGATCCTGACCTTCGGTACAGACGAGCAGAAGCGCCGCTTCCTGCCCGATATCGCCGCTGGCAAGACGATCTTCTGCCAGGGCTTCTCAGAGCCCAACGCCGGATCGGACCTCGGCAGTGTGCGCACCAAGGGCAGGCTCGAAGGCGGAGAGTGGATCGTCGATGGCCAGAAGATCTGGACCAGCCTTGCGCACATCTCCGACTGGATCTTCGTCGTGACCCGCACCGAGGAAGGTTCGCAAGGGCCGAAGGGCCTTACCTTCCTGATGATGCCGCTCAACCAGCCCGGGATCGAAGTCCGCCCGATCCGCCAGATCAACGGCGACGCCGAGTTCAACGAGACTTTCTTCACCGAGGCGCGCTGCCCGGCCGACAGCCTGATCGGCGCGCCCGGCGATGGCTGGAAGATCGCGATGGGCCTGCTGGCGTTCGAGCGCGGCGTCTCGACCCTCGGGCAGCAGATGGGCTTCCGCAATGAGCTGGACGAGATCGTCAAGGCCGCCAAGGA
The DNA here is from genome assembly GCA_046290865.1 of Novosphingobium sp. Taxonomy (GTDB): domain Bacteria; phylum Pseudomonadota; class Alphaproteobacteria; order Sphingomonadales; family Sphingomonadaceae; genus Novosphingobium. The sequence continues at coordinate 417 of JBKBUD010000205.1, read as the reverse complement.
AACCGGCAAGGACCGCGATCCGGTGATCCGCCAGCGCATCGCCAGCGCAGAGATCGGCCTGAGGCTGATGCGCTATGGCGCGCTGCGGATGCTTTCGAACACCAACCATTCGAGCATCGACGGCGCGGCGCTGACTTACAAGATCCAGTGGGCATCGTGGCGCCGCCGTCTGGGCGAACTGGCGATGGACGTGCTGGGTCAGGCAGGCGAAGTGGCCGAAGGTGCCACCTATGAGTGGGACGTTCTGCCCAATCTGTTCCTGTTCAGCCGCGCCGACACGATCTACGGCGGCACCAACCAGATCCAGCGCAACCTGATCGCCGAGCGCGGGCTGGGCCTGCCACGGGAGCCGCGCGGGTAAGGGCACCCTTGCCCCGCTGCGTAGCGCGCTCTAGGCTTGTCTTGCGCAAACGGGGG
>JBKBUD010000204.1:0-3264 GCA_046290865.1 Novosphingobium sp. | reverse complement strand
GCGTGGCGAGCTATATCCTGACGGTGGCGCAAGTGAACTTCGGCGTCGGCGTGCTGGTTGCGCTCGGTGCCTGGGGCTTCGGCATGAGCGCTCCGGTGATGTGGGGCGGCCTCGCCTTCGTGCTGAACTTCCTGCCCTATCTCGGCCCGCTGATGATGATGGGCCTGCTCGGACTTGTCGGGCTGGGCACGTCCTCGAGCGTCGCGGTCGGCCTCGTTCCGATGCTGGCCTACCTTTGCCTCCACGCCGTCGAATCGAACGTCGTCACGCCCTCGATCCTCGGCGCGCGCTTTACGCTCAACCCCGTCGCGATCCTGCTGTCGATCAGTTACTTCTCGTGGATTTGGGGCGTTCTGGGGGCGCTGCTGTCCGTGCCGATCCTGCTGACCATCTCGGCCCTGCTCGATCACATCGGCCGCCCGAACCTCGTCGGCTTCCTCTTCGGCGAGGCACTGTTCGAACCCGCCCGCCTCGCCGGAATGGACGAGGACGGGCAGGCTGAGACAGATCAGACCGGATAAGTCCAGCGACCGTCGCGACCGAGGTTTTCGGCGGCAAAGGTCCAGTTGAGGTGCTTCTCGATCACGGCCTTGAGGTATTCAGGGCGCAGGTTCTTGTGGTCGAGATAGTAGGCGTGTTCCCACAGGTCGATCACCAGCAGCGGCTTGGCATCGCCGGTAGCGAAGGTCGCGGCATCATGCGTCTGCTCGACGGTCAGCTTGTCACCGCGGGCTACGAGCCAGACCCAGCCCGACGCAAAGTGCGCCGCGCCTTGCGACGCCAGTTCCTCGCGCAGGCGGTCGAGCGAGCCGAAGCTGCCTTCGATGGCCGCCGCGAGATCGCCGGTCGGTTCCGACGAGGCAGGCGTCAGGCTGTTCCAGTAGAACGCATGGTTCCAGCTTTGCGCCGCGTTGTTGAACAGGCCCTTGTCGCCCTTCGACTCCGCTGCCGCGACGATTTCCTCGAGGCTCTTGTCAGCAAGATCAGTGCCTTCGATGGCGGCATTGGTCTTGTCGACATAGGCCTTGTGATGCTTGCCGTGGTGGGTCTGCAGGGTCGTGGCCGAAATGGCCGGTTCGAGCGCGGTATCGGCATAGGGCAGCGGGGGTAGGGAAATCGCCATGAGTCTCAGCGTCCTCGGTTGAAATCTGCGTCGCAGACCAACGTCGGCAGGCCCGATTGGTTGCCTGGTTTCCCGTTGATTTTTATGGCGTTGCAGTTGCGCTTAACGCTCGCCCTCACCATGCGCGCGATCCACCGCAGCGGTTACCGCAACGTCCATCGTGACATTGCCCAGCGTGCGCATCAGGTCAGGCAGGACCTCCACCGCCACCAGAATGGCCAGAGGTTCCACCGGCAGGCCCATCGCGATGGAGATCGGCCCGATCGAGGTCACGAAGCTGATTGCGCCCGGAAGGCTCACCGCGCCCAGCGTCGTCAGCGTGGCGACGACAAACCCCGCAAGCAGCATCGATGGGCTTACCGGAATGCCGAACCAGTGGGCCACGTAGATCGCGACGGCAAAGTTCATTGCGGGCCCCGTCGCCCGGAACAGCGCGACCGCCAGCGGCATGACGAGGTCGGAAGTCTGGTCGCGCACGCCGAGGCGTCGGCATACGGTCAGCATCGCCGGCAGCGTCGCCAGCGAGGATTGTGTCGACAACGCCAGCGCCTGCGCCGGCAGAACCGCGCGCGCAAACTCGCCCAGCCCCCGCCTCGCGCCGAACACCGCAACGCCATAGGCGGCAAGGAAGATCACGGTGCCCGCCGAGGTCACCACCAGCACATAGTGCGCAAGCGCGCCGATGGCCGAGGTCCCGCTTTGCGCGGCCACCGACAGGCTCAGGCAGAACACGCCGATCGGAGCGGCCATCAGGACCCAGCCGATCACGACCAGCATCGCGTTGGCCACGGCCTCGAAGAACGTTGCCAGCGACCGACGCTGCGCATCGGCGAGGCGCGTGGCAGCCAGCCCGAACACCGCGGTAAACAGGATCACCGGCAGGATCTGGTCCGCGGCCGCCGATTGCAGCACGTTGGTCGGCACCAGCGATTGCAGGAACGCGCCGAAGCCGGGGACGGTCGCCTTGTCGTGGATCTGCGCAACGCTTGACCGCAAGGCTTCGGCTGCAGCGCGCGGCATCGGAAAGATCGACAGGATGCCCGGCACCAGCAGCGCCGTCATCGCGCTGCCACTGGCAAGGATCGTGAAGAAGAACAGCAGAGCGCGCCGCGCCAATGCTCCTGCCCGCGCCGCCGCGACCGTCTGGGCGATGCCGGTGAACAGCAGCGAGACCACCAGCGGCACGATCGTCGCGCGCAAGGCATTGAGCCACAGCGTACCAACCGGCTGGGCTACGACCAGCACCGGATCGAGCATTGTCGGATTGACGAACGCCAGTGCAAGGCCGAGGCTCAGTCCCCCCACAAGCGCGGCAAAGATCCAGCCTGCGCGGATCGTCGGGATCGGCGGTTGCGAGATGGACGAATTTTCAGAAGGCGGTAAGGTCATCTTGAAAAGACTTTAGCTAGGTTGCACGGCAAGGCAACGCAGGGCGCCGGGATCGGGCGCACGAAAAAAGGGAATAGCCGTTTCATGGCACGCAAGTTCTTCGGCACCGACGGTATCCGGGGCCGGACCAACGCCGGAGTGATGACCGCCGCCACCGCGATGAAGGTGGGGCAGGCGGCAGGCACCTATTTCCAGCGCGGTGACCACCGCCATCGCGTCGTGATCGGCAAGGACACGCGCCTGTCGGGCTACATGATGGAAAGCGCGATGGTGGCCGGGTTTACCTCGGTCGGCATGGACGTCGTGCTGCTCGGCCCGATGCCGACGCCCGCCGTCGCCATGCTCACCCGCTCTATGCGCGCCGACCTTGGCGTGATGATTTCGGCCAGCCACAACCCGTTCGAGGACAACGGCATCAAGCTGTTCGGGCCTGACGGGTTCAAGCTTTCGGATGACGCCGAACTCGCCATCGAGGCGATGCTGGCGCAGGACCTCGCGTTGGCTGACGCTACGCAAGTAGGCCGCGCCCGCCGCATCGAGGACGCGCGGGGACGCTACATCCATGCCGTCAAGGCCAGCCTGCCCGACAACGTCCGGCTCGATGGCCTGCGCATCGTGATCGATTGCGCCAATGGCGCAGCCTATCACGTGACGCCCTCGGCCCTGTGGGAGCTGGGCGCGGAAGTCATTGCCATCGGCGTCGAACCCAATGGCAAGAACATCAATGCGGGCGTCGGCTCGACCCACCTCGA
>JBKBUD010000203.1:0-3271 GCA_046290865.1 Novosphingobium sp. | reverse complement strand
AGAGCCTCGCCGCGCTGCCGGGCCCGGTCTTGCCGCCAAGCCGCCCCGGCGAAGTGCTGCGGGTGGTCGACGCGCCCTCACCGCTGGCGGCCGCGCAATCGCCCAGACTGCCGTGGATCATGCCGGTCTCAGGCCGGCTCGTGACCGGCTACGGCGAGAAGTCACCCACAGGGCTGACCACCGGCGTGTCTCTGGCTGCTGCAGGCGGCGCGCAGGTCGTCTCGCCCGCCGACGGCCGCGTCGCCTTCGCCGGTCCCTATCGCGGCTATGGGCGGATCGTGATTATCGAGCATTCGGGCGGGTGGACGACGCTGGTCACCAATCTCGGCCAGATTGCCGCGACCGTTGGCGAGAAGGTGCTGCAAGGCTCGCCGCTCGGCACTGCCGGCCCGGGGCACCCCGTCCTCACGGTCGAGCTTCGCCGCGATGGCACGGCGGTCAATCCGCTCGATCCGGGGGGCTGATACCGCATCCCACCGCCCGTCGGTCGAGCCACATCTGCGGTTCGTGGCGCTTGCCCTGTCCCAAAACCTCATCTGGCGTTAATTCATCGGCGGTTATAGAACGACCGCATTGCTTGCCTCTTCGCGAAAGGCCCCCGGGCACATGAAGTTCGCCCCCTTCCTGCGCGCAACCGCGCTTGTCACCGCAGTGGCGCTGATTCCGGTGGCCACCACCGGCCTAGCTGCGGTCGATTCCAAATCCGGCCCCGAATTCGGCAAGCTCATGGCCGTCTATGAACGGATCAAGGCGAACTACGTTGAGCCCGTCGATGACGACAAGCTGCTCAAGGGCGCTATCGATGGCATGCTGGCCACGCTCGATCCGCACAGCGCATACCTTGACGCGCGGGATTTCGAGAACCTGCGCACCCAGACCGAAGGCTCCTACGGCGGGCTCGGCCTGTCGGTCACCATGGACGACGGCGCAGTCAAGGTCATCGCGCCGACCAAGGGCAGCCCCGCCGACCTCGCCGGCATCAAGGCGGGCGATTTCATCACGCACCTCGATGGCAAGCTGATCTACGGCGGATCGCTCGACGAGGCGGTGGACCAGATGCGCGGCGTCCCCGGCACCCAGATCAAGCTCAGCGTCTTCCGCCCCGGCCGCGACGAGCCGTTCGACGTGACCATCACCCGCAAGATCATTGAACTGAAGCCCGTCGAACTCGAAATGAAGGGCAATGTCGCTGTCATTTCGGTCTCCAGCTTCAGTGCCGATGTCGGTGCCTCGGTCCAGCGGGCCTGGAACGATGCCAAGGTGAAGACGGGCGGCAAGGTCACCGGCCTGGTGCTCGACCTGCGCAGCAATCCCGGTGGTCTGCTTGACGAAGCGGTCGCCCTGTCCGACCTGTTCCTCGATCATGGCACCATCGTCTCGCAGCGCGGCCGTTACGCTCGCGATACCGAGGTCTATCCCGCCGAGATCGACACCAAGGGCGATATCGCCAAGGGCATTCCGATGATCGTGCTGATCGACGAAGGTTCGGCCTCGGCTTCGGAAATCGTCGCGGGCGCCCTGCAGGATCAGCACCGCGCCGTGGTCATGGGCCAGCGCAGCTTCGGCAAGGGCAGTGTGCAGACGCTGATCCCGCTGACCCGTGATACTGCGGTGAAGATCACCACCGCGCGCTATTACACGCCCTCGGGCCGCAGCGTGCAGGAAGGTGGCATCGAACCCGATATCGCCGTCCCGCAGATATCCGACCCCGACCTGCGCAAGCGCCAGTTGCGCTCCTATCGCGAGAGCGACCTGCGCGGCCACCTGATCAACGAGATCAAGCTCGAGGACAAGGACCTCGAGAAGGACAAAGTCGAGGACCCGCGCTTCAAGATGACGCCCGAGGAACTGAAGGCGAAGGACATCAAGGATTTCCAGCTGTACTACGCCGTGCAGACCCTGAACCGGACCCAACCGCGCGCGGCGCTTGCAGCCAAGATGAAGCGCTAATAGAGCGCTGCCGATGACCCCGCAGCAGTCCCGCAACGCCGCCTATGCGCTTGCCCTGATCGTGCCTGCCACACTGATGGGCGGGGCGCTGATCTCGCAATACGTCTTCGGTCTCTACCCCTGCCAGATGTGCTGGTGGCAGCGCTATCCGCACATTGCGGCGATCGTGCTGGCGGTTCTGGCGCTGACCATGAAGGGTAAAGGCTCCGGCGATCTTGCCGTCACCCTCGCCGCCACCGCCATCGGCTTTTCCGGCCTGATCGGGGCGTTCCACGCCGGCGTCGAATACGGCTGGTGGGAAGGCGTCACCGCTTGCTCGACAGTCGCAGGCGGCGGCAATCCGCTTGATGCGATCATGAACGCGCCGGTCGTGCGCTGTGACGTTGCCCCATGGGACCTCTTCGGAATCAGCCTCGCCGGGTTCAATTTCCTGATCTCGACCACAGGCGCGATCCTCGTCTTCGCGCTGCTGGGCAAGAGCCGCAAGGGAGCCTGACATGACCAAGTTCGCCGAAATGCTGCGCGTCGATCAGGCTGGCGAATTCGGCGCGACCCGGATCTACGCAGGCCAACTCGCCGTCATGGGCAACCGCGCGCCGCACTCGGCGGAGATCGCCGCGATGGCCGAGCAGGAAGCGGGGCACCGCCAGAAGTTCGATGCGCTGATCGCCAAGCGCGGTGTGCGCCCGACGGCGCTGCAGCCGGTGTGGTCCGCCGCCGGTTTCGCCCTCGGCGCGGCAACGGCGCTGATCGGCCCCGAAGCGGCCATGGCCTGCACTGCCGCGATCGAGACCGAGATCGACCGCCACTACACCGAACAGCTCGAGGAACTGGGCGACGAAGACCCTGAACTCGCCGCCATGATCCGCGAATTCCGCGATGACGAACGCGAGCATCGCGATGCTGCGCTGGCGGCGGGAGCTGAAAAGGCTCCGGCCTATCCGGTCCTGTTCACCGCCATACGCCTGGGCTGCCGCGCGGCGATTGCACTTTCGAAGCGGATTTGATCCAGCGCAGGGAACTGCGCTCCTTCATCTACCATTCACAGGCAGCGCGCCCTATATCGGGGCAAGCCTGACCGGAGACCCATGATGAAGCGCCTGATCTCTGCCGCCCTGCTGCTGTCCAGCGCCTTTGCCGCTCCGGCCCTTGCACAGACGGACCAGCCGCTGGTCGATCCCTCGGGCGAGAAGGTCAACCAGCTCATCGTCTATGGCGACGATCCCTGCCCCAAGTCCGAAGGCAACACCATCACGGTCTGCGCCCGCAAGGACGAGCAGGAGCGCTTCCGCATCCCCAAGCCGCTGCGCGACAATCCGAA
>JBKBUD010000030.1:16352-27641 GCA_046290865.1 Novosphingobium sp. | reverse complement strand
GTCTGCCTGATCGTGGCGGCGCTGCTTCAGGCCGGACGGCGCAAGTTCGACCGGCGCACGGCGCTGACCGCGCAGCCTCTTGGCGCGGGGTGGATCCTGGCCATCGCCATGGCCGCCACGCTGGCGGGATGGGCCGGACTCTTCGCCTTCCGCCACGTTTCGTACAGCGATGCGCTGTGGTGGAAGTTTGCACTGACGGCAGAGGCTCCGCGCTATCTGCGCGCCATGCTCGGCTGCGCAGTGCTGCTGCTCGGCTTTGCGGCACAGCGGATGCTCGCCCCCGCCCCGCCGCCCGCCCCGCCCCTGCCGCACGCCGAGGAATGGGGCGCGATCCGGCGCATTCTTGCGACCGCAGACCGCACCGAAGCTATGCTGGCGATGACCGGGGACAAGCGCTTCCTGATCTCGCGCGCGGGCGATGCCTTCCTGATGTACCAGATCGAAGGCGCGACCTGGGTGGTGATGGGCGATCCGGTGGGCGCGCAGGAATCGTGGGAGGAACTGCTCTGGCAGATCCGCGACATGTCGCACCGCCAGCAGGGCCGCCTCCTGCTCTACGAAGCCACGTCGGCGGTGCTGGAGATCGCCATCGGGCTTGGCCTGCAGATCGTGAAGTACGGCGAGGAAGCGCTGATCGATCTTGCCGCGTTCACGCTCGACACACCGGACATGCGGTCGGTCCGCAAGTCCGAGAAGGTGGCGGCGCGCGCCGGTGCGAGCTTCCGGATCATTCCCGCTGCTGCCGTGCCAGTGATCATGGACGAACTGGAAGCGGTCTCGGACCAGTGGCTGGCGTCGCGCAACGGGCGGGAGAAAGGCTTCAGCCTCGGCTTCTTCGACCGCGCCTACATGGAGTGCTTCGATGTTGCGGTGGTGATGCACGAAGGGCGCGTGGTGGCCTTCGCCAACCTGTGGCTGACCGCAGGCAAGGAGGAAGCCTCCGTGGACCTCATGCGCCATGCCGATGATGCACCACGCGGGACGATGGATTTCCTGTTCGCCAACCTGCTGCTCTGGGCCAAGGCGCAGGGCTACCGGCAATTCACGATGGGCATGGTGCCGCTTTCGGGAATTGAGGGTCGACGCCTGGCACCTGCCTGGGCACGGGCAGCTGCGCTGGTATTCCGCCATGGCGAGCGGTTCTACGGGTTCCGGGGCTTGCGCGCCTACAAGGAGAAGTTCTGCCCGCGCTGGCGGACACGCTACCTGGCAGGCCCGCAGGACGTGGCAATGCTGCAGGCCCTGCGCGACGTGGCGCGGCTGATCGGGCGCCATCCGGTCCCGGCGCGGCTGGTCGCACCGCCGGAGCGGCTGCGACTGCCCGAACCCGTCGTGCCCGTGGACTACGCGGCGTGAAGTGGCAGCATGTGGCGCTTGCGCTTGTGGGACTGGCCCTTGTCGTGGCGAACGCACCGCGACTTCGTCTGCTCGGCTGGAACGAGCTGACCGACGTTGCATCGACCGGGGGCGACGGCAGGGTCGGCGCCGTCTTCCTCTCGGGCGACATGGGCATGGACCTCGGCATCAGCGGCGACACGGCACGGGGGCTTGCCGCCAACGGCTATGCGGTGACGGGCGTGAGTTCGCCGGTGGCCTTCGCGCATCATCTGACGCGGACGGAAGCCGACGCGGTGGTCGTCAAGGCCATCGACACTGCGCTTGCCAAGGGCGCGCGCAAGGTCGTGCTGGTCGGCCAGTCGTTCGGCTCGGACATCATCGCGGCCACCCTGCCCGACCTGCCGCGGCGCCTGCACGACCGGATCGCGTCAGTGGTGATCGTGGTGCCTTCGCGGGACGTCTATTTCCGCGCCGACCCCAGTGGCATCGCCTATCTCGGCACCCCGGATGCACTGCCGGCAGCAGCCTTGCGCAAGGTGGATTGGGTGCCGCTGACCTGCGTGCAGGGAGCCGCAGAGTCCGCCAGCCTCTGTCCGTTGCTCGGCGGAAGTCCCGCCAGGCGCGTCATGCTTCCCGGCAACCATTACCTGCAGCATGACGTGCCGCGCATGATGGCGGCCATCCTCGATGCCCTGAAGCCTCGATAAGTCCCCAACATGACGGGAATTTCATGTTGCGCCCAGCCGCCCCTCACTTGCGCTGGCGCATAGCTGCCGTGGCCGCTCTTGCGCGGCGGAGCATTCGGACACCATGACGCGACCCATCTTCTTCGATCCCACCGGCCGGCGCGGTCTTCTCGCCAAGCGCGTGATCGCGCTGGGCTTCCTGGCCGTTATCCTTGGCGCACTGGCCTTTGCGACCACGCTGGTCGCCGTGCCGCGCCAGCGCGCGCTGGACCTGCCGCAGCCGCACTACGAGGCGGCGAAGCTGCATCAGGCGAAGCATTTCGGCGGGATCAAGGCGTGGCTCCCGCGCCTGCAATCGCACGGCAAGAGCCAGCCACTGGCCATCGGCTTCTATGTGCCGCGCAACGACAGCAGCTTCCAGTCGCTTGCCCGGCATGGCGACCAGCTCGACTGGCTGGTGCCGGCCATGCTCAACGTGGCAGGCCCGCAAAGTACGCTTCAGGTGGCGCAGGACCCCCGGCTCGACAGCTATCTCGCGGCGGGCGGCCACCACTTCAAGCTGCTGCCGATGGTGCAGAACGTTGGGCAGTCGCAGTGGGACGGACAAAGCGTGGCGCACCTGCTCGCCAACCTGCCGCAGCGCCACGCGCTGGAGCGCCAGCTCGTGGCCTATGCCGCGCAGCATGGCGGCGCAGGGCTGGTCATGGACTTCGAGGACCTGCCGCAGTCGGCAATGGCGCCCTACATCGCGTTCCTCGGCGAGTTGAAGGCCGCGCTGCCCGAAGGCGAGCAGCTTGCCGTCACCGCTCCGGCGGGCGAGGATGACTGGCCGATGGCTGCGGTGGCCAAGGTCACCGACAAGGTCATCCTGATGGCCTACGACGAGCACTGGCAGGGCGGCGAGGCCGGCCCCATCGCATCGCAATCATGGTACATCGACGAGGTCGAGAAGGCTGCGCGCAAGGTCGGCACCGACAAGCTGGTCGTGGCCCTGGGCAGCTATGCCTATGACTGGCACGGCCAGGATACCGACGCGCTCTCGATCGGCGAGGCGTGGCTTGCGGCCCATGACAGCGGCACCGGCGTCACTTTCGACAAGGCAAGCGGCAACACCGGCTTCGCATACGACGAGGACGGCGAACGGCACACGGTGTGGATGCTCGATGCCGGAGCAAACTGGAACGAGATGCTGTCGCTGGGCCGACTGGGCATCGCGGACATTGGCCTGTGGCGGCTTGGCACCGAGGACCCCGGCTTCTGGAGCGACTTGAGCGCCTTCCGCACCGGCAAGGCACCCGACCTTTCGCGCCTGACGTCGGAGAGCGGCAACGATGTCGAGGGCACGGGCGAGATCCTCAAGATCACCGAGACGCCCGTGGCAGGCAGCCGCACGGTGCGCTTCGACAAGCAGCACCTGATCCGCGACGAACACTACGAAGCCCTGCCCACCCCCTACGTGGTGCGGCGCTCGGGCGCGCATGATCCCAAGCTGCTGGCGCTGACCTTCGACGACGGGCCTGACCCGAAGTGGACACCCAAGGTACTTGCGGCGCTGGAGCAATCACGTGTGCCGGGAACCTTCTTCGTGATCGGCGAAAACGCGCTGGTGCGACCCGACCTGCTGCGGCGGATGGTCTCCGACGGCGACGAGATCGGCAACCACACATATACCCATCCCAACCTTGCCGAAGCCTCTGACGGCGAGACCAGTCTTGAACTGAATGCGACACAGCGGCTGGTCCAGGCCTTCACCGGGCACAGCATGACCCTGTTCCGCGCGCCCTACTTCGGCGATGCAGAGCCGACCACGGCAGATGAACTGGGGCCGGCGCTCAAGGCGCAGCAGGCGGGCTACACCGTCGTCGGCCTCCACGTCGATCCCAACGACTGGCAGAACCCGGGCGCGGACTCGATCGTGCGGCAGGTTGTCGACCAGGTTCATGGTGCCACCGAGGAATCGAGCCGCAACGTGATCCTCCTCCACGATGGCGGCGGCGACCGCTCGCAGACCGTGGCGGCCCTGCCGAGGATCATCGCCACCTTGCAGGCCGAGGGCTACCATTTTGTCACGGCATCGCAGCTGGTCGGCGTGCCCCCTGCGCAGGCGATGCCGCAACTGTCGACCTCGGACCTGACCGCCGTGCGCATCGATGTCGGCGCGTTCCTTGTGCTGCATGCACTCGGCGTCCTGTTCGAATGGCTGTTCTTCCTTGCCATCGCGCTGGGCATTGCCCGGGCCGTAGCGATGACGGCCCTGGCGTGGTGGCAGAGCCGCTCGCCCCGCGCCGCACCGCCCGAATTCGAACCGACCGTCTCGGTGATCATCCCGGCCTACAACGAGGAACGCGTGATCGCCGCATCGGTGGAGCGGGTGCTCGCCAGCGACTATCCCGCGCTGCAGGTGATCGTGGCCGACGACGGGTCAAAGGATGCGACCAGCACTATCGTCGCCGAACGGTTCGGCCACGATCCGCGCGTCACCCTGCTGACGCTCGTCAATGGCGGCAAGGCGGCAGCGCTCAACCGGGCGCTCAAGGAAGCGACAGGCGAAGTCGTGATCGCGCTCGATGCCGATACGCAGTTCGAGCCGCTGACCATCCGCCGCCTCGCCCGCTGGTTCGCAGATCCGCAGATCGGCGCAGTGGCCGGCGATGCGCGGGTAGGCAACAGGATCAACCTGGTCACGCGCTGGCAGGCTGTCGAATACATCACCGCGCAAAACCTCGAGCGCCGCGCTCTGGCCGGGTTCGATGCGATGACCGTGGTGCCGGGCGCGGTGGGTGCATGGCGACGGGCCGCGCTCGACAGCGTCGGCGGCTATCCGGAAAACACGCTGGCCGAGGATCAGGACCTGACTATCGCGATCCAGCGCAAGGGCTGGCGCGTGACCTACGATCCGCGTGCAGTGGCCTGGACCGAGGCGCCCGAGACGTTCCGCGCCCTCGCCAAGCAGCGCTATCGCTGGGCCTTCGGTACGCTGCAGTGCCTGTGGAAGCACCGCAAGGTGATGACCACAGGCAAGCCTGCCGGACTGGGCCTGGTCGGTCTGCCGCAAGCGTGGCTGTTCCAGATCGCCTTTGCCGCCATATCGCCGCTGATCGACGCCGCGCTGCTCATCTCGATCATCTCGACGGTGGTGCGCGTGATCCAGCATGGCTGGGCGCAGACGCAGGGCGACCTTGGCACCATGGCGCTCTACTGGAGCCTGTTCACGGCAATCGACGTGACGTGTGGCTGGATCGCCTACCGGCTCGACGACAAGCGTCCGTCCTATCCGGCAGGGCTGCTGGTAGCGCAGCGACTGATCTACCGTCAGATCATGTACTGGGTGGTGCTGCGCGCGCTGGCCTCGGCAATAGGGGGCTGGGTCGTCGGCTGGGGCAAGCTTGACCGTTCGGGCAGCGTCAATGCTGCTCCTGTCGCCACCCCTGCCTCCGCAGCCTGAGGGGTGCAGAGACGCCATGGCTCGCTCGGGCCAAGATTGGTTGACGGGGTCTTGCCCATCGGACCGTCGGAAAGGCGCGGAATTGCGTGCCAGTCTTAACCTTAGTTAAGGCCCTGATCTCTCGCCAACTAGTTAACGAAAGCTGATTTACCTTTTCACTTCAACGCTTTAAGTTTGCTTTGGAATGAGCATTCCAGCATTGTGAAGGATGGGTGGTATCGGGGATGCTCGGACATGAACAGGAAAGACAAGGCGAGGCTCGCAGCCATAAACACGTTGATCAGCGAGCTTCTCGCCGCGCCTTCCGACGAAGAGGAAGCAAGGTCGCGCATCCCCACTACGGACGAACTCGTAGCCAATGCCAAGGCCTGCGTCCGCGCGCGACGGCAGAGGCAGGACCTGTTTCCCGGCATCCAGGTGGCAGATCCGGCATGGGACCTCATGCTCGAGCTGTTCATCTATGATGCCGAAAACCGGCGTATTTCGGTGACCGGTCTGGGCCTCGCCGCCAACGTGCCCGGAGCCACGGTCCTGCGCTGGCTGGCGATGTTCCAGGAAGCCGGATTGATCGTGCGCGAACCCGATGCGCTCGACCGCCGCCGCATCTGGATCCACCTTACCGAGGCCGGGCGCGAGCGGATCGCGCGGGGCATCGATCCGGCCGTGCCCGGATCGCACAGTTCGACCTTGCGCCGCGTGGAGCGCTCGTCACTGGCGGCCTGATCGCCGCCCCTTCCGCTCAACCGCGTCCGCGGTAGGAAGCAACGCCCTGATCGGGAAGCCACAGTCCCTGCGGCGGCGCACCGGACTGCCAGAACACGTCGATCGGAATGCCGCCGCGCGGATACCAGTAGCCGCCGATGCGCAGCCATTGCGGCTTCATTTCATCGAACAGGCGCTGGCCGATGCCGACGGTCACGTCCTCGTGGAAGCCCGCGTGATTGCGGAAGGAGCCTAGGAACAGTTTGAGCGCCTTGGATTCGACGATGGTCTCGCCGGGGGCGTAGTCGATCACGAGATGGGCAAAGTCGGGCTGGCCGGTCACCGGGCACAGCGAGGTAAACTCGGGCGCGGCAAAGCGGATCATGTAGAGCGTGCCCGGGCGCGGATTGGGCACGTAGTCGAGTACGGCCTCTTCGGGTGAAGCGGGCAAGCTGCTGTTCTGCCCGAGGAAAAGCGGGGTCTTGGTCATGACAGGCCTTTAGCTGGATATTGCCGTCCAATGCACCCGTCGCAGCCATGGAGCAAGTGGGCGGATCGTGCCCCATGGTTCACCGGCCATTAAACTCCCGGACGGCCTTGGCGGTCCATGACGTTGCGGACGGGTTTCCAGATTTCGGCGTGGTTCACTGCGAGTGCCTTGCTCGCAACGAGTGGCATGGTTCAGGCGCAAGACGCCGGGTCGTGGCAACTGCCGCCCTCGACGACCCAGACACCGGCCGCGCAAGGGCCCGTGGTGCCCGACGCTCCCCCGCCGCGCGTAGCGACGACACCTGCAGCGACGCCGACACCCGCTCCGTCGCCAACACCTGTGGCAGTACCATCCCCATCAGCGGCAGCTTCACCCCGCGCGAGCGTGCCGGCATCCAAGGCCAGCCCGCGCGCAACTGAGCCGTCGGTCGAGGCGACAGAGCGCGATCGGGCCAGTTCGGTTCAGGCAGCGCCCACCCCTGCCGAGGCATCGCCTTTGCCGGCGGGTCCGGGCCCCGCAGTCGAGAGCCCGGCAATCACCGCGCCTGAAGAAGCGACTACTGCACCGCCGCTGGCTGACGAGAGCAAGGGCGTTCCCCTGTGGGCGATGGTTCTTGCAGGTGTCGCAGCATTGGCAGCGGGCGCCGTGATCGCATTCCGGCGCAAGCGCCGCGACACCGTCGAGCCTGCGTTCGAGCCGCCGATCCTTCCTGAGGTCGCGCCGGTGAGGCCTACTCCGGTTCCCGTCGTCCCGACGGCGGTCGCCGCTCCGCTTGTACTCGACATTTCCGTTGCCCGCATGAGCGCGAGCCTTGTGAATGCCACGCTGTCCTATCGCCTGTCGCTCGGCACCAGCGCTGCGCTGTCGCGGATCGAGGTGCGGGGCGACATGATCTCGGCCCATGCCTCGCGTCCGGCCGAGGAGCAGCTCGGACTCGGCGAGGCGCAAGTACTGCATCGCCTGCCGGGACTGGCGGCTGGCGAGACAATCGAACTGGGTGGCGAAGTGCGGCTCCCCCTCGCTGCGATCACGCCGATCCGCCACGGCAGCGCCGTACTGTTCGTGCCGCTGGTGCGCTTCGAGGTAATGGCACTCGACGGGGATCGCCCCGTCAAGCTGCGGGCTGCGTTCGTGGTCGGGCTCGAGGAAATGGCCGCTGGCGAGCGCCTGCAACCGTTCCGCCTCGATCTCGGCCCGAGGGTCTATCCCAAGGTCGGGCGGCGGGAGCTGACGGTGCCGGCCTTCGCCTGAATGGTCGCGCAGCGCAGTCTGCCAAGAAACTCGATAGCTTGATCTTTTTTACGGTCGACGGTGCTGTTTGGCGCGTCTAGTCTTGTAGAAACGAACCCGCGCCAGACGGGTCGCGCAGGCAGGCAGGAGCACGATAAACCATGGACTCGCTGGTTTCGACCCAGTGGCTCGCGGACGAAATGGGCGCGAGCGATCTACGTATTGTCGATGCAACGGCATTCCTGCCGGAACATGGCCGCGTGCCCCGGCTTGAGTACGAGGCGTGCCACATCCCCGGCGCGGTGTTCATGGACCTTGCGGAACTGGTCGATACCGCCTCTCCGGTGCCCAACACCTTGCCGCCAGCCGAAAAGTTCGCCAGCCGCATGCAGGCCCTGGGCCTTGGCGACGGCAGCCGCATCGTGATCTACGACGACAGCCCGGTGAAGACCTCGACCCGCGCGTGGTTCATGCTGAACAAGTTCGGCGCGCAGAATGTGGCGCTGCTCGACGGCGGCATCGCCAAGTGGAAGGCGGAAGGTCGCAAGTGCGCGCAAGGTGTTGAAACCTTGAGACAACGCCACTTCACGGTGTGGTCCGATGACAGCCACGTGCGATCGAAGGCTGATGTCCTCGCCAATCTCGACAGCAAGGCCGAGCTGGTGATCGATGCGCGCGGTGCCGGGCGCTTTACTGGCGACGTGCCGGAAACCAACCCGGCGCTGGCGAGCGGCCACATTCCCGGCGCCCGCAACCTGCCCTATTCGAGCCTGTTCAATCCCGACGGTACGTGGAAATCGCCTGATGCGATCCGCGCCCTGTTCGAGGCTGCGGGCATCGATCTTTCCCGCCCGCTGATCTCGTCCTGCGGCTCGGGAATGACTGCCAACGTGCTGATTTTCGCGGCACATCTGATCGGCAAGGAAGACGTCTCGCTCTACGACGGATCGTGGAGCGAATGGGGCATGGACCCGGCGACGCCCAAGGCGACCGGCGCGGCCTGACCAACAACCCTCCTTGTCGTCATCCCCGCGCAGGCGGGGATCCAGAGAGTGGCGCAGTGGATTCCCACCTTCGCGGGAATGACGAAGGCAAGTGTAGCTGCTGACGAAGGCAGGCGTTGCTGCTATCGCCCGAGGCCATGAGCAGTTCTGACGATTTCGAGAATTTCGGCCCCGCCACACGTGGCGTTTTGGCAGGGCGGCGCGAGGAGTGGACCGGGACGCCGGGGCACCCCGGCGCGGTGGTCAACCCGCCCGTCTGGCGCGCTTCGACGCATCTTTATCCTGATATGTCAGCGCTTCGTGCCCATCCGGCCAACGAGGACGGGCGCTTTTACTATGGGCGCAGGGGATCTCCAACTCAGTGGGGACTCTCCGAGGCACTCACCCAACTCGAGGGCAACTCTGCGGGAACTGTGCTCTATCCCTCGGGGGTAGCAGCCATTGCCGGAGCGCTGCTGACGGTCCTGCGTCCGGGTGACGTTCTGCTGATGACGGACAATGCCTATGAACCCTCGCGCGTCATGGGTCGAGGGCTGCTGAAGGACTTCGGCATCGAAACGCGCTGGTTCGATCCGACCGACCTTGCATCGTTCGAGGCGGCGTGTTGCGAGCGGACACGCTGCGTCCTGTTGGAAAGCCCCGGCAGCCTGACGATGGAGGTGCAGGATGTGCCCGCACTTGCCGCGGCGGCCAAGGCGCGCGGGATCGTCAGCGTGCTCGACAATACCTGGGCCTCGCCGCTCGGGTTTCAGGGGCTGCGCCATGGCGTGGACATCGTGGTGATGAGCCTGACCAAGCACGTCTCCGGCCATTCCGACTGCATGATGGGCAGCGCCAGTGCGGGGGCGGAGTGGTATCGCAAGTTGCGGCTGCGCTCGCAGGGCATGGGCACGGTAGTCTCGCCTGACGATGCCGCGCTGATGCTGCGCGGCCTCAGGACGATGAAGCATCGGCTCGAGGCCGAGACCGCCTCGGCGCTGGCGATTGCGCGGTGGCTGGAGGGGCGGCCGGAGGTGGCGCGGGTGCTGTGCCCGATGCTGCCGGGATCGCTGGGGCACGAGCTTTGGCAGCGCGATTTTACCGGCGGCTGCGGGCTATTCAGCTTCGTGCTGAACGGCGGCACGAGCGCGGCTCGCGATGCGCTGATCGATGCCCTGGCGCTGTTCGGCATCGGCTATTCGTGGGGCGGGTTCGAGAGTCTGGCGACGCCGGTCGATCCGGCCAGCATCCGCACGGCGAGCCAATGGCCGCTCAAGGGAATGGACGTGCAGGATTGCTTCGGGGTGCGCCTGTCCATCGGGCTTGAGGACACGGCCGACCTGATTGCCGATCTCAAGCGCGGGCTGGCCGTCTGGGCGGCGCACGGAGCGGGCGCATGATGAGCGCGAAGCAGCAGGTGACCGAGGCGATCCGCGTTCTCAACGAGATCGGGTTCGATCTCGGCAATTATCACATCTCGGTGTGGGGCGGCCTGCGCATCGTCATCGTGATGCTGCTGGTGATCGTGGCGGCTCAACTGGTCGGCAAGCTGGCACGGCGGCTGTTCCGGCGGATCGACAGCCTTGACCGCACGCAGCAGTTGCTGGGCGAGAAGATCGCGACGATCGTGGTCTGGGGCATTTCGATCCTTGTCGGGATCGACGTGTTGGGCATCAGCCTGACCGCGCTGACGGTGTTTTCCGGTGCGTTCGGCCTCGCCATCGGTTTCGGCCTGCAGAAGACTTTCGGCAATCTGATCGCCGGGATCATCCTGCTGATGGACCGTTCGATCAAGCCGGGCGACGTGATCGCGGTGAACGACGGCAAGGGCAATTCGTTCGGCGAGGTCAAGAAGATCGGTATCCGGGCGGTTTCGGTAACCACGCGTGACAATCGCGAGTACCTGATTCCGAACGAAAACCTGATGACCAGCCAGGTCGAGAACTGGTCCTATTCCTCGCGCGAGGTGGCGATCAGCATTCCTGTCAGCGTGGCTTATGGCAGCGATCTGGAGCAGGTCGAGAAGCTGATGCTGGAGGCCGTGGGCGGCGTACCGCGCGTGCTGAGCTTCCCCTCGCCCGGCGTGCTGCTGAGCGCCTTCGGACCGAGCGGGATCGACATGACGATCGTGGTGTGGATCGACGATCCCGAGGGCGGCGTGGGCAATGTGCGGTCGGACATTCTCAAGGCGGTGTGGCAATTGTTCCGGGACAACGGGGTGGAGATCCCGTTCCCGCAGCAGGACCTGAACCTGAAGGACAGCGAGGGTTTGCGGGCGCTGGTAGAGGGTTTGAGGGGCGTAGCTCCTACCGACCAGTCCTCGTCACCCCGGGCTTGTCCCCCGGGGCCCCACTTGTTGGTAAAGCGGTGGCGGAACCAACCCGGCCCCCCCGAAACCCCGCCGGGGGGGGTGTG
>JBKBUD010000030.1:0-16342 GCA_046290865.1 Novosphingobium sp. | reverse complement strand
TGCCGCGCCCCCCGGGGGTTCCCCGGGGTCCCGGTTTTTCGGCGCCGGGCGGGGCAGCACCACGGGGCCCCCCGGGTCAAGCCCGGGGTGACGTTGGATCTAGGGGCAAGGAGCTTGGAGGCGAGCGCCGATCATGTGGGCGCTTCCACCACGCCGCTAAAGAACATCTAGGCGGGGGGAAAAGCATTCTCGCTGGTGACTTGCCTCGCCCACGCCCATCTGCGCCCCATGAGCATTCCCTCTTCAAGAGTCGGAACCGTATTCCTTGTCGGCGCCGGGCCCGGTGATCCGGACCTGTTGACGCTGCGGGCGGCGCGGCTGGTGATGAATGCGCGCGTGCTGGTGCATGACGGGCTGGTCGATCCGAAGATCCTCGCGATGGCGCCGAAGGGCTGCCGGATGATCTCGGTGGCCAAGCAGCGGTCGCGCCACACGATGAAGCAGGAAGAGATCAATGCCCTGCTCGTGCGCGAGGCGCTCGAAGGCAACGACGTTGTCCGCCTCAAGGGCGGTGATCCCTTCGTGTTCGGGCGCGGTGGCGAGGAAGCGGAAGACTGCTTTGCCGCTGGCGTGCCGGTGCAGGTCGTGCCCGGCGTGAGCGCGGCGATGGGCGCGGCGGCTTCGGCGATGATCCCGCTCACCCACCGCGATGCCGCAAGCATCGTCTCGTTCGTGGCGGGCCAGTGCAAGGGCCTGACCGACCAGAACTGGGCGGGCCTTGCCGGGGTTGGCAGAACGCTGGTGATCTATATGGGCGTCGCGACGGCTGAAGCGATTGCCGAAAAGCTGATGGCGGACGGGCTCGCGCCCGACATGCCCGTAGCCGTAGTGGAGAATGCCGCACGGCCACAAATGCGCGTATTGCGCGGGACGCTGGCGGGCCTGGGTCCGCTGGTGGCGGACAACAAGGTCAAGAGCCCTGCCCTGATCGTGATCGGCGAAGTGGCAGGCCGGGGAGACATGATGGAATTGAAGCAAGTTTTGGAGGCCTGTCAGTGAAGGTTATTACCGGAAGTGATCTGCGCACCGGCGACGTGATCTGGTGGACCGGCGAAGGCTGGTCGCGCCATGTCAACGATGCGGTGGAAGCAGGCGAACATGCCGAGGCGATCATCGCCCGCGAGAACGCCAAGCAGATCGTCACCGACACGCAGGTGATCGAAGCCACCCGCACCGACGAAGGCGTGCGCCCGGCGCACATCAAGGATCGCATTCGCGCCCTCGGGCCGACCGTCCGCCTCGACCTTTCCCTCAAGCCTGCCGACCCCGACGCCGGCACCTGGGTGATCTGAGATGTATCAGTACGACCAATACGACCAGGCGATGGTCGATGCCCGCGTGGCGGAATTCCGCGACCAGGTGGAGCGCCGCCTTGCCGGTGACATCACCGAGGACCAGTTCAAGCCGCTGCGCCTGAAGAACGGCCTTTACCTCCAGCTTCACGCCTACATGCTGCGCGTGGCCATTCCCTATGGCACGCTGAGCAGCCGCCAGATGCGCATGCTGGGCGATATCGCGGACAAGTATGACCGCGGTTACGGCCACTTCACCACGCGCCAGAACATCCAGTACAACTGGATCAAGCTACAGGATGCGCCCGATATTCTGGCGGATCTCGCCTCGGTCGAGATGCATGCGATCCAGACCAGCGGCAACTGCATCCGCAACACCACTTCGGACCAGTTCGCTGGCGCTGCGGCCGACGAGCTGGTCGATCCGCGCCCCTATGCCGAGCTGCTGCGCCAGTGGTCGACCTTCCATCCGGAGTTCGACTACCTGCCGCGCAAGTTCAAGATCGCGATCATCGGTTCGGAAACCGACCGCGCGGCGATGAAGCTGCACGATATCGGCATCCAGCTGGTGCAGAACGATGCGGGCGAGATCGGCTGCAAGTTCTACGTCGGTGGCGGCATGGGCCGCACGCCGATGATCGCTCCGGTGATCGGCGATTTCGTGCCGCCGCTGCAGATGATCTCGTACCTCGAGGCCTGCCTGCGCGTGTACAACCGCTATGGCCGCCGCGACAACAAGTACAAGGCGCGCATCAAGATCCTCGTCCACGAGATCGGTGCCGACGAGTACCGCCGCCAGGTCGAGGAAGAGTTCAAGCACATCCTGACGCTTGGCCTTGAACCGCCGGCGGCCGAGCTTGAGCGCATCAAGGGCTACTTCGAGCAGCCGGGCTTTGACGCCAATGCTTCGGACGAGCTGGACCTCAGCGATCCTGACTTCGCGCTGTGGGTGGACCAGAACGTCCATGCCCACAAGCAGCCGGGCTATGCCATCGTCAACATCAGCCTGAAGCCGGTTGGCGGCATTCCGGGCGATGCCACGGCCGACCAGATCCGCCTGATGGCCGATCTGGCGCTCGAGCATTCGTTCGACGAACTGCGCGTGACCCACGCCCAGAACATCGTGCTGCCGCATGTGAAGAAGGCCGATCTCTACGGCCTGTGGCAGAAGCTCGACGAAGCTGGCCTGGCGTCGGCAAACCTCGACCTGATCGGCGACATCATCGCCTGCCCGGGCCTTGATTATTGCAGCCTCGCCAATGCCCGCTCGATCCCGGTGGCGCAGAAGATTTCCGAGCGATTTGCCGACCTTGGCCGCCAACGCGAGCTGGGTGAGCTGAAGCTGAAGATCTCGGGCTGCATCAATGCCTGCGGGCATCACCACGCAGGGCACATCGGCATCCTCGGCGTCGACCGCAAGGGCGTGGAGAACTACCAGCTCCTGCTCGGCGGATGCGAAGGCGCGGATACCTCGCTCGGCACGATCACCGGCCCCGGCTTCAACGAGGACGGCATCGTCGATGCGGTCGAAAAGGCCACCGACGTCTATCTCGCCCAGCGCGCCGAAGGGGAGCGTTTCGTCGACACCTTCCGCCGCATTGGCATGGCCCCGTTCAAGGAGGCGATCTATGGTTGAGCAGTCCCTGCGTTTTCGCGATGACGAGCCCGTGGGCGATCCGGCAGTGACCGTTGACGCCTTTGCCGATCAGAGCAACGCCACGGCGGTGCGGATCGAGCCGGGCGATGATGCGCGCGACCTGCTGCCGCATCTCGATCGGCTGGCGCTCGTGGAAGTGAACTTCCCGGCCTATACCGACGGGCGCGGCTATTCGGCGGCGCGCATCCTGCGCGAGCATGGCTATGCCGGTGAGTTGCGCGCGGTGGGCGATGTGCTGCTGGACCAGCTTTCGCACATGCGCCGCTGCGGGTTCGACAGCTTTGCGCCGAACCAGACGATCAGCGTGGAAGCCGCCGAAAAGGCCTTTGCGACATGGCCCGAGGTCTACCAGAAGACCGTCGACGGACGCCCGGCCATCTGGGCGAAGCGTCACCCCGCCTGAGCTGCGGGAAAAGGACTGAAAGCATGGACAGCACCAAGAGCGCTCGCAGCGAAGGCCGCAAGATCGATCTGATCGATGCGCGCCCGCGCTTTACCGAGACGGACGCGATCCGACTGAACAACCTGTTCCGGGGCACTGACACGCAGGAGATGCTGCGGTCGGTGATCCGTGACGGGCTGGCGGGCGACCTTGCGGTGGTTTCGAGCTTCGGCGCGGAAAGTGCTGTCCTGCTTCACCTTATTGCCGAGGTCGATCCTTCGGTGCCGGTGCTGTTCCTCGAGACCGGCAAGCACTTCCCCGAAACCGTGGCCTATCGCGACGAGCTTATCGGGTTCCTGGGGATGACCAATCTCCAGATCATCGAGCCTGACGCGGACGTGATCGCCAAGAAGGACGAGAACGGCCTGCGCTGGTCGTGGGACCCGGATGGCTGCTGCGAGATCCGCAAGGTCGAGCCGCTGGCCAAGGCGCTGTTGCATTTCGATGCCTCGCTGACGGGGCGCAAGGGCTTCCAGTCGAAGACCCGCGCCGGTCTGCCGCGCTTCGAGATCGACCATTCGGATGCGCAGGGGCGGTTGAAGATCAATCCGCTGGCGTCGTGGGACAAGGCAACGCTCGAAAGCTACTTCGCCGAGCATGGCCTGCCGGCGCATCCGCTGGTGGCGCAGGGCTATCCCTCGATCGGCTGCGCGCCCTGCACCAGCAAGGTCGCTCCGGGCGAAGACCCGCGTTCGGGCCGTTGGAAGGGCTGGGACAAGACCGAATGCGGCATCCATTCGCCGACCGATGCTGCGACGCCGGGAAGCGAACTGCCTCCGGGATATGATCCTATTTTCTGATCGGCGTTTGCAAGGCCCGACTGCGCTCTGCTAGGTCCCTTTGCGGGGATGTAGGGGGAGTGGTCGCTTGGCTTTGGATGCACGCGGGATCGGGTTCTGGGCAGGACCGCTCGGGTTTGCCGTAACGCAACTGGCGGCAGCACCGGCGGGAATGCCCGATGCGGCGTGGAGCGCCGCGGGCCTTGTCTGGTGGATGGCGGCCTGGTGGATGACCGAGGCGCTGCCGCTTTCGGCGACCGCCTTCCTGCCATTCCTCGTCCTGCCGCTGACCGGCGTGGCCGATGCCAACAAGACGGCGGGCGCCTATTACTCGCCGATCATGTTCCTGTTCGTGGGTGGCGCGTTTCTGGCGCTGGCCATTGAACGCACGGGGCTGCACCGCCGGCTGGCGCTGTTCATCATGGGACTGGCGGGCGCGAAGCCGGGGCAGCTGCTGCTGGGCGTGATGACTGCGACGGCGGTGCTTTCCAGCTTCATTTCCAATACCTCGACCGCGCTGATCATGATGCCGATGGCCATCGCCATGCTGCGCGCAGGCGGCGTGCGCGAGGGTGAGACGGGCGGGATGGCCGGGGCCTTGCCGATGGGCATCGCCTTTGCCGCCTCCATCGGTGGGCTCGCCACGCTGATCGGCACGCCGACCAATGCGATTGCGGCCGGGCTG
The DNA here is from genome assembly GCA_046290865.1 of Novosphingobium sp. Lineage (GTDB taxonomy): Bacteria > Pseudomonadota > Alphaproteobacteria > Sphingomonadales > Sphingomonadaceae > Novosphingobium. The sequence continues at coordinate 11,487 of JBKBUD010000030.1, read as the reverse complement.
ATCGAAAAGGCGCTCGGCACCAAGGTCACCTTCCTGCAGTGGGCGATGTACGGCGTGCCGATCGTGATCATCACGATACCGCTGGCAGCGGGCATCATCGCGCGGGTGCAGAAGCTGCACGAGGACACGTTCGATCCGGCAGCGGCGCGCGACGCCATCGGCCATGCGGCGCAGTGGAGCCTGCCTGAGAAGCGGCTGCTGCCGGTGGTGCTGCTGGCTTTCCTGGCGTGGGTGTTCCAGCCGCTGCTTGAGGGCGCGTTCCCCAAGGGCGGCTTTACCGACGGGACCGTGGCGGCGATTGCCGGGCTGGTACTGTTCTTCCTGCCCGATGGCACCGGTCGCCCGATGCTGACCTGGCCCGAGGCGAACCGGGCGCCGTGGGACGTGGTGCTGATGTTCGGGGGCGGCCTCGCCATGGCGATGGGCATGACCGAGAGCGGGCTGACCAAGTGGATGGGCGAAATGCTGCTGCCACTGGCGCATGTGCCGCTGCCGGTGGTGGCGCTGGTGCTTGTGGCCTTCGTCATCGTGGTGACCGAATTTGCCAGCAATATCGCCGCAGCGAGCGGGATCATGCCGGTTGTGGCGGCGCTGGTTGCAGCATTGGGCGCAGACCCGATCCTCCTAGCCCTGCCCGCCGCCTTTGCCGCGACATGGGGCTTCATGCTGCCTGCGGGCACCGGCCCCAATGCGCTGGCCTGGGCGACCGGGCACTGCACGATGCGTTCCATGATCAAGGCCGGTTTCGCACTCGACGTGGCCGGCGTGTTCCTGCTGGTCGGCGTAGTCTGGGCGATCACAGCGATTTCATGAATCCATTACGTAGTGTTGCCAGATTTGGACTTCACCAGACCGCAAGAATTGGGCTAAGCTGCCAACAACGGCCTCCCCGCTGACTCGGTGTGAACAACTTCACAGCATGCAGCGCAGAATGAGGCGAAAGAGTGGTCGCACTTTCTTTCGTCTGATTCCGAAGTGGGGAGTTTCGCCGTGCGCCGCATTTTCAAGACACTGCTGGCGGGAAGCGCAGGGGCTGCAAGCCTTGCCGCGCTGATGCTGGTGCCGACCGGCGTCGCCGAGAGCGCCGACCACCTCGATCCGCCGAGCCGCACCGACGGCGGCGTCGATCCGAACCCTGACATCCCGGCCGACATCGCCGACGTGTTTGCGTGGCACTCGAACGGTACCACCAAGATCGCGATGACGTTTGCCGGACCTGTCTCTGCCGCTGCGACGACGCCGCTCTATTATGACCGCGACGTGCTGTACAAGATCAACATCTCGACCGCGGCACCGGGCAACACTCCGGAGTTCACGATCAAGTATCGTTTCGGGCCGGGCCAGAATCCCGGCGAGTGGGGCGTTCGCATCGAAGGCATCCCCGGCGTCACCGGCGTGATCGAGGGGCCGGTCGAGCAGAATCTCCAGAAGGACGGTGTGAAGGTTCGCGTAGGCCTGTTCGACGAGCCGTTCTTCTTCGACCTGATCGGTTTCCGCGAGACGCGATCCACCGGAACGCTGAGTATCCGCAACAACCGCAATTTCTTCGATACGCAGAACGATACCGCAATCGTGCTGGAAATCCCGGATGCCAACCTCGGCGCGGGCGTGACCAATCTCGGCGTCTGGGGACAGACCGCCCGCTTCGGGGGGAACATCTGATGAGCCTGCGCAAGATCGCCATGATGGCAACGCCGCTTGCCCTCGCACTGACGCTGGTGGGCTGCGGTGAGGATGGTGCCGGAAGCCAGGTCGTGGTTCCGGCTCCGCTGCCCAGCACGACATCGACTGCCACACCGACCGCCACGGCTACGGCAGTGGCCTATGACTCGACCAACTGCTTTCTCCAGCCGATTCAGGGGCAGAACGGGGCGAACCTGAAGTCGTTCATCATCCCCGACACTCTCAAGCTCGACCTGACCCGGCCAACCAAGTTTCCCAATGGCCGACACCCCGATGATCAGGTGGTGGACATTCTGCTGGCTACGCTCCTGCTCGACATGAGCGTTACCGGGCAAGGTCCATATACGCTGGCGGAGGTGCCCCTGAATCCGCAGCGCAACGACAAGTTCTTCCTGCTGACCTTCCCGTTCCTGGCAACGCCGAACGGAACGCCGCAAGTGGCCACAGGCACGGGCTCGAACTTCAACTTCCGCACCGATCCGGATTCGGCCTATGTCAGCGTGGACCGCATGGGCAATCCGGCCATCGCCACGGCGCTGGTCAGTTCGTCGATGAAGCTGAGCTACAACGATGATACGCCCACCGGTGACGCGACAAACGAGAAATACCTGACTGAATACGAGCACGAACTCGACAAGCTGTTCGGGTTGATCGGCGATGACGTCGAGAAGCTGCAGCTCAAGATCTGCGCCAAGAAGACCTGACGCATGAGCGACAAGCCCGGCCGGAATTGGCCGTGGATCCTGCTGGCGGCGGTCTTCCTGGTGACCGCCGCCAGCATTGCCTTCGACAAGTACAAGGCACGGCAAGGTCCGCCCGATCCCCTGCCCGCGGAGATCAAGCCGTGGTTCGGCCCGCGCAACCAGACCGAGCTTGAACAGGCGGCGCAAGTTGCCGTCGATGGCGCACGGGCGCGACTGGCACTCGCCCCGGACGAGTGGCTGCGGCAGGAAGTGCTGGCGCGGGCGCTGGTGCGTCGGTTCCGGGCGACGGGTTCCTACCCCGATCTAGCCGAAGCGGACGGGCTGCTCGACAAGGGCATGGCGGGATCGCCGTTTCCGGCAGGGCCGAGCCTGTCGCGCGCGGAAGTTTCGGTGCTGGCGCACAAGCTGGATGCAGCGAACAAGGGGCTCGACCGCTTTTTCGCGCAAGTGGGTGAGCCGGATGACGGCGAGTCCGCCGGGGCCTGGAGCCTGAAGGGCGACATTGCCTTCCAGCGTGGCGACATGAAGGCCGCGCGTCTCGCCTATGCTCGGGCCGAGGAATACGACAACAATGCCGCTGTTGCACTGCGCCAGTCGATGCTGGCGCTGCGGACGGGTGATCCCGACCTTGCGCGGCGCCGGGTCAACGCGGTGCTGCGGGCGCCGAAGCTCAGCCGTTATGTGAAGTCGCAGATCGCCTTGCAGCGGGTGACGATCGCTTACGCCATGGGCGACTGGAAAGCCGCGAGCGAGTGGGCGCGGTTCGCCGACGGATTCTTCCCCGGCAACCCGCTGGCCATGGCACATGTCGCCCAGCAGAAAGCGGTCGATGGCGATGTGGCGGGCGCGGTGAAACAGTACGAGGCCGTCCTCGCCAAGGCTCCCCTGCCCGAAGTGATGGATGCGCTGGCATTCACGCTGCGGTTGCAGGGGCGCGGAGCCGAGAGCAGGACCTGGGCGGACAAGGCCGGGGTGCTGTGGGCCGAACGCTATCGGCTGATGCCGGAAGCGGCGGCGGCGCATCTGGTCGAGCATGAGCTGGCGCTGGGCGATCCGGCCAAGGCGCTGCCGGTTGCCAGGGCCGATGCGCGGGCGCGCCCGCATGGGGCGAGCCTGATCCTGCTGGCGCGGGCGCAATTGCTGACCGGCGATGCCAAGGGCGCGCTGGCGACGCTGGAACGCGCCGAAAAGAGCGGCTGGCGCTCGGCCGGACTTTACCTTGCCTTGGCCGACGTCCAAACCGCGCTGGGAGATACCGATGCCGCCGACGATGCGCGGGAGGAAGCGCTTGATCTCAATCCCAAGGCTACCGATGCGGCGGCGCGCTACATCTGGCTCGGGCACGATTAGGACGATCATCGCCGCGCTGCTGTGGCTTTGCCTCAGTGCCCCTGCACTTGCCCATCTGACGCCGAACTCGGAAATCCGGCTCGATTTCGCGCCGGGGCTGGTCAAGGCCGACGTGGTCGTGCCGCAGGCAGAGTTCGGCTATGCGACCGGGCTGGCGACAGACAACCGTCCCGACAGTCTGGCCAAGGCCGAGGCGCGGGTGCTGGCGGACATGGCGGTGCTTGATCCGCAAGGTCGGCCGTGGCGCATTGCGGTGAATCGCATTGCTTTCGAGCAGATTGCCGGGCCGCCAGACCTGCATCTCCAGTTGTCGCTCTTGCCGCCGCCCGGCGCCTCGGACCGCTCGCTGCTGTGGCGCTGGCACGTGGTGACGCGCGAGGCTCCGAGCCACTTTGCGCTGCTGGTGGTCGATGGCGATCTGGCGGGCGGCGTTCGGGGAGAGCGGGAGCTCGTTGGCGCGCTGACGGCGGGACGCAGCGAGCTGCTGGTGGACAGGGGCCATGCCGACCTTGGCAGTCTGTTCGGCAATGCCTTCGGGCTTGGCGCGCACCACATTGGCGAAGGGTATGACCACCTGCTGTTCCTGCTGGCGCTGCTGCTGCCTGCGCCGCTCCTTGCAGCAGGCGGGCGCTGGGGCGCGGCGCGGCCCGCGCGCGAGACTTTTCGCAAGCTGGCGTGGATCGTCACGGCATTTACCATCGGCCATTCGACGACGCTGATCCTTGCCGCGTTCTTCGGCGTGCGGCTGCCCGCGCAGCCGGTGGAGGCGGGGATCGCGTTCTCGGTGCTGGTTTCGGCGATCCACGCGGCAAGGCCGCTGTTTCCGGGGAAAGAGCCGGTGGTGGCGGGTCTGTTCGGACTGGTCCACGGCCTCGCCTTTGCCACGCTTGTGAGCAATTTCGGGCTGGGAGCGATGACGCGGGCGACGGCTATCCTGGGCTTCAATCTCGGCATCGAGGCAGTGCAGCTGGGCGTGGTGCTGGTCGCGCTGCCCCTGCTGATCGCGCTCTCCCGCTGGCGGCATGGCCCGGCAACGCAGCTCGCACTGGCGGGGCTGACCGGAGTTGCCGCCCTTGTCTGGCTGGCCGAGCGGCTCGGGCTTTCCTGAACTGGACAAGCGCGCTCGCGCCCTCCTATCAGGGTGGCTGAAGGGGTCGTGATGGAACGGGATGGCGATGGTTCGGCGCTGACGCAGGGGGCGAACTCCGTGCTCGGATCGCCGCTGCGGCTGCTGACGGGCACGCTGATCTATGTGCTGGCGGTCTATGTCGTGGCGACTTGCGGGTTCGTCCTTGCCGGCTGGCCGTTCGGCGATGCCGCCTACATGGTGCTGCTGACGGTGTTCTCGGTGGGCTATGGCGAGATCCGCCCGGTCGATACCCTGTTCCTGCGCTGGTGGACGAGCGCGACGATCATGCTGGGCTGTACCGGGATGATCGTGCTGACCGGTGCGCTGGTGCAGGTGTTCACGCTGTTTCAATTCCGCCGGTTGCTGGGGCTGGACAAGATGTTGACCGAAATCGAAAAGCTGGACGGCCACGTGATCATCTGCGGTTACGGCCGCATCGGCGTGCAACTGGCAAAGGCGATGACCGAGGCGAAGCGGCCGTTTCTGATCCTCGAGCGCGACCATGCCAAGGCCGAGGACGCCAAGGCGCAAGGGTTCCTGTGCATGGTCGGCGAGGCGACGCACGAGGAGACGCTGAAGGCGGCGGGCATCGCGCGGGCCAAGGTGCTGGCATCGGTCCTGCCCGATGATGCGGCGAACGTGTTCATCACGCTGTCGGCGCGCAATCTCAATCCGGGCATCGAGATCATCGCGCGCGGCGAGGCACCGACCACCGAGAACAAGCTGTTCCATGCGGGCGCCGACAAGGTGGTGATGCCGACGCATATCGGGGCAGAGCGGATCGTGGAGATGATCCTCTATCCCGCCACCGGGCAGTTGGAAGACATCGGGACGGTGCGGCGCAACCTGCACGACTTCGGGCTCGACATCGAGATGGTCGAGATGGGGGCCGATAGCGCGCTGACCGGGGAGACTGTCGGCGAGGCCGAGCGCAGGGGCAACGGGGCGTTTTTCGTGGTCCAGATCGATCGCGCGAATGGGCAGTCGATCCAGCATCCCGGCGAGGATGTGACGCTCGAACAGGGCGACAAGGTCATGCTGGTGGTTCGGGGGAGCAGGCTTTCGGCGGGCGCGGTGTTCAGTGCGGTGAAGGCACCGGTGCGGCATGGGCGGACGTTTGTGGGGTAATTGATTACCCCTCCGTCAGCGCTGCGCGCTGCCACCTCCCCATTTGCACTTTGTGAAAATGGGGAGGATCTCGGGTTAGCCGTGCGCGCCGAAGTAGTTGGCGATGGCGACGGCGACACGGATGTTCAGGGCGTGGGCGCGTTCGATGGGGTCGATGAAGCGGGCGCGGATGGCGCCGTAGTCTTCACCGCGATGGTCGGGGTAGTCGGTGGGCTCGTCCACCGGGAAATCGGTGATCTCGGGTTCAATCACCGGGTAGGCGCGGCGCAACTGGGCGAGTGCATCGTCCACCCGAAGTGACAGGACCATTTCCAGCACGTCCTCGCGGCTGACGTCGTTCGAGCGAGCGAACGGCGGGACCTGCACTGCGCGGATGAACATGTGCATCAGCAGGGCGAGGCGCACCGACTGGAGCAGGCCGATGTTGCGACGGTCTGCATCCTGCGCGGCATCGCGCCCGGCCTTCTGCCCCGGTACCAGCGATAGCAGGCGGTGGAGCTTCATCCAGTCCACCCGCAGGCGCGAGGTCAGGCGGCGGAAGACCCCTGCCCTGTCGTCCTTGGTGAGGTATTCGGCGAGCGCGAGGCAGGCGCTTTCCAGCGCGGTTTCGGTGCCGCGATAGGGGCGGCTGGCCCAGTAGGCCGAGTTGAACAGCTCGCCATGGGCGGCCACGGTCTTGATCGAGGCGATGCCGTTGGCAGCGCGGAGCAGGCGGACGAGCTGGTTGCCCCGCTCGGAGCGGCCAAGAAGTTCGGCGACCGATTCCATCTCCTCGCCCGCAGCGGTTCCGGCCCCGGCGATCACGTTCACCGGATAGCCGATCTGCTGGAGGATGGCGTTGTGCGGGATCGCGCGGATCTGGCGCAGGCTCATCGTGCGGTCCGCGCCGATGTCGGACTGGCGGCGCGAGACGCGGCTGCCGGTGCCCTTGAGCAGGCCGAGGCCGAACGCCGTCAACGCGCGCGAATAGGTCGCGCTTTCAAGGTGTTCGCGCTGGACGCGGCGGATCGAGCGGTAGAAGTCGAGGCTGAGATCAGTGCGATCATAGAACGGATCCTTGGCGGACAGGTCCTGATCGCGCGCCTCGTGCTCGGCAATGCGGGTGAGCGTGGCGAGCGCGAGTTCGTCGTTGCGGAAGAACAGGTAGCCGTCGCCGCCCTGGAAGCTCGCCTCAGGCTCGATTGTCACGCCAGCGCGGGCAAAGCGGCGGCGGGCCCAACCTGAGAGTGGCCAGGTCAGGCGGTCGGCAAAGCCCGAGGGGTGCGCGCCGCGGCCCATGGATTCGCCGTGCGTGTTGAAGATCAGCGCGGCGACGTCGGTCAGGCCGTTGACCTTCATTGCCTCGGCAAGGCGGCCCTGCAGGCGTTCGATGGCGAGCGCTGCGGGAATCTGGCCCATGAAGCGGCCAGCATCGGAAAAGCCGGTCTGGATCGAGACGCGACCGCGCTTACGGGCGTAGCTGCGGTAGGATTCCTCCGACAGCAGCGCTTCGAGGAAGCGGCCACCATGCTCCAGCGCGGTCTCGGTCTCGAACAGGGGCGAAACGTCGACCTTGCCTTCGATGCCGAACAGCTTGGCGAAATAGAGCGCGGCGAGCACGGTCTGGGGCTGTTCGCATTCGGCAATCAGCATGCGGATCGGCGCGTCGGCATCGATGTGCTGCAGCATCTTGGCCATGACCAGGAACTGGCGCATGGCCGTGCTGGTCTCGATCGCCAGCGCGCCGAAGTTGACGCGCAGCGGCTTCACTTCGGCAAGCAGTTCGCGCAGGCGCGACAGGGCGCTCTTACTGCCGAGGTCGAGCGTGCCTTCCGGGTCGATGCGGCGGCGCAGCGCGTTGAGCAGTTGCGACGAGTTCACGCGGAAGTGAATCCAGCCGATGCCGAGGCCATCTGCGCGCATCGCGGCGGCGAGCGTGGCGAGCGGGATGGCCTTGGCTTCGTCCGCCGTCTTCGCTTCAGCTTCCAGCGCATCGATCAGCGGGGCGAGGCTGAGCAGCTTGGCGTCGTCATCGGCGCTGAGGCGGTTGGCGGCGGCGGCGAGCGCTTCAGGGCTGTCGAGCGGCGAGGAGAACAGCTCGGCCATTTCCGCCGAATGGGCATGCGCCGCATCGAGCGTCGCGAGCAGCGGGTGCGCTTCATCAATGGCGCGGAGCGACGCCGCGTAACTGGCAAGGCGCAGCGCCTTTTCGCGCAGGCGGAAAGCGATCGAAGTGGTCCAGCCGATGTCGGTGCGGCCATCCATGTCATAGCCGACCCAGGTGGCGAAGCGGAACGGCAGCGGCCTGAAATCGAGCCAGCGGCCGGGCCAGCGCTGACGGGCGTGGCCGAGCAGCGTGGCGTTGATGGCATCGCGAGCCTTGGCCGCGCGCTGGATGGCGTTGCAGACCTCGACATGCTCGAATTCGAGCGTGATTTTCGGGCCTTCGTGCGGCACGGTACAGACGGTCGAGGCATGCGGATCGTCTGAAAGGGCCGCAGTCGCCACCGCATCGGACTGCGCGGGGCTGAGGAGGAAAGTCGGGTGCGCGGTGAACACTGCGTGGAGCAGCGGCTTTTCCCAGCGCTGGCGGAATTCGGAAAAGCCTGCCTCTTCCGGGTTCAGCGCTTCGATCTGGGCGAGGTTTTCGGCAGCGGAGGTCGGCGCGACAAGGCGCTTGAGCCGTGCGGCGCGGCTCTTGAGCGCCTCGCATTCCAGTTCGGCGACGAGGCTGTCCATGTCCGACAGTGACAGGTCGCCCCCTTCCAGCGACCGCGAAAGATCGTGGCTGAGCTGGAAGACGGGGTTGAACAGCGGCGTTTCGGCCGTCCGCTCATGGAGTTTCTGCAACCTGGCCTTGAGCTTGGCGACCGTCTTCATGTGCCGAGTATTCCCTTGAATTCGTTACTTCCCCAAAGCCGAGGCTTCGCGCGCTGCGGCTTCGATCGCTGCTTCATCGGGCGTGCCTTTGCCGACCACCCAGCTGCCACCGACGCACAGGACCGGGTCGAAACCCAGCCACTCGGGCGCGGTGGCGGCGGTAATGCCGCCGGTGGGGCAGAACTTGCACTGATAGAACGGGGCAGCCAAAGCCTTTAGTGCGGGAAGTCCACCCGAAGTGGACGCAGGGAAGAACTTGAAGTGCGAAAGGCCGAGGTCAAGGCCGCGCATGATGTCACCGGCCGAGGCGATGCCCGGCAGGAAGGGAATGCCGGAAGCCACGGCGGCCTTGCCGAGGTTTTCGGTAAGACCGGGCGAGACGATGAACTCCGCTCCCGCGTCAATCGCGGCCTTCAGTTCGTCAGGATTGGTGACGGTGCCCGCGCCGACGATGGCACCTTCGACGCCCTTCATCGCATGAATCACGTCGAGCGCGGCGGGCGTGCGCAAGGTGACTTCGAGAACGCGCAACCCGCCCTTTACGAGTGCACGCGCGATGGGAAGCGCATGATCGACGTCCTCGACCACCAGAACCGGGATGACCGGCGCGGTGCGCATGATGGATTCGATCGGCTTCATGGCGTCTCCCTTCGCGCAAAACGGCTGCGCGCTTCGTTTGGTGAAGCGGACTTAACGCGACTCAGCCGGATTGTGCACCTGCTAAGGGCAGGCGCATAGCTATTCTTGGGAAGTGCGCTGCGACCTCAGACCGCTGAGCTGAACTGTCGCTCGCCGGTCCGGTAGGCGTCGAAAACCGACGCGATCGAGCGGGCATAGGGTTCATTGCCCGGCATGAGCGCCAGCGTGCAGCCTTCGAGACGCGCGAGACCGCGGGAGATGAACGGCTCCAGGCGGCTGCGGTTCATGGCCAGCAGATCGGCGTCGATCTCTGCCCTGGCCCGGCACAGGATATCGGTGATGATCCTGCCGCGTCGCCGGTCCTCGGCGGTGCGCACCACGCCCTTGCGCCCCGGCAACTGGTCCGCGCCCACCAGCATGCGGTAGCGACCGGCGTTCTTCTCGGTCTGCACGTAAAGCTCGGGGAATTCGCTGATCGAGGATGCGCCAAGGCCGATGAGGACTTCGGACTGGTCTTCGGTAAAGCCCTGGAAGTTGCGACGCAGGGTGCCAGAACGCGAGGCAACGGCGAGATCGTCATCCGGCAGAGCGAAGTGATCGAAGCCAACGGGCTGGTATCCGGCACCGACGAGGCGTTCGTAGCCTTCGGCGGCCATGCGGAAGCGGGCGCGCTGGTCCGGCAGTTCGCTGGCATCGATGCGCTGCTGGCGCGGGATCATGTGCGGCACGTGGGCATAGCCGAAAAGGGCGAAGCGATCGGCGCCCATGGCAACCGACTGGTCCAGCGTTTCGGCGAGAATGTCGTCGTTCTGGAACGGCAAGCCGTACATGAGGTCGAAATTGATGGAATCGACGCCCGCCTTGCGCAGGCCTGCGACCGCGCGTTCGATATCGTCGCGCGGCTGGACGCGGCCAATGGCGTGCTGGACGCGGGCGTCGAGCGTCTGGACGCCGAGGCTGGCCTTGATCACGCCGATGCCGCGGATGGCCATGAACCAGCCGGGTTCGAGCGTGCGCGGGTCGAGTTCGATCGACAGGACCGGCTTTTCGAGGCGGAAGCTGAGGGTGAGCTTGTCGACGAGGCGGACGAAGTCGGTGGGCTTGATCGCGTTGGGGCTGCCGCCTCCGAATGCGATGCGCGAGACCTTGACCGAAGGATGAAGCAGGCGCGCGACCAGATCGATCTCGTGGTGCAGCGCTTCCATGTAGGCGGCGAGGCGCTGGGTCTTGTTGGCGGCGCCGGTGTTGCAACCGCAGTACCAGCAGATCTCGCGGCAATAGGGGATGTGCAGATAGAGCGAGACGGTGCCGCGCAGCGCCTTCAACGCCTCGCGCTGGCGGTCCTCGAAGCTCTCTTCGACGAATTCGGCGGCGGTGGGATAGCTGGTGTAGCGCGGGACCGGGCGTTCGAGCAGTTCGGGCCAATAGGTCCACTGGCCGAAGACTTCAGGCCCCGTCATCATGTCAGCAGCCATCGCCTTCGCCTTCTCCGTCATCGCCATTGTCACAACAGCTATCGGCGCTGGCGCGCTTGCGCATTGAGATATGACAAATCTTGCAGCAGGGCAGATTCTTGCTGCCGTCGTCCTTGGAAGGGATGCGGATCGGGATCGGTGCCCCGCTGCCGCCGCAGGAGGCGACCATCATCACGCTGGCATGGGCCGGCGCGGGCATCGCCATCTGCAGGACGGCCAGCGGCGCAAGCAGACGCATGAGGCGGCTCATGGCTGGTCCTCTTCCTCGATCAGGATGCGCGCGGCGGCCCCGTCGAGATCGCTGAACTGGCCGCGCTTCAAGGCCCAGAAGAAGGCCGCGAGTCCGAACAGGCCCATACCGAGCGCGATAGGCAGCATGAAGGCGATGCCGTTCATTTTGTCTCTCCGGCGAGGCGCAGCGAGTTGGCGACGACAATCAGCGAGCTGGTCGACATGGCAACGGCGGCAATCAGCGGGGTGACGTGACCGAGGATGGCCAGCGGCACTGCCAGAACGTTGT
>JBKBUD010000202.1:0-3281 GCA_046290865.1 Novosphingobium sp. | reverse complement strand
TCACGATTGGCCGAATTGATGACCGAGCGTTCCTTGGTGCCATAGACTCCCAGCGCCTTCGAACGGACGAGAAGTGCATCAAGCGCGGGCATCGGCTTCATGAGCTGGACGCCGTTGGCTTCGTCTTCCAGACCCTTGTCGATCTTGATGAAGGGAACCACGCCCTTTTCGATCAGGGCTGCGGGAACCGGCTTGCCGTCCACGGTGCCGTCCATCGTGCGTTCGAACAGGATGGCACCGATCACCTTTTCGCCGGTGAAGGCTGACGAGCGGATGATGCGGGCGCGCATCTCGTGGATCAGGCCGAACATTTCCTCTTCGGTGGCCCAGGCGCCTTCCTCGATGCCGTAGCCCTTCAGCGCCTTCGGAGTCGAACCGCCGGACTGGTCGAGAGCGGCAATGAAGCCGTTGCCGGAGGCCATCTTGGCGGTCATTTCGGTCGTGTTCATCAGCCCGTCCTGTTCTTGCGGAAAGCCTGCAATTGCGGCTCCGCATACCTATGCGCAACAGCGCCATAAAAAGACGCCCGTCACGAGAGAGGAGCGTCCGTCCCAGCGCATTCCTGTGCAGGACCGCGCAATAAAGGAGCGCGTGCCGCAGTGCAACACGCGCCCCGACATTTTTATGCCTCCAGCGCGGCGACGCCGGGCAGTTCCTTGCCTTCCATCCATTCGAGGAAGGCGCCCCCGGCGGTCGACACATAGGAAAAATCGCTCGCGACGCCTGCGTGGTTGAGCGCGGCCACGGTATCCCCGCCTCCGGCCACGGATACCAGCGATCCTTCCTTCGTCAGCGCGGCGGCAGTCCGTGCGAGTGCAACCGTGGCGGTATCGAACGGCTCGGTTTCGAAAGCGCCCATGGGACCGTTCCAGACCAGCGTCCGGCAGGTCTTGAGGGCATCGGCCAGCGCCTCGACGGCCGCCGGGCCGACATCGAGGATCATCTCGTCCTCGGCCACTTCGTGCACGTTGCAGGTGCGCAGGGACGGCGGATTGGCGGCGAATTCCTTCGAGACGACCACGTCATAGGGCAGGTGCACCGTGCAGCCCGCCTTGTCCGCATTGTCGAGGATTTCCTCGGCCGTGCCGGTAAGATCATGCTCGCACAGCGACTTGCCGACATTCACTCCGCGCGCGGCCAGGAACGTATTGGCCATGCCCCCGCCGATGATGAGATGATCGACCTTGCTGACAAGATGCTTGAGCACGTCGAGCTTGGTCGAAACCTTTGCACCGCCCACCACGGCGGCAACCGGCCGCTCCGGTTCGCCCAGTGCCTTCTGCAACGCCTTCAGTTCCGCTTCCATGGCGCGTCCGGCATAGGCGGGAAGCACCTTTGCCAGCCCTTCGGTCGAGGCATGGGCACGGTGCGCAGCCGAAAAGGCATCGTTGACATAGGCCGAGCCGAGCCGCGCCATCGCCGCAACCAGCGCCGGATCGTTCTTTTCCTCGCCCGCGTGGAACCGGGTGTTCTCAAGCACGGCAATCGATCCTGCGCCGAGGGCAGCAACCGCAGCCTCCGCCGCTTCGCCCGCGCAATCATCGATGAAGGCTACCGGGCGACCGAGCACGCCGGACAGCGCCGCGACCACCTGTTTCAGGGAATACTGCGCATTGCGCACGCCCTTCGGGCGGCCGAAATGGGCAAGAACCAGAACCTTGGCGCCCCTGTCGGCCAGTTCGCCGAGTGTCGGCACGGCTGCGCGAAGGCGCGTGTCATCCGTCACCACACCATCGGACATGGGCACGTTCAGATCCTCGCGGACCAGCACGGCCTTTCCGGAAACATCTCCCAGGTCGTCCAGCGTCTTGAAGCTCATTCCTCGATCCTCACTTCATCGCCCACGACGATCTCGCCGTCGGTCAGCACCCGGCCGAGCACGCCGCCGCGCCAATCCGGCACAAGCGCGGCCCGCAGACCGGGCAGTATCGCGTCCATGCGGTGGCATGGATCGCATTCGCAGGTCACTTCGATGCGCAATGACGGGCCGATGGCGATGATCTTGCCCGCCGCGCGCGGCAGGCGTAGCCCCTCGACCAGCAGATTGGCGCGGCGCACATGCCATGGCAGCGCCTGATCTTCAAAGCGGCCGAGATCGGCCATGGCCGCAGCCCAGCTTTCCGCCTCGATCAGCGAAACCTGCCTGCGCCCCGATTTTCCGGGCAATATCACCCCGCGGCAGTTCCCGCTGACGCCACTTGCGCGCGTCACCGCCACGTGATCGAGCGTCTCGATCGGTCCGCGCGGCCGACTGTGCCGTGCTATACCGCCGAGACGCCCGTTCATGTCAGCGCTTCCTCAAAGAAACTTCGCCATCGCGCCAGCGGTGTCGAGCATCCGGTTGGAGAAGCCCCATTCGTTGTCATACCACGAAAGCACCCGCACCAGCTTGCCTTCGAGCACGGCCGTTTCGAGGCTGTCGATGGTCGAGGAATGCGGATCGTGGTTGAAGTCGATCGAGACCAGCGGCTCGTCGGTATAGCCGAGCACGCCGTTGAGCGGGCCTTCGGCAGCGGCCTTGAGCAGGCCGTTGACTTCCTCGACGCTGGTATCACGCTTCGGCGTGAAGGTCAGGTCCACGACCGAGACGTTGGGCGTCGGCACACGGATCGACGATCCGTCGAGCTTGCCCTTGAGGTCGGGCAGAACCTCGCCCACGGCAATCGCGGCGCCGGTGCTGGTCGGGATCATGTTCATCGCGGCAGCGCGGGCGCGGCGCGGATCCTTGTGGATCTGATCGAGGATCTTCTGATCGTTGGTGTACGAATGGATCGTGGTCATCAGCCCGCGCTCGATCCCGATCGCTTCATGCAGCACCTTGGCCATCGGCGCGAGGCAGTTGGTGGTGCACGAGGCGTTCGACACGATCAGGTGATCGCCGGTCAGCTTGTCGTGGTTCACGCCGTAAACGACCGTAAGGTCAACGCCCTTGGCCGGAGCCGAGATGAGAACGCGCTTGGCCCCGGCGTCGAGATGCTTCTGGCCGCCGGCGCGGTCGGTAAAGAAGCCCGTGCATTCCAGCGCGATGTCGATGCCGTTTGCGGCATGCGGCAGGTTGGCGGGATCCTTCTCGGCCGTCACCTGGATTCGCTTGCCGTTGACGATAAGGTCGCTGCCATCGACCGACACGTCACCGGCGAAGGGGCCGTGCACGCTATCCCGCTTGAACAGCAGCGCATTGGCCTTGGCATCGGCCAGATCGTTGATCGAGACCAGTTCAAGGCCGCATTCCGGCCGCTCAAGAATGGCGCGGGCAACATTGCGCCCGATGCGTCCGAAAC
>JBKBUD010000201.1:0-3295 GCA_046290865.1 Novosphingobium sp. | reverse complement strand
CTGGTTGATCGGAGTTTGTGGAGGCCCGAGCCGGAATCGAACCGGCGTAAACGGATTTGCAATCCGGTGCGTAACCACTCCGCCATCGGGCCTCGATCGCAGGAACTGCGTGGTCCGGCGCGGTTAGCCGGAACGGGGGCTGGCCGCAAGGGGTTCTTGCGCAGGCTTCATTCGGCAGGTGCAAAGGACAGGCGGCGGGTCTTGCTGTCGATTGCGGCAAGGCGCAGGTCGACCCGTGCCCCGGGCGCGGCGCCGGGAATGCGCGCACGCGATACGATCGGCAGATCAAGCAGCTGGACGCGCGCCGAATCGCCATCGGCATCGGTGACGCAGGCCATGAACGTCTCCCCCTCGCGCCCGTGGAGCATGACGGTTTCGGCAAGGTCGATCACCGCGCGCTCGATCTCGCCGGAGAGCGCTTCGGCCTTGGCCATGACGCCGGGAAGGCGGCGGAATGCGTCCTCGACTTCCGGTTCGACCGGCTGGCCATTGGCCACGGCGAGCGTGGCGCGGATCACATAGCGGTCGGCAAGGCGGCGCAAGGGTGCGGTGGCGTGGGCATAAGTCGCAGCGATGGCCTCGTGCCAGGGCGTGACGCCGGGTATCCAGGGTGCATAGCCGGCACCGGTCCCGGCGCGGCGCACGGCGAGCATGAACGCAGCGTGCGCGGGGTTGCGCTGGTCGAGCGTGCGTTCGAGCGTCTTGAGATCGATGTGCCCCGGCCAGTCGAGGCCGAGGCCTGCGGCCGTGCTGCGCAGCCGGGCCATGGCCTTGGCGCTCGGTCCGGCCATGACGCGGAACAGGCCGGTACCCGCCTGCTGGAGCGCGGCGGCAATGGCGAGATTGGCCGCCAGTGAGAGCGCGGCGTTGCGCCGCTCGGACGTAAGCAGCGGGCGGAAGGACAGGGCATAGCGCCCGTCTCCCAGGGACTCGACTTCCTGCTCGGGCGGGTCGACGCGGGCGGCACCGCGCGCCGCCTCTGCGGCCTGAACGCGTTCGGCGAAGCGCGCGAAGTGTGGCGGCAGATCGGCATCGGTGACGCTGTCGTAGGCGAGTTTGGCCCGGCTGCGGATCATGGCGCGGCAGGCGGAGTCCAGCCGCGCTTCGCCATCCGGCCCCAGGCGCACGGTGAACACGACGGCGGGCCGCGGGCCTTCGGGCAGGAGGCTGGCGGCGCCTTCCGCAAGAGCAGGCGGGTAAAGACCAGCCTTGCCGTCCGGGAGGTAGAGCGTCTCGCCACGCTTCCACGCCTCGGCATCGAGCGCATCGCCATCGGCCACGAACCACGCAACGTCGGCAATGGCATAGTGCAGCAGCAGGTCGTTGCCCGCAGCCTCGATGTGAAAGGCCTGGTCGAGGTCGGTCGAACTGGCGGGATCGAGCGTGACGAAGGGCTGGTCGGTGCGGTCCTCGTGCTCTGGCCCCGGTGCCCTTGCAGCTGCGCGTTCGGCAGCGGCGAGGACTTCGGGCGGGAAGCCTGCGGGCACCTGATACTGCTGGCGGATCGCGGCGAGGCCCGATGCGAGCGCACCGGTGGGATCGTGGATGGCCTTCATCGGGCAAAGCCTAGCAGGCTGTTACGGATCGACAAATTCCCCGGCGCGCTTTTCCATGCCGGCGCGCACCGCTTCCATCTGGTTCTTCGAATACATCAGTTCGTGCTGGGCGACCGATTCGGCCATGAGCACTTCGTCGACGGTCATGTCGGGCGTGCGGTTGGACAGCATCTTAGCGCCCCGGACGGCGGTGGGGCTCTTCGAGGCGATCGTGCGGGCGAGCGCCATGGCATCAGCCAGCGGATCAGCGCTGACGTGGGTGGCGAAACCGAAGCGGACGGCTTCCTCGCCGCTGAATTCGCGGTGGGTGTAGGTCAGTTCGCGCAGCACATCGTCGCGCACGTTGCCGCGCCACAGGGCGTATCCTGCCATGTCGGGGACGAGGCCCCACTTCACTTCCATCACCGCCAGCCGCGCATCGGGGGCGATGAAGCGGATGTCCGCGCCGCTTGCCACCTGCAGACCCCCGCCGAAGCAGACTCCGTGGACGGCAGCGACGACCGGCATCGGCAGCTTGCGCCAGACCATCGCCGCCTGCTGGGCACGGTTGGCATTGCCGTGGGTGCGGGCGGTGAGGCCGTCGCCTTCCCAGCGCGAGGTGTTGCCCATGCTCGACAGGTCAAGTCCGGCGCAGAACGAACGGCCCGCCCCCGAAAGTACCACCGCGCGCACGCCGCGCTCGGCGTGGAGGTGATGTCCGGCGCTGACGATGGCTTCGAACATGGCATCGTCGAGCGCGTTCATCTTGTCGGCGCGATCGAGCAGCACATGGGCGACGTGGTCCGCGATGGTGACGGTGACGCGGTCGTGGAAGTTCATTTCGGGCATCCGTTGTCTGGTTCGTTGCGACCAAGGTGCCCCAGCGCCCGCGCCCGGTCCAGTCTCCTCATTTGACGGATGGCGCAGAACGGCAACGGCCCTTCCCGCGCGGGCGGAAAGGGCCGTCGTCTGGCGTTGCTTACGGAGTATCAGGCGGCCGAGGAATTGACGCCCATCGACTGCAGGTAGCGCTTGATGTTGCGCGCGGCCTGGCGGAGGCGCTGCTCGTTCTCGACCATGGCGATGCGCACGAAGCCCTCGCCGTCCTCGCCATAGCCGACGCCTGCGGCCACCGCGACTTCGGCGTGGGTGAGCAACTGCTTGGAAAATTCGAGGCTGCCGAGGTGCTTGAGCGCCGGGGGCAACGGGGCCCAGGCAAACATCGAAGCCTTCGGGCTGGGGATTTCCCAACCGGCGCGGCCGAACGCCTCGACCATCACGTCGCGACGCTTCTGATAGAGTTCGCGATTCTTGAGCACGATATCCTGCGGGCCGTTGAGCGCGGCGCAGGCAGCGGCCTGAATCGGCGTGAAGGCGCCATAGTCGAGGTACGACTTCACCCGCTTCAGAGCGGCGATCAGACGCGGGTTGCCGACCGCAAAGCCCACGCGCCAGCCCGCCATCGAGAAGGTCTTGGACATCGAGGTGAATTCGACCGCCACGTCCTTTGCCCCCGGCACTTCGAGGATCGATCGGGTCGGATTGCCGTCGAAATAGAGCTCCGAATAGGCAAGATCGGACAGGATCCAGACCTTGTTCTCCTTCGCCCACGCGACCAGGCGTTCGTAGAAGGCGAGGTCGACCGTCTCGGCCGTCGGGTTCGACGGGTAGTTGACGATCAGGATCGACGGGCGCGGCACCGAATACTTCATCGCGCGGTCGAGCGAATCCCAGTAGCGCTCGTCCGGGGTGGTCGGCAC
>JBKBUD010000200.1:0-3331 GCA_046290865.1 Novosphingobium sp. | reverse complement strand
AGCCGCTGGCCGATGGTGCGGACCTTGCCTCGCGACTGGGTGTGGCCTGCTCTAGGCGCTTCGGCGCAATTGGCGGGCGCGGCGGTCCCGCCTAAAGCGGTGGGCAAAGTCATGGCGGTAAACGGGCTTGATATAGTGCTGGCGATCGGCCTTGCGCTGGGCTTGCGGGTGCTGAGCTAGCTCGGGACGATGCCTTCGAACCGCGCCTTGAGCTGGAGGCCGAGCAGGCGGCAGTAGAAGCGCACTTGTGCAAGATTGCCGCCCATGAACCACAGGCCTTCTTGCGCAGTGGGCTTCCACATGTTGCGCAATTCGCCCTCCCACGGCCCGGGATCGCCCTTGAAGCCCGAGCCATAGCCCCAGCAGCGGCCGACGCGTGCGGCGACGTCCTCGCCGATCAGGCGCGAGACCCATTCCTCCATCGCGCCAAAGCCGGTGGCATAGACGATCACATCGGCGGGCAGGTGCTCGCCATCTTCGAGCACCACGCCATCGGGCACGATCCGCGCTATCTCCTTGCCCGAACGCAGGCCGATGCGGCCATCGGCGATCATTTCGGATGCGCCGACGTCGATGTAGTAGCCCGAGGCCGAGCGCAGGTACTTGCCCGCGATCCCGGCCCCGTCCTCGGCGAAATCGAGCTTGAAGCCGGCTTGTTCAAGGCGTTCGTAGAACGGCGCTTCAAGCTTGCGGATCGCTTTCCATGCCTGGCGGTTGCCGAATTCCTGGAGGCGGATGGGCACCGATTGGGCGATCAGGTCGGCCCGCTCGGTAGTGATGCCCCCTTCCAACGCTTCCTGCGAATAGACCGGCTTCAGCATCGTGTCGGTCATCGTCGACTGGCGCACGATGTGGGTGGAGGAGCGCTGGATCATCATCGGGTGCGCGCCGTGGGCGACAAGATCGGCGCAAATGTCGTGCGCGCTGTTGTTGGCGCCGATGACCACCACGCGCTTGCCTGCAAGGCCTTCGCCGCCGGGATGCTCGCTCGAATGGTACTGCTGGCCGGTGAAGCTGTCTTGCCCTTCGAACACGGGTACGCGCGCGAAACCCGCATTGCCGAGCGCCATGACGAGATGGGCAGGCGCAAGCTCGATCTCGCGGCCATCGCGACGGACGCGGGCCGTCCACTTGGCCGTCGCTTCATCATGGCGGGCCGAAAGCAGTTCGGTCTGGGTCCAGACGTTGAGTTCCATGGCCTGGGCATAGAGCTCCAGCCAGTCGCCCATCTTGTCCTTTGGTGTGTAGACCGGCCAGTGCTCTGGGAACGGCAGGAACGGCATGTGATCGTACCACACCGGATCGTGCAGGGTCAGCGACTTGTAGCGCGAGCGCCACTGGTCGCCGACGCGCGGGTGCTTGTCGATCAGCAGGTGAGGCACGCCGAGCAGGCGCAGGGCCGCGCCGATGGCAAGGCCCGCTTGGCCAGCGCCGACGACGAGGACGTATGGCTGTTCGGCGGCGCCCATCGCAGCGCGTTCGTCGGCGAGCAGGTCCTGCCAGTTGCGCCCGTCGGGATCGTCGACAACGCCGCTGCTCCGCCGCTTGCCGACCGGAAATTCGTGGCTGGCGATGTCGGCCAGCATGGTGAAGAGCGACACCGCCTTGCCGTCTGCAAGGCGGACATAGCCCTTGCAGGGCCCGGTTGCGGTCTCGAAGGCGATGAAGCCTTCGCGCGCACCGGAGGCCGCCTCGGTCGTCCAGTTGCGGGGCGCCACGGCGGCGGCGCGGGCTGCAGCGAAAGCGGCGATGGCGGCGCTTCCCTCCTGCGTTGCCAGCGTCCAGTCGAAAGCCAGGAAATCGCGCCACAGGCCGGCAGGGGTGAACAAATTGGCGACGGCATTGCCATCGCCGGCGAGCAATGCGGTATCGAGGCTGGCAAGCCATCCGGTAACGTCAGTCAAGGCGATCCTCCAGTGTGGGTGGGCTTCTCCAGGTCTCACAAGTGGGCTCTGAGTTGGATGCCATAGGTACGCGTTTCATTGCAGTTGATCTGGTCCTGCGTGATAACCGGAGCTATGGCAGTAACATAGGCCGTGTTCGTCAGTTTCTTGCCCCGCAGTGCAATCTTGTAGCGATTGTTCGGTGCACCCCAGGCGAGGCGGGCGTTAAGCAGGCCGTAGCCATTGAACGTGTTGTGTGCGGCGTTGTCAGTGAACAGGAAGATTTAGGACGTGTAGGTGCCGTCGATGTTCGCGCGCACTGGCTCGGCCGGCACGTCAATGACCTCTACGTCGATGGGAGGCTCGAGAAGCTCGGTCTCGCGCAAGGCGCACACCGATCCCGCCAAGAACGTGCAGACCATTGTTGGTGGCGGTACCTGGAAAGCGCCACATCCGCTCAACTTCACCGTTCGCAATTCACAGGTGAACGGGGCGCGGCGGATGGAGATCGTCGGCGCCGAGGCAGCCCGCATCCCCGAGCTCAACGCCATGGGCTGCTTCACCGAGATCATTGCGTACAAGACCCGGGTGTTCGTGCCGACAGACCGGGTTGACGACATTCTGCTGAACTTGGCGAGGTGAGGGGACACCTTTAGCAAGAAACTTGCGTGCCGCAGAGATTTATATAAACTTAGTCCACCAAACTTAGTTGGGTAACGCTCAATGGAAACGGTCAATATTCACGAAGCAAAGACGCACCTATCGCGGCTGCTTGAGCGCGTGGCAAATGGCACTGCGGTGGTGATCGCCCGGGCTGGCAAGCCGATCGCGAAGGTCGTGCCGTTCGATGCTCCTGCCCCAGCCAAAATGAAGCGCTTGGGCTTCCTCAAGGGTGAGATGCGCGTGCCGGACGATTTCGATCGGATGGGCGCGGGCGACATCGAATCGATGTTCGAAGACTGAGCGATGAAGTTTCTGCTCGACACACATGTGCTGCTCTGGGCTGCCGGATTTCCGGAAAGGCTCACGCCTGCGGCCCGCAAACTCATCAATGATGAGGCGAACGAGCTCGTTTTCAGCCCTGCCAGTCTCTGGGAAATCGCAATCAAGAATGCGCTTGGGCGCGAAGATTTCGCGGTCGACGCGCGGGTTTTGCGCCGGGCGTTGATCGACAACGGCTACCTCGAACTCGCCGTCACCAGCGAACATGCTGTCGCCATTTCTCAGTTACCGTCCATCCACAAGGATCCGTTCGACCGGATGCTGATCGCGCAGTCGATTGAGGAAGGCATCACTCTGCTGACCGCCGACGAGACCGTCTGCCAGTACTCTGGACCCATTCGCAAGATCTGGGCTCCTCGACGTTTCAAGTGGATTTGAGGAGTTCACCGAGTGGTGCTGCGATCAGGTAGATCATGGAGATGAAGGTGTGTACGTTTCGGTAGCCC
>JBKBUD010000199.1:0-3337 GCA_046290865.1 Novosphingobium sp. | reverse complement strand
CGCCCGGCTGGCCCTGGCCATGGGCGAGGCAGACAAGGCCGCCGCTCTGGCAGCCGAGGCTCTCGCGCACTGCCGCTCCTGCGGTGAGGCGATGCACGAACTCCACGCACTGATGTTGTGCCGCGAGGTGGAGGCGGCGACCGGCGTGGTGATAGCCCAAGCCCGCGACGTTCCGCTCGAAGCGCTCGGCGAGCGCATCCGCGCGCTTGGCATCGCACCTCTGGAAAAGCGCCTCGCGGTGATTGAGGAACTCGCCGGATGAGCGACAAGACCGTGCTTGCGGCAGCCGCAGCGCGCCTGTTTGAGCGTGGCGCTCCGCCCCTGCTGCATTGCCCCGAACTCGACAAGGACGGCATCCGCGTCTTTGCGGCCGCAACACATGATGCTGTCAGCGCCGTGTTGAGCGAGGAGGATACCTTCACGCTCAGGCAGTACGACGAACTGCTCGAACAGGTCCTCCCGGGCACCCGCTATCTCGTGGGCGAGAACGACGCCAACCGGCAGGTGCGCCTGCGCCAGCTTCATGCGGCGCAAGGCTGGCTGAACGCGCGGCTACCCGGCGTCCATCCGACCCTGCCGCCCAATCTCGACCCGGGTTTCCGCGGCTGGATCGCGGCAATGGCGCGCGAGGAGGCATCCGACATCCTCGACGTCCTGCAGCGGCGCGCGCGGACCGGCGAGACGATCAACTTCGTGCGCGAATATGCTTTCCTGCTGTCCTGGCGCATGGCGCGGCGGGTGCTGGGCGTACCTGCACCGGGCAGAGTGCCGTGGCCGGTGCCGCTGCTGCTTTTCCTGCGAAACCTGACCCGCCCCGGTCCCGCCCTGCGCCGCAAGGACGAACTCGGCGATGCATTGAGCGCGCTATTCGTGCAGGTTCCGCTGTTCGGCCATGTCTTCGGAACCATCGCCAAGGTCGACGGCGGCATACGCTGGCTCGCAGGCAAGACAGCCAGTGCGGGCTTGGCCGCCATCGACGAAGCATTCGACATGCCCGAGGTCGCGCCCGAAACCAGCCTGCTCAGCGCGCTCGTTGCGGTGCAGCCGCAGTTTGCGGATGTTCGGGACTACCGGTTGCAGGCGCGCAGCGTGCTGTTCGAACTGACCGGGGCGCTTGTGCTGATCGTCGGCAAGGTCCTGTCCGAGATCGCCGCATTCAGTGCGTCCGATCGTGGGCGCGAGGCTGGGATTCCTTGGTCCAGACTGGTCCAGCGCCTGCGTGATCCCGCGCTTGATGCAGCCATGCGCGATGCGACGATCGCCGAAATGCTGCGCCTTGCCGACACCAGCCAGCTCGTTCGCCGCGTCCGCCAGGATTGCACGTGGCGGGGCGTCCAGCTGAAGGCTGGCGACCGCGTCGTCGCCCTTGTCGGCGATGCCGCACGTGATGAAGCCGCCTTTCCGCAGGCCCACCGCTTCGCGCCCGACCCGGCCCGCCCCTACATTACCTCTGGCCCGCTGCAGGGTCCGCACGTCTGCTATGGCCGGGGCATCGCCTGGACCATCATCGCCGAAGCCATCGCCGCCACAGCGGGGCGCATAGAACCTGCGCCCGGGGCGACACTGGGCACTTTCGCAAACCTGCCCGACGACCTGCGCTTCACCGCCATCCGCCAGTAAACGCAAAGGATCCAGCCTTTGAGCGTCAATCAGGACTTCGTCACCGTTGCCATTCCCTTCGGAGACAAGTCCGAATGGTGCGACGTGGGCGACATCGAGCGCGAGATTGCCGAGCTGGGCAATCCCGCAAACAAGGCCATGACCACGGCCCTGCGCCAGACCGGCGTGGTCCACTTCGCCAGCATTCACGCCATCCCGCCCGAGGCGCCGGGCAAAAGTGCGCATCTGGTGCTCGAAGCCACCGTCGATGGCGATGCAGGGCGCGCGCTCGACCTGATAGCCGAACACGCCGGACTTTTGTTGCTGCCGGTGTTGAAGCTGACCAGCGGCATCGGCGCGGTCGGCGAAGTCCAGCCCCTGCTTCGCCAACACGCATACGGCATCAACCCCGCCGTGTTCCGCCTGCCATGGCTCGACCGCCGCCTTACCGGCCTGCCCTTTGTCGGCCTGCCGGGCCTTGGCGTGCGCACCATCGACGAGAACCGCGAGATCGTCGCCGAGGCGCGCAGGATCATTGCCCGCGAGCGCGCCCGCTCATCGCTCCACGGTCCGCAGAGCCTGTTCCGCGTCGTCGCCACCGAACTGAGCGGAGACCTCGCCAAGCTCGAAGACCGCAAGCCGCCTCAGCTCGCCTTCTGCGAACGCAACGACGCACCGTGGCTCGATTTCGCCCGCTCGCGCTGGACGCTGGGCTGGGTCGGCAAGGGCCTCGCCAACGCCAAGGGCCTGATCCTGCCGCTGCTGGCGATCGGCTACGGTCTCGCGCTGCTGCTCGGCTGTGCAAGCGGCGCAACCGGCTTCGCCCTGTTCAAAGGCGCAATCTTCCCGGCGGTGGTCATCGCCCTGCTGATCGTCGCCGCCGTTGCATGGCTCCTGCGCCGCGACGAACTCGCCAACACGCCGATCGACCGCACGCCGTCCGCCGCTGCGCTGGGCGCAATGATGGCGCTCGAAAACGCCCCCGGCGTCATCCCCAACCACATGGTCAGCGTCACCACCCTGCGCAAGGCATGGGTGCGCCGCTGGACGCTGCCGCTCGCCTTCACCGCCGTGGCGATCATGGCGAAGATCGGCGTGATGCGGAAAGGCTTCCTCGCCACGATCGGCACGATCCACGCCGCACGCTGGGTGGTCCTGCCCGGCACCCGCCAGCTGGTGTTCTTCTCGAACTACGATGGCAGCTGGGAAAGCTATCTCGAGGACTTCATCACCAAGGCCTCCGAAGGCGTCACCGCCGTATGGAGCAATGCCGAGGGCTTCCCCGCCACGCGCTTCCTGTTCTTCAAGGGTGCCGAGGACGGCGACCGCATGAAGCGCTACGCCCGCTGCTCGATGCGCCCCACCCCATTCTGGTTTGCCGCACATCCCGATCTTTCGACCACAGCCATGCGCAAGCACGCGCTGATCGTCAGCGGCCTCCTGTGCAGGGACCGTCTCGAAGCCAACCCGTCAGATGCCGAAGCCTGGCTCGACCTGTTCGGCTCGATCCCCCGCCCCGACTACGGGTTGCAGTACGAAGAGATCCAGACGCTGATGTTCGGCGGGCTGAAGCGCCACCCGCACAGCCGGGTCGTTGCACTGAACTTCGGCGAACCGAAACGCGAAGGCAGCGCCCATCCCTACGCCGACGTGCAGAAGTGGCTGGCCGGTCTCATCGCCGACGACCTCGTCTCCTTCGGCGACAAGCCACCGCAGGACTTCGTCTGCAACATCGCCT
>JBKBUD010000029.1:0-28412 GCA_046290865.1 Novosphingobium sp. | reverse complement strand
GGCTGGCGAAGGCCTTCTCGGCGACCAGCGCGCAGATATCGGCACCGAGGCTGCAACGCGGCGGTGCTTCGTCGACGACGACGAGGCGGCCGGTCACTTCCACGGAGTCGAGGATCGCCTCTTCATCGAGCGGGCTGGTGGTGCGCAGGTCGATCACGTCGCAGCCAATGCCTTCGGCAGCGAGCTTGTCGGCCACCGCCTCGCAGAAGCCGAGCAGCAGGCCGGTCGAGACGATGGTCACGTCCTGCCCGGCGCGCGACAGGCGGGCGTGGCCGAACGGGATCATGTAGTCGGGATCGTCGGACACTTCGCCCTTCATCCCGTAGAGCGCCTTGTGCTCGAGGAACACGACCGGATCATCGTCGCGGATGGCCGTACGCAGCAGGCCCTTCACGTCGCCCGGAGTGCTGGGCATCACCACCTTGAGGCCGGGCATGCCGGTGAGGATCTGGTGAACCGCCTGGCTGTGCTGGGCGGCGGCGTTGTAGCCTGCACCGTAAGCCATGCGCAGCACGGCGGGGCACTTGGTCTTGCCGCCGAACATGTAGCGGAACTTGGCGATCTGGTTCCAGATCTGGTCGAGCGACACGCCGATGAAGTCGGCGAACATCAGTTCGGCGATGGGGCGCTTGCCGGAAAGGGCAAGACCTGCCGCCGCGCCCATGATCGCGCTTTCCGAGATCGGGGTATCGATCACGCGGTCCGCACCAAACTTGCCGAACAGCCCGGTCGAGGTCGACCAGATGCCGCCGATGGCTTCGGGGCCACCCGGCGTGCCCATGCCGCCGACAATGTCTTCGCCGAGCATGACGACGTTCTCGTCACGCTCCATTTCCTCTGCGATCGTCGAGACGACGGCGTCGCGGTACATCATTTTTGCCATTAGTCCGCTCCCTCGTCTCAGTACGAAATGTAGACGTCGGTCAGGACGTCTTCGGCGGTGGGACGATCGGCGGCCTTAGCCTGCCGGACGGATTCCTCGATCGCTTCAAGCACTTCGGCATCGAGCGCGTCGAGATCGGCGTGCTCGAGAAGGCCAGCATCGGTGACCGACTTGCGGAAGTTCTTGAGGCAATCGCGCATCTCGCGGATGCGGTCGAGTTCACCCGGACCGCGATAGCGCTGCGGGTCACCCTCGAAGTGGCCGAAGAAGCGCTCGGTATCGAATTCGACTGCAGCGGGGCCGTTGCCAGGGACGCGGACGTAGTCGAGCACTTCGCGCATCGTCTCGTAGACCGAGAAGAAGTCGGTCCCGTCACCGCGCCACACCTTCATGCCGAAAGCTTCGGCGCGGCTGGCGATGTCGCCGCTGGTGCCGACTGCGTACTGGTAGCCGGTGTGTTCGGAATAGTGGTTGTTCTCGAAAACGAAGATCGTCGCGGCCTTGGTGACCACGGCCATGTTCATCGCTTCGAAGGTGGTGCCCTGGTTGCACGCGCCGTCGCCCGAGAAGGTGATGGCGACCTTGCCCTTGCCGTCGATCTTGGCAGCGATGCCTGCACCGACCGCAATGGGAGCGCCCGCGCCGACGATGCCGTTGGCGCCAAGCATGCCCTTGTCAACGTCGGCGATGTGCATCGAGCCGCCCTTGCCCTTGCACAGGCCTTCGCGGCTGCCCCAGATCTCCTTCATCATTCCGTTCACGTCACAGCCCTTGGCAAGGCAGTGGCCGTGGCCGCGATGGGTCGAGACAATCTTGTCGTCGTTGTCGAGATGCTCGCACACGCCCACCGCGACAGCTTCCTGCCCGCAGTAGAGGTGGGTGAAGCCGGCGATCTCGCCGGTCTGGATATCGACGTGGAGGCGTTCCTCGAATTCGCGGATCACCTTCATCTGGCGATAGGCGCGCAATAGCGCCTCGCGGCTCAGCTGCATCCTTTTCTTCCCTTACAGTCCAAGCACAGTCCGGGCGATGATGCCCGCCTGCACTTCGTTGGTTCCGCCAAAAATGGTCCAGGCACGGCTGTTGAGATAGCGTGCCGAGGCGACTTGCGCGCCCTTTGAATGAATGGCCTCTGGCGCATTGTCGCCATAGAAGGGCCGTGCGAAATCGAGCTGGAGTCCGGCTGCGCCATAGAGGTCGACCGCCAGCAGGTCGACATCCTGTCGCAGGTTCGAGGCCAGCAGCTTGCACAGCGAGGTCTGCGGCCCGGGCGCGCGGCCTTTGGCCACTTCCGAGAGGATCTTGAGCTCGATCATCTCGAGGCTCTGGATGCCCAGACGGACCTTGGCAACGCGGCGCTTCCAATCGGTATCGTCGGCCAGCTTGCCGCCACGGCCATCGGGTTCGTCGGCAGCGGCCTGCTCGATCTGGTCGAGATCGTATTCCAGCTTGGGTGAATGGCACGAACCGCCGCGCTCGTTCTCGAGCAGGAACTTGGCGAGCTTCCAGCCATCGCCTTCCTCGGCAATGCGGTCCTCGACCGGCACGATCGCATCTTCGAGGAACACCTGGTTGACCTCGTGGTCACCTGCCAGCGTCAGCAGCGGGCGCACCGATACGCCGGGCTGGTTCATGTCGACCAGCAGGAACGAGATGCCCGCCTGCTTCTTGACGTTGGCGTCGGTGCGGACCAGCGCGAACATCTTGTTCGCCCAGTGCGCGTGGGTCGTCCAGATCTTCGAGCCGTTGAGCTTGTAATGCGTGCCGTCCTCCGACAGCACCGCGCGGCACTGCAGGCTGGCAAGATCCGACCCCGAGCCGGGTTCGGAGAAGCCCTGGCACCAGTAGTCCTCACCCGAGAGGATCTTGGGCAGGTACTTGGCCTTCTGCTCGGGCGTGCCGAAGGTGTAGATCACCGGGGCGACGAGCTTGAGGCCGAGCACTGTCAGGTTCGGGGCCCCCGCCAGCGCGCATTCCTTCTCGAAGATATAGCGCTGCGTCGGCGTCCAGCCGGTGCCGCCTACCTCCTTGGGCCACTGGTAGGCCAGCCAGCCCTTCTCGTTCAGTACCGCGTTCCAGCGCTGGCCGATGTCGGGCTCGACGAACACGGTGGGCGAGGCGGCAGCCCCGTCCTTCACCTCCGCAGGAAGGTTTTCGGCCAGGAACGCGCGAACCTCGTCGCGGAAGGCCAGTTCTTCGGGGGAAAGATCGATATCCATATGTCAGCGCTCTAGGATTGTTACGGCAGAGACGCCGGGGGCGCCGTAGACGTGACTGTATGCAGTTTTGGGGTTGCCGGAGACCTGGCGGCCGCCGCCATCGCCCCGAAGCTGGACGACGTTCTCATAGACCTGACGCAGGCCCGAAGCGCCGATCGGCTCGCCACAGGCGAGGCAACCGCCGTCGGTATTGACCGGCAGCGCGCCGCCGATCTCGGTCTTCCCTTGCGCCAGCCAGGCTTCCTGCTCGCCGTCCTTGCAGAAGCCGTTCTCGGCCATGTGCATGATCTCGGCGCCGCATTCGGTGTCCTGCAACTGGGCGAGTGCGATGTCCTCAGGCCCGATCCCGGCCATGCGGAAGGCATCGGCACTGGCGATCTGGGTGGCCGTGGCCTTGCCGCCGCCGATGTCGACCGAAGGCGCGAAGACTTCGAACGACTTGGGCGGGCGCGTGCGCATGGTCGCGGCCTTGAGGCGGACGAGCGGCTTGCCCAATTCGCGCGCCTTCTTCTCGCTGGCGAGGATCAGCGCAACGCCGCCTTCTGCGGGCGAGCAGAACATGTACTTGGTATAGGGGTCGGACACGAGCGGCGCTTCGAGGATCGTCTCCATGTCCACCGGCTCGCGCCGCCATGCGTGCGGAGCGTGGACCGCGTTGCGGAACGCCTTGTTGGCCACCCGCGCAAGGCTGGTCTGGCTGATGCCGTGCTCGTGCATGTAGCGCATGATCTTGGCCGCAAAGAACTGCGTGGTGATCATGTAGCCGGCATCGCCGTACCATTCCGGCAGGTTGTATTCCGAAGGCAGGGCGTTGAACGCGCCGCGCGGGTGCTTGTCGAAGCCGACGGCAAGGCCGATGTCGAACTCGCCCGACTTGATCGCCATCTGCGCCGAGAACAGCGCCGAACCGCCCGCCGCGCAGCCGTTGCGCACATTGATGAACTGCACGCCGGTCAGGCCGAGGCGCTCGACCATCGTATCAGGATTGCCTGCTGCGTCCGAGCTGCCATAGGCGAACTGGATCTGCGGCCAGTCGATCCCGGCGTCGGCCAGCGCCTCGCGCACGGCGAACACGCCCTGCTCAAGGCCCGACAGGCCATCGGTGCGACCGAACGGGTGGATGCCGACGCCGACGATGCAGACGTCACCACTCATGCTGCTGCTCCTGCGGGACGGAAGGCGGGGATCATCACGGAGTCGGTAGCATCCGGATCGAGCGGGATCAGGGTCAGTTCCAGCGGCATGCCGATACGGATGTCCTCGAAAGCGATGTCGGTCAGGCGCGATTCCACGATCACTTCGCCGGGCAGTTCGACATAGGCGACGGCCCACGGGCGGAAGGTCTCTGGACCCTTGTAGGGCGGTGATTTCGGGCGGTAGCGCTGGATGGTGTAGGACCACAGCGTGCCGGTGCGGGAGAGGGCGACCTGCTCGTACCGCTCGCCGGGAGGGCAGGGGAATACGACGCGACCCGTGTCACGCTCGCGCCCGCCGATCAGGTGCGGCGGATTGTCCTCGGTAATGAGCCCTTGGGCGATGACGTGCATTCCACTCCCGTCCGTACAATGTTTGCCCGTTCGATTCCGGTTTCCTGCACTAGAGCCGTCGAAGCAACATTTGCCGACTCTGAAAAACACTAGGGTGGGCAAAACGCTAGGCATGTCTCTTTTGCCAGTGTGCCAGAACACCCGGCGAGAGAGGGATGCACAATGGAACAGGTCTGGGATTACATCGTCGTCGGCGCGGGCTCTTCGGGCTGCGTCGTGGCCGAGCGGCTGAGCGCGGACCCGCGCAACAAGGTGCTGGTGCTCGAAGCCGGTGGCGAGAACGACGGCTTCTGGGTGACGCTGCCCAAAGGCGTGGCCAAGCTTGTTACCAATCCCGACCACATCTGGGCCTACCCCGTCAGCCAGCCCCGCGCCGAGGGCCTGCCTGCCAACGAAGTGTGGATCAGGGGCAAGGGCGTGGGCGGATCATCCGCAGTCAACGGCATGATCTGGAGCCGGGGCGAGCCTGCCGACTACGACGCGTGGGAAGTCGGCGGCGCCACCGGATGGAACGGCGCT
This sequence comes from Novosphingobium sp., assembly GCA_046290865.1. Classification (GTDB taxonomy): domain Bacteria; phylum Pseudomonadota; class Alphaproteobacteria; order Sphingomonadales; family Sphingomonadaceae; genus Novosphingobium. The sequence continues at coordinate 23,244 of JBKBUD010000029.1, read as the reverse complement.
GCCATGACCGAGGCCTTCCTCGCGCTCGAGGACCATGCTGCGGGGCCGGGGCCGATGCGCGGCAGTGGCGGCCTCGTCCATGTCGATCCGGCAATCTTCTCCTATCCGCTGGCCGAGCGCATGATCGCAGCCGGCGAGGCGATGGGCATGGCGCGGGTCAGCGATCTTAACGAGCGTGGTGGCGAGCGTGTCGGTCTCTACAGCCACAACATCCGCAAGGGACGCCGCCAGAGTTCGGGGCGCACTTTCCTCGCCGCTGCCCGCAAGCGCGCCAACGTCTCGGTCGTGACCGGCGCGATTGCTGAGCGGGTGGTGATCGAGCAGGGCCGCGCCGTCGCGGTCGAGGCGCGCGTCAATGGCGTGCTGCGCCGCTTTGCTTGTGCGGGCGAGGTGATCGTCAGCGGCGGGGCGATGGAGAGCCCGCTGCTGCTCCAGCGCTCGGGCATCGGCGATGGCGAGCGGCTCAAGGCCGTGGGGATCCTACCGCTGGTGGAGTCGCCCGACGTGGGCGAGCGCATGGTCGAGCACCTCGGCTTCTCCATGCCGCACCGCTTGCGTGGTGAGCGCGGCACTGGCGGGCTCCTGCGCGGCCCCGGCTTGCTTGCGGCCATGGCGCGCTATGTGCTGACGGGCGGCGGGATCATGGCGACAGGACCCTTTGAAGTCGGCGCCTTCTGCAATGTCGCCCATCCCGATGGCCGGGTCGATGCGCAGCTCTACCTTGGCGGCTATACCTTCGAGGTGGCCGACGACGGCAACCCGGTCCCGCTCGACAAGATCTCGCGCGAGCCGGGGATGACGATCTATGGCCAGCTCCTGCGCCTGACCAGCGAGGCTTCGGTCCGCGCCGCCGGGCCGGATGCGGCTACGCTGCCGACGATCCTGCCCAACTGGCTCTCGACCGAGCACGACCGCAAGTCGGCCATCGCCATGGTGCGCAAGATGCGCGGCTTTGTCCGCTCCGGCCCGCTGGCGCAAGTGGTGGGCGACGAGCTGATCCCCGGTGCGGGCGTGGAAAGCGACGAGGCGATTCTCGAGGCTTTCCGCCGCATCGCCAGCTGTGGCCTGCATGCCATCGGCTCGTGCAGGATGGGGTCTGACGAGCGCGCCGTGGTCGATCCACGCTTGCGCGTGCGCGGCGTTTCCGGGCTGCGCGTGGTCGATTGCTCGGTCATGCCCGGCCACGTTACCGGCAACACCAACGCGCCTGCCATGGCGCTGGGCTATCGCGCCGGGGCCATGATTCTCGAGGATGCTAGGCGAGCCTGAGCGCCTCTAGCAGGTGCGGGATTTCGCTTTTCAGGTTGAAGAAGCCCTTGCCGCAGTGAGGCCAGCACAGCCGGTCCCATTCGCGCTGGTGTTCGGCAAGGACGATTCCCTGCGCGGATAGCTGCTCCCGAAGAGCTTCCAGCGCCGTAGCCACCGGGCCCAGGGGCGTAAAGCCGGTCACCACCTGCGTGCAGCCATCTTGTGCGGCAATGCTGGCGATGTCGCCCGCCACGCCGGTCGGGCATTGCCAGTGCGCTGCAGCGCGGGCGGCAGCGTCCTGCAGCGCAGTGCGGTCCCAGGCGTTGCGGGCGAGGTCATCAGCAACGGCAACTACGCGCACGTCGAGTGCTGGCAGCACGGTTTCGAGCGAGCAGTCCTCCGGCGTCACCAGCACCAGCGTCGGCAGGGCCGGGTCCGGTGCCAACGCTGCACGTAGCGGCGTGCGAGACGGGTGGGCGGCGCCTTCCGGAGGCTGCGGCACGGCGGCAAGGCCCTCTGGTCGGAAGCTGCCCCCGGTCATCGCCGCGATCCGGTCCGCATCGGCAAGGTAAGTCTTGCCCTGCGTGTGCAGCCCTGCCACCCAGCGCCAGCTCAGGGTGTTGGACGCCGGGTCGGCATCGATCAGCCGCTCGAAGAACCACTGCGCGCCAAGCTGCCACGGCAGGCACAGCGTGAAGGTCCAGATCGAGGCGACCTGCATCCTAGCCCAGTTGTGTAGGTACCCGGTCTCGGCCAGCTCGCGCGCCCAGTGATCGAAAGCGTCGATCCCGGTGCGCCCCTCCATCGCCTCGGCAACAGCCGTGCCGGGCTGAAAGGCTTCCAAATCGGCTTGATAGCCTGTCCAGACGCCGGGTCGCTGTTCCAACCAGCCCTTCCAGTAGGTCCGCCAGAACACCTCGGCGAGGAACTTCTCGCACTTGTCGGAGCGGTGCACCGCCAGAACGGCGCGCACGACCTCGTCCTCGCCGATCAACCTGCGGCGGAGCGCGGCGGACAGGCGTGAGACATTGCCATGATCGCCGTCCGCATCGACAAGGTTGCGCCGCGCGCCATAGGCGCTCCCGGCGCGCGGCACGAAGCGTTCCAGTCGCTCGAGCGCGGCGGCGCGGGTGAGGGGAAACCGGTCCATTCCCCCGGCCTAGACCTGCGCAGGCGGCGGCTCGACGTGGCAACAGGGCCGTGTTGCGATGGTCTTGGCACAGGGCCAGAGCGGAACCATCATCAAGGAGTCCGCCCGCGTGTCCCGATCGTCCCTTCCTCCTGCCGTCACCGTGCTTGGCCTTGCCGGGTGGCTGCCGCAAGCGCTGTGCATCTGGGCGGTGCTCGACAAGGGGCCATACCAGTGGACGGCCAAGGCGGCGGGGTGCTTCTATGCCGCGCTGATCCTCTCCTTCCTCGGCGGCCTGTGGTGGATGGCGGGCCTGCTCGGCAACGTGCGCAAGTCGGGCCTCTATGTCGTCTCGGTCCTGCCCAGCCTTGCCGCCTGGGCCGCGCTGCTGCCGTGGAGCGAGGGCTGGCACTGGCCGGGGCCGTCTCTTGTCGCATTGGGGCTGTTGCTGCTGGCCAGCCCGCTGGTGGACTACAAGCTGTCCGGCGACGTCACCCTGCCACAAGGCTGGCTGCGGCTGCGAGTGTGGATGGCGAGCGGCCTCGGTCTGCTGACGCTCACGCTCTCTGCGGTCGGCTGATCGCTCGCACGCGCGTTTCGCTTGGTGGAACGCGTGAGGTCAGCGTCGATAGCGGACACGCCGCCTGCGCGATAACTCTCCGGTGAAGCGGACATCATCCGCACCGGAGGGGATATATGCCGGACAAGACCACCGCCCTTGCCATCGCAGGGGTCACGCTCATGGCGCTCGCCGCGCCTGCCATCGCCGGGCAGAAGCTGGGCGAGCCGCAAGGCATCCGCGCGCCGGAAACCATCTACGCCAAGACCTGCGGCTACTGCCATGGACGCAATGTCGGCCCGATCATCCTTGGGCGCGGTCTGCCTGCGGAATCGGTGAGGTACATCGTCCGCCACGGCCAGAATGGCATGCCCGCCTTCCGTCCGACGGAGGTGAAGCCGGAAGAACTCGAAGCCCTCGCCGCGTGGGTCGAGAAGAGCGAGACGCGCAAGGGGGAGCACGGGCAGTGACCGATATCAACATGGACCGCCGCGGCCTTCTCGGCGCAGGGATCATCGGCGCGGCCAGCCTCGGCCTTGGCACCGGCGCCAGCGCGAAGAACCCGGCCCCGCTCGCCCCACACATGACTAAGGCCGACTTTGCTGGTGCGATGAAGGCCTTCCGCGCCGTCGTCGGCAGTGAATGGGTGTTCGGTGACGAGGACTCCGTCGCCCCCTACACCAAAGTTTACGTGCCTGACCCTGCGCACCGCCACGTCCCCGTCGGCGCAGTCTGCCCCGAGACGGTGGAGCAGGTGCAGGAAATCGTCCGCATCGCCAACACCTACAAGCAGCCGCTGTGGACCGTCTCGACCGGCAAGAACATGGGCTATGGCATGACCGCGCCCGCCACGCCGGGGCAGGTCGTGCTCGATCTCAAGCGGATGAACCGCATTCTCGAGGTGGACGCCGATCTAGGCACCTGCCTGCTGGAGCCGGGCGTCACTTACCAGCAGCTCAAGGACTATCTGGTCGAGAACAACATCCCGTTGTGGATCGACGTGCCCACGGTCGGCCCGATCGCCTCGCCGGTCGGCAATACGCTCGATCGCGGCGTCGGCTACACGCCCTATGGCGAACACTTCATGTTCCAGTGCGGCATGGAAGTGGTCCTGGCCGACGGGCAGGTCATGCGCACCGGCATGGGCTCGATCAAGGGCAGCACCGCGTGGCAGGCGTTCAAGTGGGGCTACGGGCCGTACATTGATGGCCTGTTCACCCAGTCGAACTTCGGTGTCGTCACGAAGATGGGCCTGTGGCTGATGCCAAAGCCTCCGGTCTACAAGCCCTTCATGGTGCGCCATGCCGAAATGGCCGATGTGCCGCGCATCATCGAGGCGATGCGCCCCTTACGCGTCTCGAACCTCGTCGCCAACTGCAACCTGATGATGAGCGCGTCGTACCAGCTCGCCATGTTCAAGCGTCGCAACGAGATCGTGCCCGATGGTGTGCCGCTCGATGAGGCCTCACTGAAGAAGGCGGCCAAGGCCAATGGCCTCGGCATGTGGAACACCTACTTTGCGCTCTACGGCACCGAACAGACCGTGGCGGGCGTCGAGCCGATCATCCGCGCGAGCCTGACGGCCAGCGGCGGCGAAGTGCTGACTGCCGCCGAAATGGGCGACAATCCGTGGTTCCACCACCACTCCACGCTGATGGAAGGTGGGCTCAACCTCGACGAGATCGGCCTGCTGCGCTGGCGCGGTGCGGGCGGCGGGCTTGCCTGGTTCGCGCCGGTCGCCGCCGCGCGCGGGGTCGAGGCCGAGCGCCAGACTGCTCTGGCCAAGGAGATCGTCGAGAAACACGGCTTCGACTACACCGCCGCCTACGCCATCGGCTGGCGCGACCTGCACCACATCATCGCGCTGCTGTTCGACAAGTCCGATGCCGAGCAGGAGAGACAAGCCGACGCCTGCTACCGTGAACTCGTCACGCGCTTCGGCGCGCAGGGCTGGGCGAGCTACCGTACCGGGGTCAATTCGATGGACCTCGTCGCGCAGCAGTACGGCGCGGTGAACCGCGAGTTCAATGCCAAGATCAAGCACGCGCTCGACCCCAACGGCATTCTCGCCCCCGGCAAATCAGGGATCATCTGACATGATGCGCTTCGAAGGAAAAGCCGTCCTCGTGACCGGCGCTGCAACCGGCATCGGCCGGGCCACGGCACTTGCATTTGCGCGCGAAGGCGCCTCGGTCATGATCGGCGACATTGACGACCGCGCCGATGAAACCGTGGCGATGATCCTTGGTGAAGGTGGCCGCGCCGCCTTCCGCAAGACCGACGTGCGCAAGGCCTGCGACCTCGACGAACTCGTCGCGCAATGCCTCGACCGCTTCGGCCGCATGGATGCCGCGTTCAACAACGCCGGCGTCCTGCCGCCGCAACGCCCGATCCACGAAATCCCCGAAGACGAACTGGACCTTGCCATCGACGTCGATTTCAAGGGCGTGTTCTTCGCCATGCAGGCCGAGATCCGCCACTTCCTCAGCGTCGGCGGCGGCGCGATCGTCAACACCGCCAGCGTCGGCGCGCTGATCGCGGACCCCAACATGAGCGCCTATTGCGCGATGAAGCACGCGGTCTCGGGCCTCACCAAGGCGGCGGCGGTGGAGTATGCGCAGATGGGCATCCGCGTGAATGCCATCGCGCCCGGCTTCGTGGTCACCCCGATGACCCAGCACTGGGCCGACAGCAACGCGTTCACGGACATGTTCTTCGCCCAGAACATCTCGGGCCGCGCTGCACGTCCTGAGGAGATTGCGCCCACCGTCCTGCACTTGTGCTCGGACGGGGCGAGCTTCATCAACGGCGCGACATTCACCATCGACGGCGGCCAGACGGCACACTGATTTCCGCTCACTGACGCCTGCCCACTGAGGAGAAACGGCACATGCGCAAGGTTTTCGCACTTCTCGCAGCGACCGCACTGTCCATCGGTGCCGCACAGGCCAAAACGCTGGACTACAAGGTCATCCCGACCAGCCCGGTCAGCATGGTCGCCAACGTCACCCTGATTACCGGCGAGAAGGACGCCGTCCTGGTCGACGTGCCCTTCGCGCGGTCCGATGCCATGCGCGTTGCCGCCGAAGTACTCGACAGCGGCAAGACCCTGAAGGCGATCATCATCACCCACGACCACCCCGATCACTTCTTCGGGCTCGACGTGCTGCAGGATGCCTTTCCGGACGCGAAGATCATCGCCAACCCGGTCGCGGCCAAGGACATGGCCCGCTCGATCCCGATCAAGTTCAAGCGCTGGAGCGGGCAGCTTGGGACCAATGCCCCCAAGCGCCCGGTGCAGCCCGAGGCGATGACGGACAACAGCTTCGACCTCGAAGGCCACAAGCTGCAGGTCCTCGGGCCGCTGCAGGGCGATCACGTCCATTCGACTGCGGTCTGGGATGCCGAGACCCGCACCCTGATCGCGGGCGATATCCTCTACAACGGTGTCTATGTCTGGCTCGGCGAGCATGGGCCTGCGCAATACGATGCCTGGTTGAAGACGCTGGACCAGCTCGAGACGCTCAATCCGGTCAAGGTCGTCGCCGGGCACACCAAGCCGGGCCTGCCCGACGACAGCATGAGCATTGGCTGGACCCGCGCCTACATCAAGGCTTTCGCCGAGGCGCGCAGTCGCTCGAAGACCTCAAAGGAACTTGCCGCCATCATGGCCGCCAAGTACCCCAACGCGACGGAAGTCTATGGCGGATTCCTGCTGGGCATTTCCAGCCAGGTAGGCGCGGGCGAAATTCCGCCTTGGGATGAATGAGTCCATCGGCGGCGGCTCTGAAAAACGCTAGGCTTGTCGCCGCCCTTGTCATGCCCGATGGTACCAGGCCTGAGGGGACCAAGCATGCAGGCCAGATCGAGTGCTGAGATAAGACGGCCACAGCTTGGCTGGACGATGCTGGAAACGCCGCGCTTCCTGGCGGAAACCGGCATGCTGGCGCTGGCCTGGCCGGTGCTGATGCGTGCGCCAATGGGCGATGGTCATCCGGTAATGGTCCTGCCGGGCTTTGCCACCAACGACAAGATGACCGGCCTGTTGCGCACCTATCTTGGCAAATTGGGCTATGCCGTTTTCCCTTGGGATCTGGGTTGGAATCTCGATCAGCATTCGGCGGGCGAGAACGGTGAACATGTTGCCGCGCGGATCGATGCGATTGCGCAAGAGACCGGGCGCAAGGTCAGCCTTGTCGGGTGGAGTCTTGGCGGCGTGATCGCGCGTGAGGCGGCACGGCGCGATCATGGCGCGCTGCGCCAGGTGGTTACGCTTGGCAGCCCATTCACCGGCAATCCGCGGGCAACCAGCCTGAGCATGCTCTACGAGCTGATGACTGGCAACAAGGTCTCGTCGCCCGAAACGGCGCTGCGCTATGGCCTCGGCCATCATCCCTTGCCCGTACCGTCGAGCGCGATCTTTTCCCGCTCCGACGGGATCACCGCCTGGGAAAATTGCGTCAGCGAGATCGACCCCCGGACCGAGAACATTGAGGTGCATTGCAGCCACTTCGGCTTCGTCGCCAATCCCGGCGTGTTCTGGGCCGTGGCTGACCGCCTCTCGCAGACCGAGCACGAGTGGACGCGGTTTGACCCTGCCGGACCCTTCGCCGGGTTCTTTCCAGGCTAGCCTTTGACCTCAGGCTGACCCGTAGAGCGCTTTCATCCCGCCCTGCCGCTCCAGATCGAGCGCCATGATCGCGATGTCATGCAATTCGCCGTCGGCATCGCGCACGTGATCACGCAGGAGCGCTTCGGGTCGGAAGCCAAGATCCTCGAACACTGTCAGCGCAGCGCCCTGATCCGGGGTGAGTCGCGCGGTAAGCTTAGATACGCCATCGGCCATGGCCATCTTCAGGCACTCCTGCGCCAGCACCCGGCCGAAGCCGGTGCCGCGCAGCTTTGGCGCGATGATCATGCGGATATCGGCGACATGGGGCGACCAGCTCAACTCGTCCCGCGCCAGTGCGGTGCAGGCGACGAATTCCTCGCCGACAAGCGCGACAAGGCTGCGGATCAAACCGCGCTCCACCTGCTCGATCCACGCTGCCACCACGCGAGGATTGCGGATGTCGCGCAGAAGGAACAGCAGGTCGTGCGCGGGCAGGCCTTGTGCAAAATGGAGCAAGGCTTCGGCATCCCCTGCCTGCAAAGGGCGCAGGACGATACTGTGCGTTCCGACGATAAGGTTGCGTGGATAGGTCGGTGCTTCGGACATTCAGACAGACCTTTCGGCAAGCCAGCCATCGATCAGCGGCCAAAGCCTGCGCAGGGCAGCGGGCCCTGCAACAAGACTGACGTGGCCGCCCTTCGCGACGATCTCGTGGTAGGCTGGACAGGAGGTGCGGTCCCGCAACGGGCGGGCGGCATCGAGACTGACGATGTGATCGTGCTGGGCGATGATGTTGAGGATGGGGACGGCAATGTTCGCCAGCGAAGCGGTCCGCCCGCCAATCTCCAGCGTGCCCTCGTGCAGGGCGTTCTGCCACATCAGGTAGCGGATCTGGTCGCGGAAATACTCCCCCGGCACGGGCAGCGTTTCAGCAGCCCAGCGGTCGAACATGCGATACGAACGCACGAACTCGTCGTTCCACATGTTGGTCCACAAGTGCATCCGCCCTGCCGTGCGGTTGGCGGGGCGGGCCAGATCGAATGCGCCAAGCATTATCTCCGGCGGGATCACCCCAAGCTTATCGACCACTTCATCGACGTTGAAATGCCGCTCGTCGGACCACTTCTGGAACAGGTGCATGTGGGTGAAATCGACCGGCGTTGCAAACAGCACCAGATTGCGCACACCGTTTCCGGCGTGGAGCGCGGCATGGATCGTGGCCAATGTGCCGCCCATGCAATACCCGGCCAGCGTTACTTCGGTCTCGCCGGTGACCCGTGCGATGGTGGCAAGGCTGTCGGGGATGAACCGGTCAACATAATCGGCTATGCCCAGATGCGCCTCGTCGCGTCGCGGCGGAGCCCAGTCGAGGTTGAACACATCGTATCCGCGCCCGAGCAGATACTCGATCATGCTTTGTCCGGGCGCAAGGTCGAAGATATACCCCTTGTTGCTGGGAGGCGAGACAATCAGCAGCGGCAGGCGATAGATTTCGTCGACCACCGATCGGTAGCGATAGAGCATCGCGGTGCCTTCGCGATGAACAAGCTCCTTGGCCATCGCGCCCACTTCGGCGCGGGGCGCGGTCAGGAAATCGAGGCCCTTGATGTTGCGCTTCAGCGCGCGATCAACTTCGCGCCGGACCCGCTCGGCAATGGCTTCGGTAGTTAGCTGTTCTGCCTCGCTCATGCCTTCGGTGCATCAGCCTTTGGCGGCGGCTTGCGCGTCCGTCTCGGCTCGGGCGGGGCAGGGGTGGGCGCAGTGTTTCCGGCCAGTGCCTCAATGGCCAGACGCACGCGGTCGATCGAATCCTCGATGGAATCGAGTCGCTCGGACAGGGCATCGACCTGGGCCTTGCTCGGCAAGTTCAGATTGCGCAGCAGACCTTCCATCTGCTCGGCAAAGGCGCGTTGGGCCACGAGCTGCACCTTGCCCATCTGGCCGATCATCGCACCGAACTGTTCGCTCTCGGTCAGCTTGCCTGACCAGCCGTTGATCTCCTGCTCCCATTTCTGGACCATGTTCTGCCACGCAGCGACGGGATCGAACGGCTTTTGCGACATGGGTTCTCCAGGGAAGGGAGTTGGGGGTCAGGTGGCCAGCGAGATGTAGCCCAGCTGCGCGGCCTTGAAGACGGTCTGGCTGCGGTTGACCGCGTTCAGCTTCATCGAGGCGTTGTGGATGTGGAAGCGCACCGTGGCGCGGCTGCGGCCCATGATCATGCTGATTTCGAGGTCGGTCTTGCCGATGGCGGCCCAGCGCAGGCATTCTACCTCGCGCTTCGACAGGCGCGATCCTGAGGGCAGCGCCTGGGCGGAACCCATCGCGTGGACGTAGCTGGCGATGAATGTCCGGGCATAGATCCCGAAGGCATCGCCGTTCTCGAGGAAAACATCGTCGAGCTCGGTCAGTTCAGGGTCGAGCGGGTTGAAGCTGACCGCGCCGATCTGGCCGAAGGGCAGGTGCACCGGCACGACGATGGCGGCGCGGGTCATTGCGCGGGCCTCGAAGTTGGTGAGGTCGATCGCGGTCAGGTAATGGTTGGGCTGGCGGGTGTGAAAGCCGTTGGCGTTGACCCAGAACGGCTCGCTCTCGAACCGGCACGCCGAAGTCAGGGGGGAATCCAGCGCGATGCGTGAATTGCGCCACCACACCTTTTCATCGTTCCAGCCGAAAACGTCGCGGGCAAGGATGTTGCCATCGGCATCGACGGGCGTGCGCTTGTCGGCAATGTCGTGGGCAGGTGCCGCGCGCATTCCGGCGCCGCTGGCGATCTGGTGCAGGGCCTCTGCCGCGCGACGCACGTCCTGCGGGCTGCTGATCCTGACCGAATCGATGGACTCCACCGAAAGCTGCAACTGACCTCTCCTGTACTTATGGCCGTAACCCATACCGGGCGAAGCCTTTGGAAACAACGACGGGTTTGTTGTCAGTGCCTAGTCATTTGCGCAGCGTGGCGATGTCTGCGACTTTGGTAGAGGTCTGTTCCTTGAGGAGAGGGACGTGAATTTCGACCTGAACGAAGACGAAGAAATGCTGAAGGCTCTGGCCGAGCGTTTCGTCGATGACAATTACGACCTTGACCGCCGCCGGGCTTACCTTGGCGGACCGAATGGTTATTCGCCGCAGATGTGGGCGCTGCTTGCTGAACTGGGCCTGATCGCGGCGCCGCTTTCGATCGAAAGCGGTGGCATGGCGCTCGACGCCACGGCCATCGCCACGGTGTTCCAGGCGCTGGGCAAGGGCCTGGTGGTCGAACCCCTGATCGAGAACGTGATGGTCGCCGCGCGCCTGTTCGAACGCGTTGCATCGGCAGACCTTGCTGCCGAATGGATGGAAGCCCTTGCCATGGGCGCGCGCCGCATCGCGCTGGCCCATGCCGAACAGGGTGCCCGTGGCGGACGCACTTATGTCGAGACCCGTGTGGCCGCCGACGGCACGCTCTCGGGCGCGAAGTCGTGCGTGCCTGCTGGCGCCGGAGTCGAAGGCTACATTGTCACCGCGCGCGAAAGCGGCGCGGCGACCGATGCCGAAGGCGTTGGCCTGTTCCTCGTCGCGGCCAATGCACCGGGCCTGACCATCACGTCGTGGCGCATGGTCGATGGCTCGCTGGCCGTCAGCCTCGATCTGGCAAGCGTTCCGGCAACCCGTCTTGGCGGCTCGCTGGCCGATCTTGCCGAAGTCGACGTGCTCGCCTCGCTCGCCCGCTCGGCTGAAGCCTTGGGCGTGATGCAGTCCTTGTTCGACGCCACGCTCGACTATCTGCGCACCCGCCAGCAGTTCGGCACTTCGCTCGGCTCGTTCCAAGCGATCCAGCACCGTATGGCGGCGCAATACGCGGCTATCGAGCAGGGCCGCGCCTTGCTCGATCTGGCCATAGTGAGCCAGGGATCGGACGGCTTTGCCGCTGCGGTCAACGGACTGCGTGCATTTGTCGCCCCGGCCTCGGTCGAGCTGGGCCACGAGATGATCCAGTTCCACGGCGGCATGGGCGTTACCGACGAACTGTTCATCGGCCACGGCCACAAGCGCCTGCTCATGCTATCGCGCTGGCCGGATGATGGCGTGGCCGCGCTCGACCGGTTCGCCGGAGTAGCCTGATCTCCGGCATCGCTGCTTCGGCATCCTTCCAAGGTACAATTGGCGTGGCCCCATTGCGGGCGCATGCTCCGGGTCGATCTCAACGACAATCGACCCGGAGTACCGAGGATGTTGCAGCAGGCCCTTAGCCAGTTCACTGGCGTTTCGCTCATTCGCGAAAAGTTCGACAACTTCATCGGCGGCAAGTGGGTTGCCCCGGTCAAGGGTGCGTATTTCGACAATATCTCGCCGGTGACCGGCCAGGTCGTGTGCCAGGTTGCGCGCGGCACTGCCGAGGACATCGAGCTGGCGTTGGACGCCGCCCACGCCGCCAAGGATTCATGGGGCAAGATGTCGACCACGGAACGGTCGAACATCCTGCTCAAGGTCGCCGACAAGCTGGAAGCCAACCTCGACCTGCTGGCGATGGTCGAGACTATCGACAACGGCAAGCCGATCCGCGAGACGACGGCCGCCGACATTCCGCTCGCCATCGACCACTTCCGCTATTTCGCCGCCTGCGTGCGCGCGCAGGAAGGCTCGATCGCCGAGATCGACCATGACACTGTCGCCTACCACTTCCACGAACCATTGGGCGTGGTCGGCCAGATCATCCCGTGGAACTTCCCGATCCTGATGGCGGCATGGAAGCTCGCCCCGGCGCTGGCGGCAGGCAACTGCGTAGTGCTGAAGCCGGCCGAACAGACTCCGATGTCGATACTCGTGCTGGCTGAGCTGGTTGCCGACATCCTGCCCGCCGGCACGCTCAACATCGTCAATGGCTTCGGGATCGAGGCAGGCAAGCCGCTCGCCACCAACAAGCGCATCTCCAAGATCGCGTTCACCGGCGAGACGACCACCGGCCGCCTGATCATGCAGTATGCGAGCGAGAACCTGATTCCCTGCACGCTGGAACTTGGCGGCAAGAGCCCGAACATTTTCTTCGCCGATGTGATGGATCACGACGATGACTTCCTCGACAAGGCCTTGGAAGGATTCACTATGTTCGCGCTCAACCAGGGCGAGGTCTGCACCTGCCCGAGCCGCGCGCTGGTGCATGAATCGATATATGACCGCTTCATCGAGAAGGCGATTGCCCGCGTCGAGGCGATCAAGCTTGGCAGCCCGCTCGATGGCTCGACCATGATCGGCGCGCAGGCCTCGAACGATCAGATGGAGAAGATCCTCTCCTACATCCAGATCGGGCGCGACGAAGGCGCCAAGGTCCTGACCGGCGGCGAACGTGCGATGCACGAGGGCGATCTCGCGCAGGGCTACTACGTCAAGCCGACCGTGCTTGAAGGCCACAACAAGATGCGCGTCTTTCAGGAAGAGATCTTCGGCCCTGTCCTCGCCGTGACCAAGTTCTCGACCGACGAGGAGGCCTTGGAGATCGCCAACGACACGCTCTACGGTCTTGGTGCCGGCGTGTGGACCCGCGACGGGACCCGCGCCTATCGCTTTGGTCGCGGCATCCAGGCCGGTCGTGTGTGGACCAACTGCTATCACGCCTACCCGGCCCACGCGGCCTTTGGTGGCTACAAGCAGTCGGGTATCGGGCGCGAAACCCACAAGATGATGCTCGACCACTACCAGCAGACCAAGAACCTGTTAGTGAGCTACAGCCCCAAGAAGCTCGGCTTCTTCTGAGGCTGACATGAAACCGGCCTGACAGCTGGAGGGAGACGGCGCGGCAGGGGAGGAAGGTCCCCGTCGCGCCGTCCCGTTTATGATCCGCCGATTGCCAAAGCGCCGCAAGAGCGCGAAGGTGAAGTGACAACAAAGAGAGGATGAACGGATGGCCCAGGTCGTCGTCAACGTATTCTACAACGCCCCCACCGATCCGGAGGCGTTCGAGTCTTATTACCACGACATCCACATGCCGATCGCGGATCAGATCCCCGGGCTGGAAAAAGCCGTCCTGCTCAAGGGGCTGCCCGGTCCTGACGGCAGTCCGCCTGCTTATTACCGTCTGACCCAGCTGTGGTTCGCCGACGCCGATGCCATGGCTGCAGGGATGGGCTCGCCCCAGGCCCAGGCTGCTAGCGCCGATATTGCCAATTTCGCAACCGGCGGTGCCAGCATCATGATCAGCCACGTCGGATGAGCAATCTGCCGCTCCGTGTGCTGAATACGCCCGAGGCCGGGGTATGGATTTCCCGGCTCAAGGGCCGCCACGGGGCGCTGATGTTCCATCAATCGGGCGGCTGCTGCGATGGCTCCGCCCCAATGTGCTTTGTCGCCGGCGAGTTTCGCGTCGGCGGGCAGGATGTGCTGCTGGGCCATATCGCGGAAGGCACGCCGGTATGGATCGGCGCGGCGCAGTTCGAATACTGGCGGCACACCCAGGTGACGATCGACGTCGTCCCGGGCCGAGGCGCGGGTATGAGCCTCGAAGCGCCCGAAGGCGTGCGCTTCATCGTGCGCAGCCGGGTGTTCAGCGACGACGAGATCGCGGCGCTCGAAGCGGCGGGCGAACCTTTGCGCGGCGACGCTGCCCTGCTTGGCGAAGGCGCGGGTTCGCCCTAAGCTGCGACAACGGCAGGAGAACCCGAAAGAGGTCATGCCATGGAGGATGCGGTGATGGATATGGCGACTGCAGTGGAAGAGACGCGCATGATCGCGTGCACTTCGCGCGCCGCCGATCCGAAAGCCGCGGTGGCCGAACTTGCCGAATGCGTGGGGCAGCGCAAGCTGGCGGGCGCGCTGCTGTTCTGCTCCAACGTCTATTCGCGCGATGCCCTGCAGGCCGAACTGGCAGAAGCGATGCCCGATGTCCGGCTGTTCGGCTGCACCAGCGCGGGTGAGCTCAATGATCAAGGCTATGACACGCACTCGGTCGTGCTGATCGGCTTCCCCGAAGGCCCCTTCGCGATGGCTTCGCTGCGCTTTGACGAGCTCGACCACTTCGATCCGCAGGTCGCCCAGGGCGCGATCCGCCAGCTCGTCGCGCAATCGCGCCGCGAACATGGCGAGGGCCTACATCAGGTCGCCCTGTTTTTTGTTGATGGCTTGTCCCACCGCGAGGAACTGCTGACGATGACCGCGCAGCATGCGCTGGGCGATATCCAGCTGATCGGCGGATCCAGTGGCGATGGCCTGTCATTCCGCGATACCGCGATTTTCCACGAGGGCGCGTTCCACAAGGACGCCGCCGTGATCGTGCTTCTGACCAGCCGCCGCCCGCTGCACGTCTTCTGCAAGAGCTTCTACCGCCCCGGCCCCGCCAAGATGGTGATCACGGAGGCCGATGCGGAATCCCGCGTCGTCACCGAGATCAACGCCGCGCCCGCCGCCGAGGAATACTGCCGCCTTGCCGGCAGCCCGCTGTCGGAATTGAACGCGCAGTTCTTCGCCGCCTATCCGCCAATCGTGCGCACTGGCGGGCAGTTTCATGTCCGTTCGATCCAGACCGCCAACGACGACGGCTCGCTCACGTTCTACTGCGCGATCGATACCGGCGTGGTCCTGTCTATTGGCGAGCCGGTCGATCGACTGTCCGAAATGGACGCCCTGTTCGACGAGATCGGTGACAAGGTCGGCGAGATCGATCATGTTGTCGGCTTCGATTGCGTGCTCAACCGGCTCGATGCCGAGGACCGCCAGCAGGCCGGGGTCGTCTCGCGCATGTATGTCGCCAACCGCGTGTACGGCTTCAACACTTATGGCGAACAGTTCCGCGCTGCGCACATGAACCAGACCTTCACCGGTCTCGCGGTCGGGCGATGAGCGGAACCGGCCTCACCGGTATCCTCGCGCCTGCCATGGTCAACGGCGAGGACGAGGTCACCGCCCTGCGCGCCCGCGTGCGCCAGCTGGAAAAGATCAACGCCGCGTTGATGGACCGGGTCGAACGCTCGGGCGACATGGAGGGCGGCGCATTCTCGATGTTCGAAACCGCCATTGCCCTCGAATCCGTGGTGCGCGACCGGACCAGCGCCCTCGAAGCGGCCATGGCCGAACTCGCTGCGGCCAACGAGGACGCCACCGCCGCGCGCGTCCTGCTGCGCGATGCCATCGAGTCGCTCGACGATGGCTTCGCCCTGTTCGACGCCGATGACCGCCTGATCCTGTGCAACCGCGCCTTCCTCAGGATCTTCCCGGCGGTCGAGCCGATTGCGGGCGACAGCCCCGAATTTGCCGAGATGGCCAGTCGCGTTGCGCTCACCGGATCGACAATGGGAGCCGCCATTGGGCCGGATCGTTGGCTCAGCGACCGCGTCGATTGGCATCGTCGTGCCGAAGGCGCGCACGTGCAGGCCTTGGGCGATGGACGCTGGATCCAGATCAACGAGATTCGCACCAGCGACGGCGGTATCGTCGGCATCTACACTGACATCACCTCGGTCAAGGCCGAGGACGCCCGCCAGCGCGCATTGGAACTGGCCGAACGCAACCTGGCGCTGCAGGCCACGCTCGACACCCTGTCCGAAGGCGTCTGCCTGTTCGATGCGCAACACCGGATGCAGGCGTGGAACGAAGGCCTCGTCCGAGTGCTCGGCCTTTCCGGCAGCGACCTGCTGCGCCATGTCGAGAGCCATGCCCAACTGGTGCAGTGGTGCAGCTGGAGGCTTGGCCTCGAATGCGCCGACAGTCTTGCCTGGCGCGAGGGCGATACGCGCCAGCTTTCCGCCGATTGCCTGATGGATGGGCGGCACTTCGTGATCCGCTCGGTCCCGCTTGGCAATGGTGGCATGGTCTTCACCTTCGACGACGTGACCGATCACGTCAGCCTGCAGCGCTCGCTCACCGAAACCGCGGAACTGCTCGAACGGCGGGTGGAGGAGCGCACCGCCGAACTGGTCGAAGTCAACCGCCAGTTGGTCGAGGCCAAGAACGAGGCTGAGACCGCCAACCGCTCCAAGACCAGCTTCCTCGCCGCCGCCAGCCACGACCTGCTTCAGCCCTTGAATGCCGCGCGCCTGTTCGTCTCGGCGATGGACGGCCTCAAGTTGCCCGAACGCCCGCGCGCGCTGGTCAGCCAGGCTTCCACCGCGCTGGATTCGGTCGAGGACTTGCTCGAAGCCCTGTTCGAGATTTCGCGCCTCGACGCAGGGGCGATCCAGCCCGAGGTGGCGGACCACTCGCTCGGCGCGATCCTTCACGCCCTGCGCGTCGAATTCGCCCCGCTGGCCACGGCCGGAAACCTGCAGTTCGATGTGGTCGAAACCGACGCCTGGGTCCGCTCGGACGCACGCCTCTTGCGCCGCGTGCTGCAGAACTTCGTCTCGAACGCCATCCGCTATACCGAAGCCGGGCGCGTTGCTGTGGAAGTCACCGAGATCCAGGGCATGGTCCGCGTCACCGTGCGCGATACCGGCCCCGGCATCGCCGCGTTAGACCGCGAGGAAATCTTCGGCGAGTTCCGCCGCGTCGGCAAGACGCAGAAGATTCCCGGCAAGGGCCTTGGCCTGGCCATCGTCCGCCGCGTCTCGACCATGCTCGATCACCCGATCGGCCTGGATTCCGTGCCCGGCCTCGGTTCGGCCTTCTCGATCATCCTGCCCCGCGTCGAACCGGGCGCCGCACCCAAGCCAGTCGAGCAGACCTCTGCCGTACCGACCGGCAATGGCGGTCTCGTGCTGGTGATCGACAACGACCCAGCGATCCTCTCGGGCATGGAGGCGCTGCTGGAAAACTGGGGTCTCGAAGTCGTTACCGCGCGCGATCCCGCGGAATCTAGCGTTGGGGCGGCTCTTGCGCGTAGGCCGGCCATGGCGATTGTCGATTACCAGCTCGATGACGGTTTGACCGGCGAGGAAGCGATCGCGACGCTTCGCGCGCAGGTCGACTTCGATCTCCCCGCCATGGTCATCACCGCAGACCGCAGCGAGGAAACCAAGGCCCGTCTCGGGGCGTTTTCGCTCCCTACCCTCAACAAGCCGGTCAAGCCTGCACAGTTGCGCGCGCTGCTGCGGCAGCGGGATGTTCTCTAGATAGAGTAACGGTCCGGGCGTTGGTGGCTTACCCCTGTTGGCAGGGTTGGCGGCCTCCCGGTAGATGGTAGAACGGCGTCAGCGGTTGGGCTGCGCCAAGCATCTGGGGAGACCACCGTGCAGTACTATACTGGTATCGATGTTTCGTTGGAAGTCTCGCATTTCTGCGTGGTGGATGCTGCGGGCAAGGTTGTGAAGGAAGCGCGGGTTGCAAGTGAACCGGAAGAAATTCTGGGCCGTGGTTTGCAGGGCTTGGGCTCGAGATTGCGGCGATCGGCCTTGAGGCAGGTCCCTTGTCGCAGTGGCTGTATGCAGCGATGAGTGAAGCTGGGCTACCAGTGGTTCTTCTCGAGACCCGCCAGGTTCGCGATGCATTCCGCTCGATGCCCGTGAAGACTGACCGCAAGGACGCACGAGGGATTGCACAGCTGATGCGACTTGGCTGGTATCGGCAGGTGCATTGCAAGTCGCAAGAGGCGCAGGAAAACCGGACTTTGCTTGCAGGCCGCAAGATGCTGCAGTCACGGTACATCGATATCGAGATGTGCCTACGTGGATTGCTACGCGGCTATGGCCTGAAAGTGGGGGCCACCAACCGCAAGACATTCGAGGCCCGGGTGCGGGAGCTTGCTGCCAATGTCCCGGGACTGTCCGAGACGATCGATGCCTTGCTCGCGGCCCGGGCCACACTGTTCGAGCAGTTTCGCCGCCTGGACGGCCTTGTCAACCGGAAGGCCAAGCAGGACGAGCGGGCGCAATTACTGATGACCGTACCGGGTGTCGGGGCCCTGATATCACTGACCTTCGTGTCGGCTATTGATGATCCCACGAGGTTCCGATCATCGCGAACCGTCGGCGCGCATCTTGGCCTGACGCAGCGCAAGTACCAATCAGGCGAGACTGATGTCACCGGTCGCATTTCCAAATGCGGCGATCAGGAGGTGCGCACAGCCCTCTACGAGGCGGCCAACATCATCCTGACCAGGCCGGTCAAGGGATCCCAGCTCAAGAGCTGGGCAGCCAAGGTCGCCTGCAGGGCAGGCATGAAAAAGGCCAAGGTGGCGCTGGCGCGCAAGCTGGCCGTCGTCATGCACCGCATGCTCAGCGACGGCACCTGCTTCGATCCGAAACTGGCCGCGGCATGACAGGTACCAGGCAGGAGCAAGGGTAAGGAACAAGGTTTTCGGGCGCCGCCATTGCGTCCGATGGCAAGGTCCCGTCGCCGGGACGCACGAGCCAGGTCAGGCCGATAATCCGGGAGCAGCCCTTCGGGTGACTGCGCGTTTCTAGATTGGTCGGCCGGTTCGATTAGGACATCCATCATGCAGCACCCTTGCGGTGACTGCGGACAGAAGCATGAAGCCGGCGACGTGACTGAACCAAATCGGGATTGACAAACGGCCCGTTACAGAAGCCCGCACTATTCATGAGGCCACCGCTCTGGGCTCGTCCGAGCATGATTTGTCGGTTGCCGGGTGATCAGGGCAAGCGCCTCCTGCGGCATTTTTCACCGCGTCAGGATCAATGGGCTTTTCGAGGTTGAAGGACTGGGGTTGGTATGAGCAAAGATACGCGCACGCGAAAGCGCGCGCTGCAGCATTCTGGCGTAGCGGCCATCGCCTCTGCCAAGCGCCAGCATGGCGAAGAGCTGTGACGCACGGTAGTACGCCACGGGTAGGTCTTCCCGACATGCTTTGTGGCCAAGGGCACAGGCAAGGTAACTTTTGCCCACACCGCAGGGCCCCGTGATCAGAAGATTGCGTCGTGAGCGGACCCAGTCGCATGATCCAAGCTTGAGGAACAGGCTGCGATCGAGAGACCGCGTGATGCCTGATAATCGACGTCTTCGAGACTGGCGTCGTGGCGCAGGAATTCGCACCTTCACCAGCTTGGACTCTGAATCAGAGATGCGCCGGAAACGAAATCCCCATCGATTCAGCCGCTGTGGAAAACGCTCTAATAGGTCACATCGTCGTTTCGAACATGCATTGCGGAAACCATATTGGCCAGCGCTCATGTGCGAGCGCAACAACAGGCCGGGCATACGAACGCAAGCCATCAGATCAGTACTGCCGAAATGTTCTTGCAAGTAGGGGCCGTCCACATACGGAATCGGCATGCTTCGGGGAAACTGACCACGTCGAACTGCACGCCGAGGATCACCAGAGACTGCACATCACCGAGACGGGCTACCGCTCGCACTTCTGCCATGATTGCATATCGAACCTCACAGCTCTGCGCTCGCCTTCGTACAGGCCTGGCTGGATCATGAAACCATGAAACCATGAAGCCGGAATGGCGGGCTTATGTCGAGGCCTCAAAGCAGTTGAGCTTATTCTGAGATCAGGCCGTTGCTCATACCGAGATGAGCAACGCCTTTTTTGCTCACAAATTTATGTGCAGATATCGTCCAGAGCGGCTATTCCCTGCGCATGTTTTTCAGGTTGCGCGGCCCGGAATTTGCGCACGTTGAGCAACTTGAATTGCGGCCCTGGAAGATCTGCCAAGGCCGCAATTGGGAACCGATCCCATTCGGGATCGCCCTTTTCGAAAGAGCGCAGGAAGGCGCTATCATCCCCAGTGAGACCGGAACGGATTGTCGCAGTCAACCGGTCGAGCGTGGCGATGTGATCGTCATACGAAAATGGGATGGTTGTCATCCCTGCAAATCTCGTCCGGTAGGTCTCGCTATGATCTTTGGCCGTCGGCTTCAAAAGTTCAGCGATCGGCCTGCCGTGGCTGACCAACGCGGCGATCATACCGTGCCGGATATCATCGGTGAGACCAATACCATCGAGCATCAATTTCACATCGAACAGGTCGCGAGGGTGCTGTCGGTCGAGTGCGGCGCAGATCTTGCTGCCGAATAATTCGCCCTGCGAGACGACGCGCGCTTCGGCAAAGGCTTCGAATTCTGCCTGCACTTTGTTCGTGCATCCCATGACCCGCACGGGCAGCAAGTGTCCACGCAGCGAAGGATTGACTTCGATTTTTACTGGCGTTCTGAGTTTCTGACAGTGCAGTTTCACTTCCAGATGCTCGTTGCCTTGCGTCGGCATCGTGACCCTCGTCGGTGGTAACCTCCTTTCGATTTCTGCCGCGATCCGACGCAGTGCCGCACTGATCGCTTCGAGTGATTCAGTGCGATCATGGTTCGGCAAATAGGTGAGATCGATATCCACCGACAGGCGCGGAAAATCCCACTCAAAAAGATTGATTGCGGTGCCGCCTTTCAAGCCGAAAACCTCTTCGGCCATCACCAAGGGCAAGATGTCGAGCAGCAGCTTGACCTGATCGCGATAGGTGTCAGCGGTCATGGTTCACCAACTCTTCCGGCAGCAGCAGATCGTATTTGGCGGTCAGCCGACCTTTCGGCGTGATCGCTCGCTTGCCCTGACCAAGCTGGATTCTAGATAGATCGAGACTGTTCACGAGGGGCAATTGCGCACGCTCGGCGAGGTACAGAAATAGCCGTTTCGCCTTGATCGATGAGCATGCTTCGAGCAGCTCCTGCATCACCTTCGGGCGCAGCGATGTCATGCCTTCGATGATCTGCGCCACTTCCACCGGATCGAATTCGGCGGGGGTCAGGTGCAACATTTCCAAGATTGCCTGTTCGGGCGTTGAGCATACCAACGCTAATCCCTCGGGGCTCTGCCGCGCCGTGACGGCCATCTGCGCCGGGAACAGGTTCGTGCAGACATGGCGCACTTCTGCCCCCCAATTGTCCCGAAACCATTTGGGTAGCGCTATATCTGGCGGAGAGAAAAGATAGGCGGTCATCTGGTCAAAGCGCACATAGTGGTGATGACCGGTCATTTCGAGCGCGGTGAGCGCGCCGACATGAACCTTCAGCCCGAGCTGCTTTTGCAGGCTATGGAGCGCGCCCTGCCAAGTCACTGTCTCATTGGGCCGTTTGACTGCCCCCCTTCCGAGAGATACCAGCCAGTTCGAAGAGAGATAGTTCCGGACATGCTGCGGTGTGATGCCGCGTGCGCCAAGCCATTCGCTCGTTGCAACCGTGTGAGGCTGCCACTCGTTGAGGAGTGGTTTGATTTTAGCGCTCTTAGATAAACTCATAGTGCATTTATAGCATGAATTTCAAACCAAACAAGCTACGGTTTGAAATGTATGGCCTAAAATGAATTTTTGATGCATTTCGAGCCAAAATTCCGAACCCTACACCTTCGCGCTCGCCTTCGCACGTGAGCAACTTGCGGTTTTCAAGATGGCGCAAGCGCATCGCGCTGCTTCTGATCGCGGGCTAAGCCCGTCATGGCTTCGCGCAGATTCTCGTCGCGCAGCGCCTTGGCCTTACCCGTCACGCGGTCAACCAGACCCATGAACCCGGTTCGGATCCGAGCGGCACGTTCCGCCGTCTCCGCATCCCAGCGTTCCGCCTGTCTGGCTTGCAGGGTTTCGCGTTCCGCGCGGTGCTGTCCGCGCATGGCGACGAGCGCCGCGCGCAGACGAGGCATCGCGTTGATGCTGGCTCTTCACCTGCGCGATAAAGTTGCGCAGCTTTTCGGTCATGAGCCCTGCGACCTCGCGCTGGACCGATGTCACGGCAGGCAGATGATATGGGCTAGCGAATCGGGCTGTAATCTCTTTGGCTTTCAGCCCGGTCCATTTGGCGACCGCGAAGACTTCGCCCTGGGCATCCGTTACGACGAAGCCGCGCCGGGCACCTTTCGCGAGAAAGAATCCACGTTCGGCCAGTGTCGCTCCGAATACCTTGAGCGAGTCGGGCTGCTTCCACGCTTCCCGGAAAACCTGCGGGATTACCCGAGGGCCGATGTCGAGACGCTTCGCGCGCTGCCATTCGTAGAGCGTGAAATTGAGCGGGCTCTGGCCGCCTGCATGTTTCATCCCGTCGGGTAGTGGCCAGTCATGCTGGAGGTAAATTTCCTTGCCGAGTTCGTTCGGCCGCCGCTTGAAGCGCGGCATGTTGATCGCCTTCATCGACTCCGCGTCGATGCGCGGGCACACGGCATGCGCGTACCGCCGACCTTTCTTTTCGTGGATGACGATGGCGCGCGGCTGGCCTTTTAGGCTGAGCCGCTGCTCTGCCTCTTCCGCCACCCGGCGGAATTGTTCCTCGCTGACCGATGCACCGAGCGGGGGACGAAGGCTGAGCGAGAACAGATACTGAGTGCAACGCGTGCCCTTCGAGATGGCTTCCGCTTCGCGGAATGCGCCCAGCAGATCGCTTGCGACAAAGCCGCGCAGCTCGACCACGGTGACGTGATCATTGTCCCGCTAATTGAGCAGGTGAACGGCCAGCGGCTTAGCACACGACCGTTGCGAGCCTTTGAGGATCATGGCTGTGGCTGCGTCGGCACAGTCGCGCGCGTGAATGATTGCGCGACCGGCTCGCACGGCTTTTCTTCGCCATCGAGCTTCAGCCCGAGGGCCGTCATCAACAGCTGCCGCATGATCCTGACATCGCGGTACCCGCCCTGGATCGCGGCCTTCGTATCTTCATCGAAGTAGAAGGTCGCAACCTGCGTCGAGTGCGCGAGCTGGTTCAGGTTGCTCGACAGGCGGCTGGCACCCAGACCCAAGTTTTACAGTGGATTGGAACATGCGTAGAACGTTGGGGCGGAAAGCCGCAGAAATGCGTGCGTCATGTCGCGGGGCGGTTTGAGATGTACTGAAAACATCTCGACATTATTCCCCG
>JBKBUD010000198.1:0-3368 GCA_046290865.1 Novosphingobium sp. | reverse complement strand
TTGGGGTGGAGGTGACGGAGCGCGTGGCACACCAGCTCCCCGCCAACCCCCACAACCAGCGCTATCTCGACACCAAGCGAGACCGCACCGGTCACCTGCTGCGCTAGGCCGCGCGCCAGACGATCAGCACTACCGCTGCGGCAACGATCACCGCGAAGAGCAAGGCATAGCCCATGTCTTTGACGGTGAATTTATCAACGTTCTCAGAACGGAAGCGACGGTAACCACGCTCCGCAGCGGGGTTGCTGGCGATGAGCGCAACGTCGAGCGCGCTGGCTTCGGAGCGGAACCAGTTGACCATGAGCTGCCGCTCTTCGGGGGTGACATCGGGGTAGGCGGAGAGGAGCGCCTCGACGTGGGCGCGGCGTGCGTCGATGGCTGACGCAATCGTGGAAGTGTTTGACATTGCTGTATTCCTGACATGATTTTGAACTGCGCCGAGCGGCGCGGGGCTCAGGTCAGGAAAGTGGCGGCGCTCTTGGTGCGGGCAGCAGCGCGAGCGGCTGCGGCGCAGGGGGCGCGGTTTGCGGGGGCCAGAGGCCCTCGGGCTGGACCACTTGTGGCGCTGCCGGTTCGGGTGCGAGGATTACCGGCGGCGGCGGTGCCATCGGAATGGCAACCCGCTGAATTTGTGTACGATTTGCCGGAGCGACCGCCATCTCCGCCGTCGCCGCGCTGAAGGCCGAACCGTGACGCACGGTCACAGGCGCCTCGAACGGGGCAATTGCGTGGGTCAGGACAGTGAGGGCAAGCAGCAGCGCCCACAGCCGTCCACCCAGCTTCAGGAGCGGAGAACTCTGCATTCCAACTCTAGATAGACTCTCGGGGGCAGAGGGGCAACTCTACCCCAACTCCACCCCAACTCGGTGCAACTCTAGCGGGACTCGAAGCGGCTGAGACCCGACCCGAGGGTGTTGGCGCCAAGTGCCAGTTTGTCGCCCGACCAGTCTGCGACGAAGGCCGAAGAGCGGCTCACGCCGGGGGCAAATCGCGCGTCGTTGCCGACGATCGTGAGGTCAGTCGACCGGTGTGCCTTGCCCTCGGCGGCGATGGCGATGAAGGCGCTGTAGTTTTCCTTGTCGAGGCCCTGGACGAAGACGTTGTCGGCGATGCGGCCGGTGGCTCCAGCGGGCAAGTCGATCATGTAATTGGTTGTTTTGCCGGCAGTATCGTCAAAGCTCGACTGGGTGACCTCGACCCGGCCCGCGCGGCTCTTGACGTAGTGCCCGCCGCGCCCTGCCTCGAAGCGGCTGCGGCGAATGGTGACGCTGCCATAGTCGCCGAAATAGACCGAGTGGGCGCAGGCAAGGCCACGATCGCAGCGGCCGAGGCGCGAAAAGGTCGACTTTTCAATGAGAACGGCGCCCGTCGGATCATCGGCAGAGAGGATGCCCTGCTCGCTGTCGCGGAACCATGATTGGCGCACGGTCAGATTTCCGTGCTCAAGCCGGATTCCCGAGCCATTGGCATCGGGCACGCGGATGTTCTGGAAGATCAGACCTTCGACGGTGGTCGAGCGGCCGCGGGCGACGATGGCGGCCTTACCTTCGCAGGCGGCGCCATCAAACACCGTCTGCCCCGGCACTTGCGCGACGAAGCCGACATCGCCTGCCTGCTGGACTGCGCAATCGCGATAGACGCCGGGCTCGATGCGGATCGTGCCGGTGCCTTCGCCGATGGCGTTCACCGCCTGCTGGAGGGCCTGGTAGCTGCGTCCGGTCTGGACGACGGTGTAGGGCGAGCGCTGGCCCTGGGCGAGCAGCGCGGTTGCGGGAATCGTCGCGATCACCGCGATCCCGAGAAGGAATACGGCGAGGCGCTGGCCACGGTGGCGGCGCTCTCTCGAGGCGAACGGGTTCATCATGCGCATATCAGGTCCCCGGCGTTTTCTTGGACCGGGGTAGCGCGGAATGATTGACAGGCCCTTATGTTCCGGCGGGAATGAGGGGCCTGTCCGAAGTTACAGGGTCAATCCCTGGCGCCCCAGCGCCACTTCCAGCCGCCGCGCGTGCGCTTGGCGGAGATCGAGAAGACCACCGCTGTGGCGACGATGAACAGCGCGAAACCGAACGTCCGGAGTCGTCCGTCGCCGCTGTCGTCGAGCCACTTTACCAGTGGTAGCAAGGCGATGTAGCCGCCGATCAGAGCCCAGCCCTGCCAGCGGATCGGCAGGCCGGAGCCGAGGCCAAAGCGCTTCGGCGCGAACCATGCGCCGTCATCGACCGGGGCTTCGACCTTGGGCGGGCGAGTGGTGTAGCGAGCATCAACCATCACTGTTCTCCGTTTTTGCTGGCCTTCCGCGCTTGACGGGTTCGGCGGCGGCCAGCTTGACGCCGCGCCGGGTCAGGGCCTCGCGCAGCAGCACTTCGATCTGGGCATTGGCCGAGCGCAAGTCGGCCGAGGCCGTGCGCTCGATCGCGGCGAAGAGCGCCGGATCGATGCGCAGCGGAAAGGCCTTCTTCGGGCTCGGCGCCATTGCTTGCAGCCTTACTGGTAGAGCGTGCCGGTGTTGACGACCGGCTGGGTATCGCGCTCGCCACAGAGCACGACCATCAGGTTCGACACCATGGCGGCGCGGCGCTCGTCATCGAGTTCGACCACGTTCTTTTCAGAGAGCTGGGTCAGCGCCATCTCCACCATCGAGACGGCGCCTTCGACGAGCTTCTTGCGCGCCGAGATCACCGCTTCGGCCTGCTGTCGACGCAGCATCGCGCCGGCAATTTCGGGCGCATAGGCAAGGTGCGTGAGGCCGCATTCGTCAACCGTGATGCCAGCCAGAACCAGCCGCGCGTTGAGTTCGGTGCGCAGTTCGGCGTTGATCTGATCGTGGTGGCTGCGCAGGGTGACCTCGTGATGCTCGATATCGTCATAGGGATAGCGCGAGCCGATCGAGCGCACTGCGCTTTCGATCTGGACGAAGACGAAGGCCTTGTAGTCATCGACATCAAACAGGGCCTGCGCGGTATCGGACACGCGCCACACGACGTTGGCGGCGATCTCGATCGGGTTGCCGCGCAAGTCGTTCACCTTGAGCTTTTCCGACACGACGTTGTTGGCGCGGACCGAGATCTTGGTCTTGGTCATCCATGGCCAGACCCAGCGCAACCCGTGGTTGCGGTCCGTGCCGCGATAGGAGCCGAACAGGTTGACCGCGGCGGCCTGGTTGGGCTGGATCATGTAGAAGCCCGAAGCGATGAACACGATGGCGACGGGCAGCGCCGCGATGGTGGCGATGAAGCCGGGCACTTCGTCATCGGACGGATTGCCGCTGGCAAAGCCGATCACGCGCATCGCGGTGAGCACCACGAGCACGACCATCAGGATCAACATGAGATAGCCGCTGATCGACCAGGCGCCGGTTTCGGTGC
>JBKBUD010000197.1:0-3378 GCA_046290865.1 Novosphingobium sp. | reverse complement strand
ACGCTTGAGGATGGGAATGGTTGGCGGCGGACCGGGCGCCTTCATCGGACCGGTTCATCGCTTTGCCGCGGAGCTTGATCGCGAGATCGAGCTGGTCGCTGGCGTATTCTCCAGCGACGCGGCGCGCAGCGCGGCCGCAGGCGAAAGCTACCGCATTGATCCCGCCCGTGCCTACCCCTCGCTCGACGCCATGTTCGCCGGTGAGGCAGCGCGCGAGGACGGCATCGACTTCGTCTCCATCGTCACGCCGAACCACAATCACTTGCCCTCGGCGCGCGCGGCACTGGCCGCCGGTCTGCCGGTGATCACCGACAAGCCTCTGACCGCGACCCTTGCCGAAGCCCATGAACTGGCCACACTCGTCGAAGCGGCGGGCAAGCCCTTCGGCGTCACCTACACCTATTCCGGTTACCCGCTGGTGCGCGAAGCCCGCGCCCGCATCGCCGCCGGAGAGATCGGCACGGTGCGCAAGGTCGTGGTCGAGTACCCGCAAGGGTGGCTGGCGGGCGAAGCGGTCGGCAAGCAGGCGGAATGGCGCGTCGATCCGGCCAAGGCGGGCCTGGGCGGTTGCATCGGCGACATCGGTGTGCACGCCTTCCAGCTTGCCGAATTCGTCACCGGCCTGCGCGTCACCGAGATGCTGGCCGATCTGGGCGCAGTGGTGCCCGGTCGCCTGCTCGACGACGACTGCTCGATCCTCCTGCGCTTCGACAACGGCGCACGCGGTGTTCTTCTCGCCAGCCAGATCGAAGTCGGCGAACTCAACGGCCTGCGCATCCGCGCCTATGGCGACAAGGGCGGCGTGACCTGGAAGCAGGAAGAGCCCAACACGCTCACCATCAATCGTCTGGACGGCACCTGCACCCTTGTGCGCTCGGGCACCGGCGTCCTCGGCAGCGATGCCGCTTCGCGCACCCGCACGCCGGGCGGCCATCCCGAGGGTTATCTTGAAGCCTTCGCCAATCTCTACCGCGATTTCGCCGCCCAGCTGCGGGGCGAGAGCGCGCCGCTCCTGCCCGGCATTGCTGAAGGCGTGCGCGGCATGGCCTTTATCCAGACCGCCGTTTCCGCCAGCCGCGACAATGCCGGCTGGGTCAAGCTCTGAGGACCAATCCGCCATGAAGACCATCAAGGGCCCCGGCATCTTCCTCGCCCAGTTCGCGGGCGATGCCGCTCCGTTCAACAGCCTTGAAACCATTGCCGAGTGGGTTGCCGGACTCGGCTACAAGGGCATCCAGATCCCCAGCTGGGACGGCCGCCTGTTCGATCTCGAAAAGGCCGCCACCAGCCAGACCTATTGCGACGAGGTCAAGGGCCTGCTGGCGGACAAGGGGCTGGAGATCACCGAGCTGTCGACGCACCTCCAGGGTCAGCTCGTCGCCGTCCACCCGGCCTTCGACGCCCAGTTCGACGGCTTCGCCCCGGCAGCGGTTCACGGCAACCCGGCGGCGCGACAGGAATGGGCCGTGCAGCAGCTGAAGCATGCGGCGAAGGCCAGCGCCAATCTCGGCCTCAAGGCCCACGCCTCGTTCTCCGGCGCCTTCGCCTGGCCCTACTTCTACCCGTGGCCCGCGCGTCCGGCAGGTCTGGTCGAGGACGCCTTCGACGAACTCGCCCGCCGCTGGAAGCCGATTCTCGACGTGTTCGACGAGAACGGCGTCGACGTCGCCTACGAGATCCACCCCGGCGAGGACCTCCACGACGGCGTGACCTTCGAGATGTTCCTGGAACGCGTCGGCAACCACCCGCGCGCCAACATCCTCTACGATCCCAGCCACTTCGTGCTGCAGCAGCTCGACTATCTGGCCTTCATCGACATCTACCACGAACGCATCAAGTGCTTCCATGTGAAGGACGCCGAGTTCCGCCCCAATGGCCGTTCAGGCGTCTATGGTGGCTACCAGTCGTGGGTCGATCGCCCCGGCCGGTTCCGCTCATTGGGCGATGGTCAGGTCGATTTTGCGGGCATCTTCAGCAAGATGGCCGCCAATGACTTCGATGGCTGGGCTGTGCTGGAATGGGAATGCGCATTGAAGCACCCCGAAGTCGGCGCGGCGGAAGGCGCGCCATTCATCGACCGCCATATCATCAAGGTGACCGAGCACGCCTTCGACGACTTCGCCGCCGGTGGTGCCGACCGCGCGCTCAATGCCCGGTTGATGGGTATCGGCTGATAGGCATCGGCCGACCGCGCCAATGCGGCCGTAATGAAGCGGGGCGTCAGGGTATCACATCCTGACGCCCTTTTTCGTGTCCGGCATAAAACTATACACATCGTGAATTAAAAACCATGAAGACAATTTTCTTTCTGGATTGTGAATGCACGTTTATGAATCCGGAACGTGTCGGAGAATGTCTGTTTTTCCAAAGGCTCTGCCTATGGCAGGGCAAAGAGTGTTGATTTTACTTGATGCCCTGATTGCAGCAGAAGCACTTCGAAATGTTGCAGACACGCCACAGGTTGGCCGCTCTTGACAAAAGTTTGCCGCCAATAGAATTTAGGTTCTAGTTTTTAGAATTCTAATTCGCTAGAGCCACCGTACGCCAAACATGGCGCCACATGGGGAGGAACCACCATCATGTCCAAATCCGTATTCCATCGCAGCCTGCTTTCCGGGGCCTGCGCTCTCGCCTTCGCACTGCCCGCCCACGCGCAGGACGCTGCCCAGTCGACCGCTGCTGACGATTCCGATGCAAACGTCATCATCGTCACCGCGCAGAACCGCGCGCAGAACCTCAACGACGTTCCGATCAAGATCGACGTGGTCTCGGGCGAGCAGCTCCAGAAGGCCGGCTTTGCGAGCATGAATGACGTCGGGCAGATCGCCCCGGTCGTTCAGGTCAACCAGGATCAGGGCACCGTGAAGGTTTCGGTCCGTGGCGTCGGCACCACCTCGAACGACGAAGCGCAGGATACCTCGGTCGTCGTCAACATCGACGGTGAGTACATCAACCGTCCGAACGTGATGGGCATGGCGCTGTTCGACATCGACCGCGTCGAAGTGCTGCGCGGTCCGCAGGGCACGCTTTATGGTCGCAACTCGACCGGTGGTGCGATCAACTTCATCACGCGCAAGCCGGGCAAGGACTTCGGCTTCAACGGCGCGATCAGCTACGGCAACTACAACGCCATCCGCGCCGACGCCGGCATCGATCTGCCGCTGGGTGACACCGCAGGCGTGCGCGTCTCGGGCTTCTATGACGACCGCGATGGTTACAGCAAGCACCCTGCGGGAGGCGGCTTCTTCGTGTTCCCGGCCTACAAGGCGGGTCGTTCGGATGACAACAGCTCCTACGGTGGTCGCGTCTCGCTGCGCCTTGAGCCCGTCGATCGCCTGTCGATCAATCTCTCCGCAGAATACTCGCACCGCAGCTTCA
>JBKBUD010000196.1:0-3387 GCA_046290865.1 Novosphingobium sp. | reverse complement strand
CGTGAAGCTGGTGTTGGGGTTGTTGTCGCCCAGCGTCAGTACCGAGGGGCGGCCGTTGTTGAACTTGCCGTTGTTGGGCGTGTTGTCGATGTAGCCGCCATCGCGGCGATAGAAGCCCATCGCGCGCACCGCGAGATTGTCGGCGATCGGAATGTTGATGTAGGTCTGGTACTGGCCGCCGAAATCGCCCTTGCCGTACTTGTTGACTTCCGCATCATAGCCGAACTCGAACTTGTCGAGGTTGGGCTTCTTGGTGATGAAACGGATCGTACCGGCGAGCGAACCTGCACCGTAGAGCGTGCCCTGCGGGCCCGACAGCGCTTCAATGCGCTCGAGGTCGTAGGCCATGATATCGGGCAAGCCGGTCCCGGTGATCGGGATGTCATCGATGTAATACCCGACCGATTCACGGCCGCCGCCTGCGGGCACGATGCCACGGAAGTAGGGCGTATTGCGGCCCGGGCCAATGCCGGCAAAGGTGACCGAGGGGAGCAGCGAGGCAAAGTCGGTCAGGCCCTTGACCTGGCGCTGGCCGAGCGTGTCGGCGCTCAGGGCCTGCATCGAGATCGGCACCTTCTGGATCGAAGTGGCGGTGCGCGTGGCGGTCACGACGATCTCGCCCAGACCCTGATCATCCGCCGCCTGCGGTTCGGCGGCGGGCGCGGTCGCTTCCTGCGGCTCGTCGGCAGCATGCGCGAGCGCAGGCAGGACCATGGTCGAGAGGATGGTCGATACGCCCAAAGCCCTCATGGCTTTCGATTTGAGTCCGAACTGCTTCTTCATCTGGTCAACCCCCTGTTATGGCTGGCCTTGCGGCCCGTGCGCTTCTCCCGTGCATCCATCCCCAATCTCGTTGCGCCTCACGTCATGCCGCAGCGCAGCATGACCCCGGACAGCGGCGCGGGCCGTCCGGTTCGAGCAGGCAAGGCCGTCCCGTCGCCGGAGACAAAGTCGTCTCCAGCCCCGCCGCATCGGCGCGGCAGACTTCAGGTTGTCAGCAATACCCCTTCGACAAGCGCGGCCTTTTGGCCATTCCATGACGCCTGTCCGGGATTGATAATGCTGCAGGGCAACATGGAGTCAACGCCCTTTTGGGCAGGTGCTCCACCCTTTTCGGGTCGGCGTAGGAAATCCGTTGACGCACAAAGCAAACGGCGCCCGGATCGCTCCGGACGCCGCTTGGCCATTTCAGCAAGGCGCGGGGTTTACCAGGTGCCCGTGTTGGCCATGCTCGCCCAAGGCTCCTGCGGCGGCAGGTGGCCGTCTTGCAGCAGTTCCACGGAAATGCCGTCGGGCGACTTGACGAAGGCCATGTGCCCATCGCGCGGCGGGCGGTGGACGATATGGCCCGCGTCCATGATCCGCTGGCAGGTCTCGTAGATGTTGTCGACGCGGTAGGCGAGGTGGCCGAAGTTGCGGCCCCCGGCATATTGCTCGGCGGGTGAGCCGTCCTCGGGCGGCCAGTTGTACGTAAGCTCGACCTCGGCCACGCCCTCCTCGCCGGGGGCGGCAAGGAAGATCAGGGTGAAGCGGCCCTGCTCGCTCGAGAAGCGGCGCACTTCCTTGAGGCCGATCAGTTCGAAGAAGGCAATCGTCGCGTCCGGATCGGTCACGCGGATCATGGTATGGAGGAATTTCGTCACGGGAGCGCTTTCCGTTCAAAATCGGTTCATCGACAGAATTACACAACTCATCGCAGGACAGAATGCCGGGGAGATGATGATGCGTGGCGAAGATAGCGACGATGCGGTGGAAACCCAAGGACATGCGCGCAGGTTCCTGCCGCGGGGTGGAACGGCCCTCCTGCCATCCTCCATCTTGCCCGTCTCCATCATCGCTGCGGGCCTGATCCTCGGCGGCTGGTTCATCGGTGACGGCTTCCGCCGCGCCAAGGTGGCGGACCGCGCCGTCACTGTCCGCGGCCTCGCTGAGCGCGAGGTGACGGCGGACCTTGCCACCTGGACGCTCGCCTATTCCGCAACCGCGCCCGATCTTGCCAGCGCACAGGCCAGCGTCGACCGCGACAGCCAGGCGATCCGCGCGTTCTTCGGCGAACTGGGCTTCCCGGCCGAAGCGCTGCAGCCGACCGGCGTCAACGTCCAGACAATGACCAACGACGGCGTGGTCAGCTTTTCCGTGCGCCAGCGCATGACACTGCGCACCACCGACATCGCCCGCGCGCAGAAGGCGGTGAAGCGCCAGTTCGATCTCGTCCGCCGCGGGGTGATGCTCGAGGAAGGCTCCGGCATGGCCTATACCTTCACCCGCCTCAACGCGATCAAGCCCGAGATGGTCGCCGCCGCGACCAAGGACGCGCGGGCCGCCGCCGAGCAGTTCGCGCACGACAGTGGAGCGTCGGTCGACGGCATCAAGACCGCGAGCCAAGGCTACTTCGAGATCACCGCGCGCGACGGCGACGGCGGCGGCTGGGGCGTATCCGACACCCCTTACAAGAAGGTGCGAGTGGTCACGACAATCGACTTCTACCTGCGCTGAACCGCAGGCGCTGCGGGAGAAACCGTGGCCCCCGTATGAGCGGTCCCTGGGCAAAGGTGTTGCATGACGCACAGCCTGCGCCCATATCGCGGGCTAACGAGGGTCCATGTTCAACAAGCTTCGCTCGCTGTTTTCTCCCGCTGCGCCAGAGCCGGTACGCCCAAGGGCCACCCTGCCGCCCGGCCAGCGTGCCTATGCAATCGGTGACATCCACGGGCGGCTCGATCTGTTCGAGCAGTTGCTGGCGCAGATAGACGAGGACGATGCGGCACGCGGCGCTGGCGACACCACGCTGATCCTGCTGGGCGATCTGGTCGACCGCGGCCCCGAGAGCCGGGGCGTGGTCGAGCGGGCGATGCAGTTGAAGGCTACGCGCAAGGTGCGCGTTCTTGCCGGCAACCACGAGGAGATGCTGCTCGGCAGCCTCGGCGACGAGGAGATCCTGCGGCACTTCCTGCGCCATGGCGGCAAGGAAACCCTGTTCAGCTATGGCCTGACCTTCGACGAATACAGCCGCGCCAACCTCGACGAGCTACGTGCCCGGGCCAACGCCCTGATCCCGGCGGAACACATCGCCTTCATGCACGCCATGGAAAACCAGATCGTGATGGGCGAGTATCTGTTCGTCCATGCCGGCATCCGTCCGGGCGTGCCACTCGACAGACAGATGATCGCCGACATGCGCTGGATCCGCCGCGAGTTCCTCGACCATGCCGAGCCCTATGGCCACCTCGTCGTCCACGGCCACACCATCACCGACGAACCTGCCATTCGCAGCAACCGCATCGGCATCGATACCGGGGCCTTTGCCTCGGGCAGGCTGACGGCGATCGGGATGGAAGGACAGGACCACTGGTTCCTGTCGGCATTCATCGCACCCGAGGAACGCGA
>JBKBUD010000195.1:0-3409 GCA_046290865.1 Novosphingobium sp. | reverse complement strand
CGCGGGCACTGGGCATGGCGGCTTCGGCGGCATCGGCGTTGGCCGGATCGATCTCGGCGATGACGACGTTTGCGCCTGCGCCTGCAAAGGCCTCGGCAATGGCCCTGCCGATGCCCACCCCACCGCCGGTAACGAGCACGGTCTTGCCGGTGAAATCCAGGGCCTGCGCAGCAAGGCCGGTGTTGTCTGCCGCAGTCATACGGTCAGTTCCCTCTCCACACCGATGATTCGGCGATTATCGTTGTCATTACTACGCATCCTGATTCCACATCGCTGCAGTGTCAACCGTATGCGTAGGGAGTTAGACCAGAAATTGCAGATGTTCGTTCCGGCCAACGGCGGTCGCAGGCCCATCCCCAACCCCTCCCGCCTGCGGGAGGGGAGCGAGACTTGTCGAACGCAGAGAGACCAGTCGCAGCGGGGTGGGCATTCCGCGCGCGAGGTCATGCGCAGTCAGACCCCCGGCTGCTCCGCGGGGATGTGCACCACCAGCCCATCAAGCTCCTCGCCGAGCTGGACCTGGCAGGACAGGCGGCTGTTGGGGCGGATCTCCACGCCCTCGATCGCCTCGAGCATCTCGCGCTCCTCGGGCCGTGCCGAGCCGGTGCGGTCGAGCCATTCCGGGGCGATGTAGCAATGGCACGTCGCGCACTGCATCATCCCGCCGCACAGCGCGTCGATCCCGTCGACAAGGTTGCCGACCGCCAGCTGCATCAGGGTCATGCCCTCGAAGTTCACGCAAGTCCGCGCCGTCCCGTCGGGCTGTACGAAAGTCACCTTGGCCATTCAGATCACCTCAAGCGTGCGTCGGGCAACCGGCTGCCTTGGCCAGCGCTGCTACGTCCGCACTCGCGCTCGCACCGTCCAGCTTGCGCCGCTTGTAGCGCACGCGGCAAGGCTGGGCGGGCCAGTAGGTCGAGGCACCGGCGATGGGCTTGACCTCGTCCATCAGCTCCATGTCGAAGTTCTGCAGCAGGATCGCCACCAGCACTTTCATTTCCATGCGCGCGAAGTTCACGCCGGCGCAGCGATGCACCCCGCCGCCAAAGCCGATCAGCGAATTGCTCTCGATCTGCGCATCGGGGTTCTGCGGGTTGAAACGTTCCGGGTCATAGGCATCGGCATTGCGGAAGGTCTCTTCCATGCGGTGGCTGACCGAGGGAGCGAGCAGCACGAACTCGCCCTTGCGGATGCGATAGCCCTCGCGCTCGATATCGGCATTGGCCTTGCGCGAAAGCATGTAGGCCACCGGGTGGAGCCGCTCTGTCTCGCGCAGGGCGAGGTCCATTTTCTCCATCGCCACGGCCTGCTCCCAGCCCAAGTCGCGCCCGTTACCGCCTCCCAGCAGCGCGGCGATCTCACCGCGTAGCACCTGCTGGTAGCCGGGGTTCTGCAGCAGGTCGGCCAGCGCCCAGCTGACCTGCCCTGCGGTCGTCTCGTGGCCTGCCCAAACCAGCAGCAGGATAAGGTGGCGGATGATCTCGTCGGGTACGGCGCGCCCGTCGGGATACTTGGTCTCGATCATCGTCTGGAAGAAGTCGGGCGGATCGAGCGGGGCGGCGCGGCGCTTGTCGATCCACGATTGCAGGATCGCGTGCAGCTTCTTCTTGGCGCGCTGGCTCTTCACCATCTTGGGCGTCGGCAGCCACAGCGGCAGGACGAACTCCATGCCCCCCGAAAAATCGCGGAACAGCTCGAAGAATTCGTGGCCCAGCTTCTCGTGGAACTCGCGCCCCATGAAGCTGTGCGCGGCGATGTCCATCACCACTGGTCCCAGCGTCGGGATCAGGTCGAACTCGCCCTCATCGCCAAGCCGGCTGACGAGGTTCAGCGATTCCTCGACCATCACCGGCACGTATTGCTTCATCGATGCGGCCTTGAACCGGGGCATGATGATCGCGCGCTGGCGCAGGTACTCGTCCATCTCGGCGAAGGAGTAGAATTCGGGCGAGAACATCTTGAGGAAGAACGGCATCGACTCCCGGATCGAGAGCAGCTTGTCGGTCTCCTCGAAGAAGAAGCGGTTGTGCTCGGGCCCCAGCATCACGTTCATGCGCTGGCCCATGAAGTTCATCGCGAACATCCGCCCCTTGGAGCGGTAGCCGCGTTTCAGGACCGAAACGGGATCACGGAAGAATTGCGCCAGATGCCCGAGCAGCGGCACGCCGCCATCGAGCAAGGGAAGGCCGTCTGCACCCGGTGCTGCACTCGCCATCGATCATCTCCCCGCACGGCCGGTTGCTCCGGCTCGAACCGGCGAAGCGTATGGGGCGCGCGGGGCGGTGCAAGTCCCTCGCAGGTTTGGGTATCGCCCGATGATCTTCACAGGATCATCAGGCGAACCACATATCGGCCTTTGATCAATAAACCGCCGCCGGGTTCTTCGGACGCGGGCTGCCGAGCATTTCGCGGTGGGAGGGGCGGTCGTGGCCGCGGTCGGTCACGCCCAGTTCCTTGGCGATCTCGGCCACGATCAGCGTCTGGCCGGAAAGCTCGTCGCGGTTTGGGGCCTGGTCGATGGCGGCAAGGACGTGGGCGGAGAATTCGGGGTTCTCGGCCATGGACAGGAAGCCTTCGTACTGCTCCGGGTTGGTCTTGGCCGCGATCAGCGCGCGCTCGGTCAATTGCGGGCCGAGCCAGAGCGAAACGGCGATGACCCCCGTGCCCCGGAAATCGTGCTCCATGTCATGCGCCAGCTTGTCGAGACCGGCCTTCTGCGCGCCATAGGCGGGGCCGTGCATGTAGCAGCTCGCGCCGAACGAGGAGGTCATGGCGATCAGGCCGGACTTCTGCGGCACCATGATCTTCGCGGCGTGCCAGCTCGCCACGTAGGCACTGCGCAGGCCGACATCAAGGATCTTCTGCGCGTCGAGTTCCTTCTCCCAGAACGGCGCCTTGTCGATCAGCTGGTGGTGCATGTAGGCGGCATTGTTGACCAGCACGTCAAGGCGGCCCTGCTCGTCCATGATCTGCTCGAACACGCGGGCGACCGAGGCATCGTCGGCATGGTCGCAGACGACCGGGATACCCTTGCCGCCGTTCTCGGTGATCTTTTGTGCGGTTTCGGAAACGGTACCGGGCAGGACGGTGCCGTCCCAGCCCTTGGCATCGCCCGGCGTGACGGTGCGGCCGGTGACATAGACGGTGTAGCCCATCTCGCCAAAGCCGCGCGCGATGCCGGCGCCTGCGCCACGGCTGGCGCCGGTCACGAGTGCGATTTTCGGTTGGGTCATGGATGCATCCTCTTATGATCTTGCGAGATGGTGTGGCGGCGCTGCTGGCGGAAGGCGAGCGGCGTCATTCCGGTGGAACGGCGGAAGGCGCGGGCAAAGCTCTGCGCGTGGGAAAAGCCGCAATCGCGCGCCACTGCGCCGACAGCCTGATCAGGCGCGGCGAGCAGGCGCTTGGC
>JBKBUD010000194.1:0-3436 GCA_046290865.1 Novosphingobium sp. | reverse complement strand
CGGCATTGGCGCAAATCGCTGCCACGCCGGGCGACTGGGCAGGCTATCTCGCCTACGAAGCGGGCCTTGCCCTCGAACCGCGCCTTGCCCCGCTGGCGGCAAAACGCACTGGCGCGGCGGGGCCGCTGGTCTGGTTCGCCCGCTTCGGCAAGGTCACCCGCATGGCCAGCGCCGAAGTCGAACGCTGGCTCGCGGCAACCGCCACCGGCTCCGGCAGGCTCGGCCCGATGGGCGCCGCCATCTCGTCCGGCGGTTACGCCCAGGCTTTCGATCTCGTGCAGGAAGCCATCCGCGCGGGCGACATCTATCAGGCCAACCTCACCTTCCCGCTCGCCGGAACATGGGACGGCGATCCGCTGGCGATCTACGCCGACGTGCGCCGCGATGCCCGCGCAGGGTACGGCGGCGTGATCTGGGATGGCTCGCACTGGCACCTCTCGTTCTCGCCCGAACTGTTCTTCAAGCTCTCGAACGGACAAGCCCGCGTCCGCCCGATGAAGGGCACGGCTCCTCGCGGCAGCACGCCGGAAGAGGACGCGCGGTTCAAGGCGGACCTTTCCGCCAGCGTGAAGGACCGCGCCGAGAACCTGATGATCGTCGACCTGATGCGCAACGACCTGTCGCGCGTTTCGCGGCCCGGTTCGGTGCGCGTCGAAGCCCCGTTTGCCATCGAGAGTTACCCCACAGTTCACCAGATGGTCACGACAGTTCGGGCCCAGTTGGATTCAGGGCAAGACGTCCGCAGCCTGCTACGGGCCATCTTCCCCTGCGGTTCGATCACCGGCGCGCCCAAGATCCGCGCGATGGAGATCATCCACCAGGCAGAGCGCGACGCGCGCGGGCTCTATTGCGGCTCGATAGGACGCATAGACCCCTCTGGCGATGCCGCGTTCAATGTGGCAATCCGCACCGTGCGCCTCTCGCCTGATGGTCGCGCGGTCATGGGAGTCGGCTCGGCCGTGGTTGCCGATTCCGCGATGATCGGCGAATGGCGCGAATGCGTGGTGAAGGGGAATTTCTTGCGCTTGTCTGCCGGCCATGCCGACCTGATCGAAACGATGGCCTTCGATCCCGCCAAGGGCATCGAACTGCTCGAACTGCACCTCGAACGCATGAAGGCGAGCGCGCTGGCGCTGGGCTTCAGCTTCGATCGCCACGCCGTGCGCAACGCGATCCACGCGCTGTGCTTCGATCTCGACACGCCTGCGAAGGTCCGCCTCGTCGCCTCGAAGGGGGGCGCCCATGCGCTCGACGCCTCGCCCATGCCCGCGCCGCTGGACAGCCTGACCTGCGCGGTGCTGCCGCTGCCCGTCTCCGATGGCGACTGGCGCCTGCGCCACAAGACCACCGATCGCGGCTTCTACGAAGCAGGCCTTGCCGCCGCGAAGAAAGCGGGCGCTGGCGAGGCGCTGTTCCTGCGTGACGATGGCCTGATCACCGAAGGCACTTTCACCAACGTCTTCGTCGAGCGCGACGGCAAGCTGCTCACCCCGCGCGCAGAACTCGGCCTGCTGCCGGGCGTGCTGCGTCGCTCGCTGATCGAGGCCGGACGGGCTGAAGAGGCCGACCTGACGCTGGACGACCTCGCGGGCGGCTTCCTCGTTGGCAATGCCCTGCGCGGGTTGATCCCGGCGCGCCTTCTCGGCTCCTGAATCCCATGACGCAGCTATCAAAAGCCCTCGCGCGGATCGCGCCATCGCAGACCACCGCCATCACCGACCGTGCCATCCAGCTGCGTGCCGAAGGCCGCGACGTGATCTCGCTCTCGGTGGGCGAGCCCGACTTCGCTACCCCGGCCCACGTCGTGCAGGCCGCGAAGGACGCGCTCGATGCGGGCGACACCAAGTACACCGCCGTCGTCGGCACACAGCGGTTGCGCGAAGCTGCCGCCCTTCACTTCAGGCGCGATCTCGGCCTCGAAGTCCCGCCTTCGCAGGTGATCGTCAGCGCAGGCGGCAAACAGGCGATCTTTCACGCTCTGCTCGCCACGCTCGATCCGGGCGACGAAGTGCTTATCCCGTCACCGTGGTGGGTGAGCTACCCTGAAATCGTGCGCTTTGCCGGGGCCGAGGTGGTGGACCTGCCGACCACGGCTGCTGGTGGATTCCGCATCAGCGCTGCCCAGCTCGAAGCCGCGACCACACCTGCCACGCGCTGGCTCCTGCTCAACAGCCCCGGCAACCCGACGGGCGCAACCTATCCCGCCGAGGAACTGCGCGCGCTCGGCGAAGTGCTGCGCCACCATCCGCGCGTGCTGGTGATGAGCGACGATATCTATGCGCCACTGCGCTATGGCGAGGGACTCCACGCCACGCTCGCGGTCGAATGCCCGGACCTTGCCGACCGCATCCTGACGGTTTCCGGCGTGTCCAAGAGCCATGCGATGACCGGCTTCCGCATCGGCGTCTCGGCAGGCCCGGCCTGGCTGATCGGCGCGATGGGGCGACTGCAGTCGCACTCCTCCGGCAACCCGGCCTCGATTTCCCAGGCTGCCGCGGTCGCCGCGTTCGAAGGCCCGCAGGAGTTCTTGGCTGACTGGCGCGAACGCTTCCGCGCACGGCGTGACATGGTCTGCGCCGCGATCAACGCGATCCCCGGCCTTTCTACCCCGATCCCCGACGGCGCGTTCTATTGCATGGTCGATGCCGCACCGCTGATGGCACGCTTCGGGGACGACGAGGCCTTGTGCCTGCAACTGCTCGAAAGCGGCGTAGCAGTCGTCCCCGCCTCTGCTTTCGGCGGACGCGAGGGTTTCCGCATCAGCTTTGCGGCCGATGAATCCAAACTCGAAGAAGCGCTCCGGCGTATAGCAAAGGCGGTAGCGTGATCGATTTCCCCATCCTGTTCGAAGACGGCGAAGCGCTGGTGATCGACAAGCCTGCGGGCCTGCCGCTCGACCGGCCTCGCGCCGGTGGCGACAGTCTCGAGAACCATCTCGACGCCTTGCGCTTCGGCTTCCAGCGCGAACCCCACCCCGTCCACCGGCTGGATCAGGACACGTCCGGGTGCCTCTTGCTCGCGCGCAATCCCAAGGCGCTGAAGCGCTTTTCCGCCGCGTTCGAGGCGCGCGAGGTGGAGAAGGTCTATCTCGGCATCGTCGCCGGCGAAGTGCAGGGGGAAAGTGGAACCATCGAACTCGCCCTGTCCAAGATCAGCTCTGCCGAGAAGGGCTGGCGCATGATCCCGGCCAAGAAGGGCAAGCCTGCGGTAACCCACTGGAAAGTGCTGTCACGCAAGCCCGGTCTCACGCTGGTGGAATTCCGCCCAGAGACCGGTCGCACCCACCAGATCCGCATCCATGCGCTGGCCGGGCTGGGTCACGCACTGGTCGGCGATCCGATCTATGGTGACGGCAAGCTTGCGTGGCGCACGATGCTCCACGCTTCGGAACTCGTGGTGAAGCGCGAAGGCAAGCCTCCGATCGACGCCTACTCGC
>JBKBUD010000193.1:0-3454 GCA_046290865.1 Novosphingobium sp. | reverse complement strand
ATCGGCGGTCCACATCGTGTTGGCATCGGGCGCGGCAACGCCTTCGCCGACCCAGCCGATCTGGGCGAAGTGCTGTGCAGGCGTGCCGGCGGGCGAGAACAGGCGCACCGGCGCGCTGTCCTTGTCGACGCCCTCGCGGTGCCGCACCAGCGTCACGTCGTCGACCATCGCCCCCTTGAGGTTGATCGAACCCTTGAGGCCCGGCGCATCGATCGGCACGCGGTGACCGGCAGCCAGTTCCTGGGTGAGGTCCTTCTTCTCCAGCGCCACGTCCGCAGCGTTCTGGAGACCGCCCTCACGCGTCGCCTTGGGCTTGGAGCCCGCATCGGTAGCGGTAGCAGCAGGCGCAGTCGCCGCGACTTGCGGCTTGACGGCCGGTTCCGGATAGAACCAGCGCATGGCCGCTTCCCAGCCGATCAGCAGCAGACCCGTCAGGATCACTGCCATTATGACGTTGCGCTGATTCTGCACAGTGTTCGCGTCCTAGATCTTGAAGTCGTGTTGGTCAGGGCACTGGATCATAGCCATGCCCACCCCAGGGATGGCAGCGCAATAGCCGCTTCGCCGCGAGCCAGCCACCCTTAATCGCGCCATGCTTTTCCAGCGCCTCGATCGCATATTGCGAGCATGACGGACTGTAGCGACAGGAGGGTGGCAACACGCGCGAGGGACCAAGTTGCCAGCCGCGGGCGATGAGGATGAGCAGGCGCTTCACTTGCCGCGCCCGTGAATTTTGGGGCCGTGATTGACACGGGAGCCGCCACGCTTTCTCGGCGGGTCGCCCTTGCCTGCGGCAGCGCGCGAGAGCGCTACGGCCAATTCATCGCGCAGCAGGGCGAAATCGCGCTCCACCCCGCCTTCGCGGCCTATCATCACGTGGTCAGCGCCGGCGATTCCGGCATCCGGCAGGGCTTCGCGCAGCAGGGCGCGGAAGCGGCGCTTCATCCGGTTGCGGACGACCGCGTTGCCGATCTTCTTGGTAACGGTAACCCCGAAGCGCAGGTCCGCTTCCTCGGCCGGCACGACATCGCGGTTCACCAACAGCACGAATCCGGGCCTTGCGACCCGGATTCCGCGGTTGGCAGCAACGAAGTCTGCCCTTTTCCGGATGGTGGCGATCCGGGTCATGCCCGCCTTCGCCGGAACCGGAGTTATTGCGTCAGACTTAGGCCGACAGCTTCTTGCGACCACGCGCGCGGCGGGCGGCGAGAACCTTGCGACCACCGACAGTGGCGGTGCGGGCGCGGAAGCCGTGGCGGCGGGCACGCACGAGGTTGCTGGGCTGGAAAGTGCGCTTCATGGCTTTTCTCTTCTATATCGAATCTGTGGACTGGCTCTTGCCGCAGGGCAAAGCGCCGGAATCAGGGGGTGGCCGATAGGCGAAGGGGACATTTGCGTCAACCCTGCAGGCAAAGCCCCAAGCGCTTCAATACGTTGCCGATGCGCGCCATAGGGTCTAGGCCCCTCCGATGAACAGGGAAAACGAATCCCGGCCTGAGGAATTGCGGCTGCGCTGGTGGCAACGCGCCCCGCGAATCCCCACGCTCGCCCTCTTTTTGGTCGTCGCGCTCGCGCTGATCGGCACCTTCTCGCTGATCATCGCCACGGTCGAGGCCGAGCGCACCCAGCGCCAGCAGGCCACGCGCACCAGCGGCATCCTTGCCTCGCTCGACGAGATCGTGCGCGCGACGATGAGCGGCGAGACGGGCCAGCGTGGCTACTTCATCACCAGCGACACGCGCTACCTCGAACCCTACCGCGACGGACAAGCGCGCTATAGTGCCGAACTGGCGCGACTGCGGCGTCAGTTGGGGAACGACCTGCCCGACGATCAGGCGGAACTGCTCAGCGATATCGCCCGCCTCGGCGATGCCAAGTGGGCCGAGATGACCGGCGTCATCGCGCTGGTCGAGGCACGGCGCATTCCCGATGCCCACGCGCGCATCCTGTCGGACGAGGGCCAGCTGGCCATGAACGGATTGCGCGCGGCGGTGGCAAGGCTCGAGACGATCGAGCGGGCCCGGCTGGACGAGGCGGTCGATCGCGCCGCAGCCTCCGAGGCGCGTATCCTGCCCTCGCTCGCTGCCCTGTTCGTGGTGATCGTCTGCGCGCTGGCCCTCGGTCTGTGGCAGGCGATTCGCAAGGCCGAGGCCGAGGCGCTGGCCGAAGGTGCCGCCGCCATCGCCGAAGCGCGCGACCGCGCCGACCTGCTCGCCAAGGAACTCAACCACCGCGTCAAGAACCTGTTCGCGGTGATCCTCGCCATCGTGAAGATGAGCGCGCGGGGTGATACCGCAGCGGCCCCCGCCGTCGACCGCATCGCCAAGCGCATCCACGCCCTCGTCACCGCGCACGAAGTTACGCAAGGTTCCGGCAAGGACCAGACCGTTGATCTCGCCGAACTGATCGGCAAGGTCATCGCCCCATACCGCTCGTCCACCGAGAAGTGCGAACTCGATGGCGGGACGCTCGACCTGCCCGGCAGGCACGCCGTTCCGCTCGGCCTCGTCCTGCATGAACTGGCCACCAATGCCGTGAAGTACGGCGCATGGTCCGCGCCCGGCGGCACCTTGCGCATCCGCTGGGAGCGCGAGGGAACCCGCGCCAAGGTGATCTGGGAAGAGATTGGCGTAACCGAGGCATCCAACCCTGCGCAACCGGGCCGCGAAGGCTTCGGCTCCGCCCTGATCCGCTCGTCCGAACGTCAGCTCGGCGGCACCATCGTCCGCCGCTTCGAGGCGCGCGGCATCGTCGTCGAGATGGACTTCACACTGGAAGGCGGGGAGGCCTGAACCTCCCCGCCCCTGTCAGCATCAGCCGTGTTTGGATTCGCGCAGCGGCGTGACCATGCCCGGCGTGATGAAGCCCAGCGGCCCCGGATTCATCGCGCGCTTCTTGAGCTCGCCCTTCATCCGCCCGTACTCTTCCTCCATCTGCTCGGTCACCGTGGCGCGTGAGGCTTCCAGCGCCTTGGCGAAGTCCTCCCCCGTGACCTGATCGACGTTGCCGCCCGCGCGGCGAATGGCGTTGAGGCCGGCGCGGCGCACCACGTCTTCAAGGTCCGCCCCGGTGAACCGCTCGGTCTCCCGCGCGATCCGGCCAAGGTCAACATCGCCTGCCAGCGGCATGTTGCGGGTGTGGATGCCAAGGATATGCTCGCGGCCCTCGACGCTCGGCGTGCCGACATAGATCAGTTCATCAAAGCGCCCGGGGCGTAGCAGCGCCGGATCGACCAGGTTGGGCCGGTTGGTTGCACCGATCAGCACCACCGACTGCAGTTCCTCCAGCCCGTCCATTTCGGCCAGGATGGTGTTTACCACCCGCGCCGTCACGTTCGGTTCGCCCTGCCCGCTGCCGCGTGCCGGAACGAGGCTGTCGATCTCGTCGATGAACACCACGCAAGGCGCCACCTGCCGCGCCCGTGCAAACAGGCGCGCGATCTGCTGCTCGCTCT
>JBKBUD010000192.1:0-3461 GCA_046290865.1 Novosphingobium sp. | reverse complement strand
CCCGAAAGCGTGAACTTGTGCTTGGGCGCATTGATCAGCTGGGTTCCCCCGAGCGGAAGTCCGTCCTCGCCGACGAAGGTGTCCGGAAAGCGCACGTCGTTGAACTGGTAACCGGCGTTGATCGAAAAGCCCTTCGCGATCCGCCCGAACACGGTCAATTCGAAGCCCTTCGAGACGATACTGTCGATGTTCAACGGCCGGGACACCAGAGCCGTCCCGACAAACACGTTCGTCTGGCTCTGGAAGTTGCGCAGCTTGGTATAGAACGCGTTGCCGGTGATCTGCAGGCGACCGATGCCGAACTTGGCGCCGACCTCGAACGAGTCCGACAGTTCCGGCTCCAGCTGGAAGAGTACGCCGGCCGGATCCGTCCCCACCGCAGGCGGCTTGTAGCCGCGCGCGAACGAGGCAAACAGGTTCATGTCCGCATGCGGCATATAGCTCAGGCCGATACGACCGGACATGTTCCCATCATCGATCTTGAGCTCGCGCAGCGGTCCCGGCGTGGCGCGGAAGACCTGGACGCGCGTGGTGTTACGGTAGTCGTCATAGCGAAGACCGCCAAACAGTTCGATATGCTCGGCAAGGTTGATGGTGACGTCGGCAAAGGCTGCCAGCGTGCGGTTGTTGGTCACTTCCCTGGTGAACGAGATCGGAACCGGACAGACTGTCCCGGTGAAGGAACACACGCTGAAGCCGACACGTTCGGCAGGCAGCGTGCTGCCATAGGTCACCGGGGTGCCGATCGGCGTGCGGTCGAAGGCGTAGTCCGTGTAGAATACGCCGCCCACCACGTCGAAGCCTTCGCCGACATAGTTCAGGCGCAGCTCCTGGCTGAAGCCGTTCGAATTCTCAGCGGTCCGCTCCTGACGCGCGGCAGGCGCAGTGGTCAGGCGGGAAAAGTCGCGCCGGTTGACCAGATATTCGCGATCACGAAACGCAGTCACGGAGGTCAGCGAAAGCGCATCGGACAGCTCGATGTCGACCACCGCCGAAACGGCCGAGACCGAAAGCGACTGGTCCGTGGGCGCGTTCTCGCAGTACCATTCGGCCCGCTCGTTGATGACCGGCATCGCGCAGCCTGCCGGATTGAGAAACGCTGCCGTCGAAGCGCCCCCGCGGGTTCCGCCCGGAGGCCCGAACGG
The DNA here is from genome assembly GCA_046290865.1 of Novosphingobium sp. Taxonomy (GTDB): domain Bacteria; phylum Pseudomonadota; class Alphaproteobacteria; order Sphingomonadales; family Sphingomonadaceae; genus Novosphingobium. Next base: position 2,316 of record JBKBUD010000192.1, on the reverse strand, counting down.
CGCGGTCGAATTGGGCGCTATGGCAAGCGCGAAGAAGGTCTGCCCACGGCCATCGTTCTTGCCATGCTCGCCCGAGAGGGTGATCGAGACGGTCTCGCTCGGCTCATACCGCAGCTTCGCGCGGATACCGAAGTCCTCGATCACGTTGTCGAGCCCGGTGGTTGCGCTCCGCTGCAGTCCGGTTTCGCGGCGCAACTGGCCCGAAACGCGCAAGGCAAGGTTGCTGGCCAGTGGCAGGTTCATGCCGGCATTGACGATGAGTTCGCCGACCTCGGCACCGGCCGTACCCTTGTCGGCTCCGTCGATGCTGAAATTGGCTCCGAAGCGATCGAACTCGGGCTTGCGCGTGCTGATGTTGAGCACTCCAGCCGAGGCACCCTGACCGAACAGTGTGCCCTGCGGTCCACGCAGCACTTCAACCTGTGCCATGTCGAACAGCACGGGGAAGTTCAGGTTTCCGATCGGAACCTGATCGATCACCAGTGCCACCGAAGGCGCGACCGATGGATTGAACACGCCCGTACCGAAGCCGCGCAGACGGCCGCCGCCGTTTGATTCACCGCCGAAAGTCTGGGCGACTTCGAGCGCCGGCGTAATCCGCTGAAGATCGCTGACGTTGTAGATCTGGTCGCGCTTGAGCTGATCTGCGGTGGCGACCGACACGGCCAGCGGCACGTCGATCAGGTTTTCGGTGCGCTTGCGCGCTGTGACCACGATCGCGTTCTCATCCTCGGCTGTCGCAGCATCCTGTGCCAGCGCCGTCGGCGCAGAAAGCAGAGCGCCAAACGAAAGCCCGGCCAGCCAAAACCCTTTGCTGTGTTGAAGCATTGCAACCCTCCCTGTTTACCCTGCAGCCTCTTGATCCGTGTCGACCTGCAGGAAGTCGGGGAAGGCGCTTATCAACAACAGGACTGTCGCAAAAATTCAATTTTTTTAGATCACCTATAGACTGCGTGAATATTGGTACCGTAAATCCAATAACAGAAATAGATATTTACCATTCCATCAAAGTCATTGTCCAAATCAATTCTATATCATTACACAATATTGCTGGGCTCAGGTCGGATTGACGCCTTTCCTTCGGAAGCGCTGCGCGGATGCGCCTCTCCTCGCGGTGCGATCACGTTTCGGGCGTCAGGCATCTGTTGCGAGCAGACCGAACAACAGCCCCTGTTTTCAGCGGAATGTCCTTGGTCGGAGGGAGCATGTCGTTGGTCGAGGCACGCGCGTAACCACCGCTGCCTTGCGACATCGGCGGGGCATGAAGTTTCCACCGAAACGATTTGCCCTCGCCGCCAGTTGCGCCCTGCTCGCACTGTCACCGCCTGCGTTCGCGGAAGAGCCGGCTCCCGAAACAGCGCCACCCGCAGCACAGAGCTCGGGCAACCGCGCAATTTTCACCCCCGCCGATTTCGTACGCTTCGCCCCGCGCAACGCCCTCGACATGCTCCGCCAGGTCCCCGGCTTCACCATCCGCGAGGGCGAGGAAGCACGCGGACTCGGGCAGGCGAGCGGCAATGTCCTCGTCAATTCCAAGCGCCTGTCATCCAAGTCCGACGACATCTTTACCCAGCTCTCGCGCATCCCGGCCGGGACCGTGGAGCGGATCGAACTGGTCGATGGCGCGACGCTCGACATCCCCGGACTGACCGGACAGGTCGCCAACGTCGTCGCCCGCTCTTCCAGCTTCTCCGGCCAGTTCCGCTACAGTCCCGAGTTCCGCCCGCATTATGCCGATCCGCGCTACACCAGTGGCGAAGTGTCAGTGTCCGGCCGGCAAGGCCCGGTCGAATACACCGTCAGCCTGACCAACAATGCCAACCGCGGCGCGGCGGGTGGCCCGACCATCATCACCGACCGCAATGGCGCCGTGATCCAGACCCGCGAGGACGTGGTCAAGGCCAACCGCGACGATCCCAAGCTTGCCGTGCGGCTGACCATCGATGGTCCCGGCTCCTCGGTCGCCAACCTCAACGGCTCGTTCCAGCGCGTGCCCCGTCATTTCACCGAACATTCGGTGCGCACCAATCCCGATGGCACGGTCGTGGTGCGCGACCTGCTCGACAAGTCCTCGGCCCGCAATTGGGAGATCAGCGGCGACTACGAGTTCGCCCTCGGCCCCGGCCGCCTCAAGCTGATCGGCCTCAACCGCGAGGAACATGAGCCCTACAGCCAGCAGGTCGTCACCATGTTCGACGACGGCTCGCCCGCGGTCGGCGATCGTTTCGCCCAGACCGGCGACAGCAGCGAGCGCATCGTGCGCGGGGAGTACTCGTGGAAGATGCTTGGCGGCGATTGGCAGCTCGCCGGTGAAGG
>JBKBUD010000191.1:0-3470 GCA_046290865.1 Novosphingobium sp. | reverse complement strand
TTCATAACAGCCCGACAGAGCCCTCAGCCAACACCCCAAATGTAGTGCAAACAATCTTTTGCACCTCCATAACCTATTGATGATATTACTCTATTTTCCATGCACTGTTGAAGTTGGGTCAAAAACGACTCTGCTTCATGCGGCCCTCCATTGGCGAGGCGAATCAGAACATCAATGCCGCCGCAAGGACGACTTGTTCAGAGTTTCCTTAGAGTGCCCGCCGTGCCTTCATCCACGTCTTGGCATGGTTCTGCACTTGCATGAGCGAGGCAAAGACTGACTTGCGCGGATCAGGCCGGCCCGTTCGCCCGATCGCGTCGATCTGCGCATAGTACCACATTTGCACGCCGAAGCCCGCGATGGTGCGCACCGTGTCGAACTTCTCCAGCCAGCGCAGGGCAGGGGGCAACAGGCGAAGGCTCGTCTCGAAGCGCGGCAGATCGGCGCGGTCTGCCAGCAAGTCGCGGCAAGCATCCGGCGCGCCGCACAATGGCCGGCCGATCCCGATCAGGTCCGCCGCACCTGTTTCCAGCGCATGCTGCATCGCCGCGCGACTGCGGAAGCCACCAGTGACCATCAGCGGCATTTTGGTCAGACTTGCCTTCATCGCTTTGGCAAAATCGACAAAGTAGGCCTCCCGCGCCGCCGTCGAAGCCGGAACATCAGGCCGCTCGAACGGATCAAGCCCCTCCATGTCCATCATCGCCGGCTGCTCGTAGGACCCGCCCGAAACCTCCAGCAGGTCGACGCCAGCCTCCTCCAGCCAGCGCGCCACCTGCAGGCTCTCCTCGAAGGCAAACCCGCCGCGCTGGAAATCCGCCGAGTTGAGCTTCACCGAAATGCCGAAGGCCGGCCCGACATGCTCGCGCACCGCCCGCACCGTCTCCATCAGGAACCGCGCCCGGTTTTCCAGCGATCCGCCCCATTTGTCCGTGCGCTGGTTGCTGCGCGGGCTGAGGAATTGCGACAGCAGATAGCCGTGCGCGGCATGGATCTGCACCCCGCCAAAGCCCGCCTCCTGCGCCGCCCGGGCACAGGTTGCAAAGCGGGCGATGAGGTCGAGAATCTCCGCTTCCTCCAGCGCCACCGGCTCGCCGAACTGCCCGCCCGGCAACCCTAGCTTTACCGCCGAGGGTGCTTTGGGATGGGGATTGACGGTCGCCTGCGTCTGGCGTCCCGCATGGCTGATCTGCATCCACAACTGGGTATCGCTGCGCGTTCCCGCCTCGGCCCAACGCCGCAGCGCCGCCTTCATCGCTGCATCGGGCGCGCGATCAACGATCACATTGCCGGGCCGCTCCAGATGGTCGCCATCGATCTGCACGTTGCCGGTGATCAGCAGTCCCGCACCGCCATCGGCCCACACGCCATAGAGTCGGTCCAGTTCAGGCGTCGGCCTGCCTGCAGGATCGGCCAGACCCTCGGTCATCGCGCCCTTGGCAAGGCGGTTGGGTATGACGGCCCCGCATGGCAGGATAAGTGGTGTCTCGATCAGCATGGCGTGGTTTCCTCCCGAGGGAGGTTTCGCCCGAACCACCGCGGTTGCGCAATCGCCCTTTCGTGACAGAACGCGTTCCCGAGAGGCTATCCCTTGAACCCGATCTTGCCTGCCATGATCACCGCTTGCGTGCGAGAGAACACGTTCATCTTCTGCAGGATCGCGGAAACGTGGGCCTTCACCGTCGTCATCGAGACATCGAGTTCATAGGCGATCTGCTTGTTCAGCCGTCCTGCCACGAGATGCCCCAGCACCACGCGCTGCTGCGGGGTCAGGCTGTCGATGCGGCTGCGGATCGCGTCTTCCTCGGCGGCGGCAGAATCATCGCCTTCGAGTTCGGGCATGTAGATCTCGCCCGAAAGCACCTGGTGCAGCGCATCGAGGATTGCCGCGCGCTTGAGGCTCTTGGGGACGAAGCCGGCCGCGCCCGCGGTCAGCGCATCGCGCACCACCTTGCGGTCGGTCACGCCCGAGACCATCACCACCGGCGTCGCCGGAAAGCGGTCGCGCAGGGCTTCGAGGCCTGAAAGGTGCGAAACATCGGGAATATTGAGGTCGAGCAGGACAAGGTCGACATCGCCTTCCTGCGCCAGCGTATTCAGCGCCGCTTCAAGGCTGTCGGCCTCGAGGATCGTGCAATTGGGGAAAGCATCGTCGAAGATCGAACGCAGGCCATCGCGCACCAGCGAATGGTCATCCACGATCAGGACGCGTTCCGGCACCATGCTGGCCGAAGAACCGGTTTCTGCCATGGCAGCGTTTCCCCTTTCGGCCGCTAATGCGGTCAATGCGACGGTATTGGTCATGTAGCTCTACCCGGGGAGGGGGTGGAGCGCCAGACCTCAGGTGAGGCCCGGCGCTCCGGGGAAACGTTACTTCGGCAGCTTGAACACCCAGAGCGAACCGCCCTGGCTGATTTCCTTGAAGGTCTTGGCAACCTCGCCGCCCCACAGCGGCACCGCGCCGCCCCAGCCGGACATCACGGCGACGTACTGTTCGCCGTCCTGCTCCCAGGTGATCGGCGATCCGACCACGCCCGAGCCGGTCTGGAACTTCCACAGTTCCGCACCCGTCTTGGCGTCGAAGGCCTTGAGGTAACCCTCAGGCGTCCCGGTGAACACCAGGTTGCCGCGCGTCGCCAGAACGCCGCCCCACAGCGGGGCCTTGTTCTTGTATTCCCACACTATCTTGCCGGTGACAGGGTCCATCGCGCGCAGCGCGCCGATGTGGTCTTCGGCAATCGGCTTGATGGTGAAGCCGGCGCCCAAGTAGGCCGCGCCCTTCTTGTAGGCGATGGGTTCATTCCAGATGTCCATGCCCCAGTCGTTCGAAGGCACGTAGAACAGGCCGGTGTCCTTCGAATAGGCCATCGGCATCCAGTTCTTGCCGCCGAGGAACGACGGGCTGGCGAACACGGTCGTGCCCTTCTCCGCTCCGTTCGGCGCGCCCGGACGGTTGGCGGGGATGAAGTTCGGACGGCCGGTCTTCAGGTTGATACCATCGGCCCAAGTCGTTTGCATGACGAACTTGTTGGCGCCCACCAGCTTGCCGTTGGTGCGGTCGAGCACATAGAAGTAGCCGTTGCGGTCGGCTTTCGCACCGAGCTTCATCGGCACGTCCTTGCCCTTGACCTTCATTGTCGCGTCGAACGGAATGAACTCGTTCACGCCATCAAAGTCCCAGCCGTCGTGCGGCGTGGTCTGGTAGTGCCACTTGATCTCGCCGGTGTCGGGATCGATCGCCAGCGTCGAGGCGGTGTAGAGGTTGTCGCCGGGGCGCAGGTTGCTGTTCCAAGGGCCAGGGTTGCCGGTGCCGAAGAACAGGAGGTTGGTTTCGGGGTCATAGGTACCGCCGAGCCAGGTCGCGCCGCCGCCGGTTTTCCACAGGTCGCCGGTCCACGAAGCATTGAGCTTGCCGGTCATGGTCGAAGGCTTGCCGTTCAGCGAGCCCATGTGGCCTTCGATGGTCGGGC
>JBKBUD010000190.1:0-3475 GCA_046290865.1 Novosphingobium sp. | reverse complement strand
AATATCTGCGACGATCATTTCGTCCGACGCAGGATTCGGGCGGCACGACGCGGGGGCGCAAGGTCGAAAGGTGCGAGTTGAGGGGCTCGACAGTGGTGGGGGCGATTCGGCGGTCGGGCCGAACGAGCCTCTGCGCGGCGCGCCGACGACCGGCATGCTCACCGGCGACATCGAATCGGTGCGCTTCGCCACGATTCTCTTTGCCGATATCGTGGGGTCGACACGGCTTATCTCCGCACTCGACCCCGAGGACGCGCGCGATGTCCTCGACAGCTCGATTGCGCTCATTTCCAAGGCGATCCACGATTTTGACGGGATGGTCGTGCGCGTGCAGGGCGACGGAGTGATGGCCGTGTTCGGCATCCACCCCGCGGTCGAAGACCACGCCCTGCGCGGCGCGATGGCCGGGCGCGCCATCGTCGAACGGATGCGCAGCGGACCCTCGGGCATTCTCCCGGCACCGCAGGCGCGCGTCGGCCTCCATTCCGGCCCGATCCTGCTGCGTCGGCAGGACAACGATTTCGGCAGCATCATCGACGTTGTCGGCCACGCTGCCCACGTCGCCGGCCAGATCGAGAAGCTCGCTCCACCGGCCAGCGTCGCGATCTCGGCCACCACCGTTTCGCTGATTGCCGAGCCGTGCCAGCTCGAACCGGTCGGGACGATCGGCAGCGAGGCCGGCGAGCGGGGCGAGGCAGTGTTCGAGCTGGCCTCGGTCAAGCTTGCGGCAAGCGACCGTGTGCCGGTCAAGGGCAATGCCACCAACCCGCTGATCGGGCGCGATGCGGTGTTTGCGATGGTGCGCAACCTCATCGTCACCTTGCCACTGCAACCGGGCAAGAGCCTTGGCCTGATCGGCGAGGCCGGCATGGGCAAGAGCCGCCTGCTGCTCGAAGCGGTCCGCCTTTCCGCCGGGCTCGGCGTTACCGCGCTGGTCGTGCGCGGCAATGCCATGCTGGCCGCCGTGCCGTTCGGCAGCCTGGGCGGGCCGGTCCGCCACCTGCTCGACCTGCTACGCCCGTTCACGCCGGATCCTGCAGCTGCCGCAATGCTCACGCCCGATCAGTCGGCCTGCCTGCAGGGGCTGGTCGACAATTCGGGGACGTGGCTCGCACACCTCGCTCCGGGTGACCGCAATCACATAGCCACGCAGACCATCGTGCGTCTGGCGAGGCTCGCAGTCGAACACCTGCCGCTGCTGCTGATCGTCGATGACGTGCAATACCTCGACCGCGAGAGCCTTTCTGCGCTGGCCGGCATCCGCGATGCGGGCGGCGTGTCCATGCTCGCGGGCGGACGGCCCGAGGCACGGGGCAGTCTCGCGGCATTCTGCGACGATCTTGTCGTGCTCGAGCCGCTGCCGCCCGCCGCAGCGCGCAGCCTGGTCGCGCTGATCAACCGCCTCGCCCCGCTCGACGATGGCATGATCGACAACATCCTTGACCGGGCGCAAGGCCTGCCGCTGGCGCTGCAGGAATTCGCGATGACCGCGCAAGGGAGCGAGGCGGGCGATGCCGGGAACGAAAGCCCGGACGCGAGTGCGCGCCTGCCCGCACGGCTCGACGCCCTGCTCGGCGCGCGGCTTGCCACGCTCGACGATGATGCCACGAAGCTGTGCCAGTTCTGCGCCGCGCTCGGCCCCGCGTTCCCGTTGGCGCGGCTGCGCCAGGGTGCGGCGCTGGTCTGCCGCAATCCGCAAGCCGCCATCGCCCGGCTGGTCGAGGCGCGCGTGGTCGAGTTCGGTGGAGCCAACCAGGCGCGCTTTACCCACCAGCTCGTGCAGGAAGCGGCCTATCGCACGATGGCGCGGCGGCGGCGCACGGCGATGCACGCGCGCGCTCTCGAACTCCTCGCCACGCAGGGCACCACCGGTGCAAGCGGGAACGACAGCGACGGCGTGACCCACGCGGAACTTGCCAGCCACGCCGAGAAGGCGGGCCTCACCCAGCGTGCGCTTGGCCACCTCTGGGACGCAAGCCAGCAGGCACTAAGCCTCGCTGCGATCGACTCTGTCCGCCAGCTCTACGAGCGCGCGCGCGCCGTCGCCTCGCGGCTGGAACCGGCCGCCGCAGCCTTCGAGAAGGCCCGGTTCTCGCTGCTTGCCTACGACACGCTGCAGCAGCTTTCGCAGGAGCAGGTCACCCGCGAGGACATGCACGCGCTCGCCACCGGCACCGTCGACCTCGGGCCCGGCGTGCGCACGGTCGCCCGCATCAACATGGCCCTGCTCGACTGGATCGACGGCGCGCCCGCCAAGGGCGAGACCTGGCTGGCACAGGCCGAGCGCGATCTCGCCTCGCACGAGAGCCTGCCACGACGCACCTATTGCGACATGGTCGGGGCATACCTCGCCTATGCCCGGGCCCGTCCGACCGAGGCGATCGAGCGGATCGAACGGATCGGCAACCGGCTCGCCGATGGCCAGCGCGCTTCGACCTTCGGTGCAGTCGTGGTCATCCCGCACGTCCTCGCCCGTGCGTTCGGAGCATGGTACCTGACCGATCTTGGCGACCGGACGCGGGCGCGGTCGTGGGTAGCCGAGGCGCTCAACCTTTCGCGCCGCTACCGGCACGATTACTCGCGCCTGCTGGCCGATCTCGCCCACGGCTACCTGCATTACCGCGAAGGCCGGTTCGACCGCGCGCTCGGCATCCTGCGCGGCGCCTATGCCGATTGCCTGCGTCACCACTTCCTCGGCTTCGAACCGGCGAGCGCCAGCTGGCTCGCATTGACCATGATCGAACTGGGCAAGCTGGACGAAGCCGAGGCGGTTCTTGCCGAGTCGGTCAACCGTGGGCACTTCCGCAACGTCCGGACCTCGGCGACCTACTACCTCCACGAAGCCCGCGCCCGGCTGGCCCTGGCCATGGGCGAGGCAGACAAGGCCGCCGCTCTGGCAGCCGAGGCTCTCGCACACTGCCGCTCCTGCGGTGAGGCGATGCACGAACTCCACGCACTGATGTTGTGCCGCGAGGTGGAGGCGGCGACCAGCGTGGTGATAGCCCGAGCCCGCGACGTTCCGCTCGAAGCGCTCGGCGAGCGAATCCGCGCGCTTGGCATCGCACCCTTGGAAAAGCGCCTCGCGGTGATTGAGGAACGCGCCGGATGAGCGACAAGACCGTGCTTGCGGCAGCCGCAGCGCGCCTGTTCGAGCGTGGCGCTCCGCCCCTGCTGCATTGCCCCGAACTCGACAAGGACGGCATCCGCGTCTTTGCGTCCGCAACGCATGATGCTGTCAGCGCCGTGTTGAGCGAGGAGCATACCTTCACGCTCAGGCAGTACGACGAACTGCTCGAACAGGTCCTCCCGGGCACCCGCTATCTCGTGGGCGAGAACGACGCCAACCGGCAGGTGCGCCTGCGCCAGCTTCATGCGGCGCAAGGCTGGCTGAACGCGCGGCTGCCCGGCGTCGATCCGACCCTGCCGCCCAATCTCGACCCGGGTTTCCGCGGCTGGATCGCGGCAATGGCGCGCG
>JBKBUD010000189.1:0-3482 GCA_046290865.1 Novosphingobium sp. | reverse complement strand
CGCCTCCCCCAGCGCCTGACAGAGGCTCATCGGCACAATGAGTGCATCGCTGAGGCTGGGATGGCCAATTTTTCGGTCTACAGCCGGTGCAGGGTGCCGAGCTGTTCGAACAGCGGCCAATCGCCCTGGCAGGAGCGGTTGCCCGCCTGCGGCTTGGCCTCGGCCAGGACATCGCGCCACCTCGTCTGAACCGCGACCTGCCGGTCCAGCCCTTCGCACGATACGAAGGCATCTTTGACTTCGCCAAACGGCCGTCAGCGCCGCCTTGGAATAGTCGAACGCCGCCGCGTCGCCCTGCACCTTGATGACTTTCGCTCCGGCCCGCAGACGTTTGCCCCTCGCACAGCAGCGCCACGTTGCACCAGCCCATGACCGACAGTCCGATCGGGTTGGCAAATCTCCGCGCCCCGGGTTCGGTGATCCTTTGCTCGATAGATATTTGACATGAAGATTGCGCAATTGAACGCAATCACTTAAAACAACGCTCAAACAGCTTCAAATAGGCAGATGATGTCGGATCCGAATGCAATAGTCAGCCAGATCGGCGATCTTGCCTCAGCAGGCGAGAAGATGATCGAGCGTCTGCGCCGCAAGGCATTCCTGCCAGACAGCCGCAAGGGGCTCAATGTCCGTGTCGGCATTGCTGATGCCGCACAGCTGCTCGGCTGCTCGACAAATCGCATTCGCATGGCCGAGGACGATGGCCGACTGCCACCGCCCCCTGCGGGCGAGAACGGGCGGCGTCTTGGCTATTCGATGGAAGAGCTGATGCACATGCGCGAAGTGCTGGGTGCTTCGCCTGCCCGCGCCCCGTGTGACGTGCCTGCGATCATCGCGGTGCAGAACTTCAAGGGCGGCGTGGGCAAGTCCACTGTCACCACTCATCTCGCCCACTATTTCGGCGTGCAAGGCTATCGCGTGCTGGTGGTCGACTGCGACAGCCAGGCGACAACGACGACCTTGTTCGGCTTCAACCCGCACTTCAACATCACGCGGGAGGAGACGCTCTATCCTTATCTGTCCATCGACCCGACGCAGACCGACCTGCTCTACGCGGTCAAGCGCACGCCTTGGCCCAACGTCGACCTGATCCCCTCGAACCTCGAACTGTTTGACGTCGAATACGAGCTTGCCGCCTCAGGCTCGGACGGCCAGTCGGTCCTGGCCGCGCGCTTCCGCAAATTGAAGGCGGGACTGATGGACATGGCGCGCGACTATGACGTGGTGATCCTTGATCCGCCCCCGGCCTTGGGCACGATCTCGCTTGCCGTCATGCAGGCGGCCAACGCGCTGCTGGTGCCCTTGGCGGCGACCACGCCCGATTTCTGCTCGACCGTGCAGTTTCTCTCGATGATGGACCAGGTGATCGCCCAGCTGATCGCAGCAGGGATCGCGGTGGACTATTCGTTTGTGCGCCTGATCTGTTCGAAATTCGATGGCGGCGATCCCAGCCACGAAATGGTTCGCACGATCATGGAGCAGACCTTCGGGCCGGCCCTGCTTCCCGTGCCAATCCTCGAAAGCGCCGAGATCAGCCATGCCGCGCTGCGCATGATGACGGTCTACGAGCTCGAAAAGCCGATCGGTACCCCGCGCACCCACAAGCGCTGCCGGGCGAACCTTGATGAGGCGATGGGACAGATCGAACAGCTCGTTCGCGCCGGTTGGGGCCGCGTCGCCCCGGCCAGAGAGGAGGACGTTATCCATGCGTGAATTTTGCGCGCGCAACACCCCTCGACCGGTGCAGGGTGAGCGGGAGTTTGCCAATGGATGTCTTGCGAGAATCGCTCATGCTGCCGTGGTCGAGGCAGCCATGATGCGAAAACCTGCTTTCCTGCAAAGCAATGGTCACTTTGTGTTCCAATCCTTTCACAACGAGGTGACTTATGGCGCGTAAGCAGTCCGACTATCTCGCCAGCATCCTGGCCGACGAGGACTTACCTGAAACCCAGTCGGAAGCTACGGGCGCCGCCGCGTCCCAAGCCGAGGCCGAAGCGGCAGCACCTTCCCCTGCCCCGGCTCGCAACGAAAGGTTACGCGGTACCACCTTGCTCGGGCGCGAATCGGCGCTGGCCCGCGTGGCGAGCGGCGAAGTGCGGCAGGTCACCCAGCTGTTGCTCGATCCCGCGCGGGTGCGGGTGTGGAAGGGCAATGCCCGCTCCTACGAACACCTCTCGGTCGATTCCTGCCGCGAGCTGATTGATTCGATCATCGCCGAGGGTGGGCAGAAGGTCCCGGCCGTAGTCCGCCGTATCGACGGCGATCCGGACCATGACTTCGAAGTGATTGCCGGCACGCGGCGACACTGGTCGATCTCGTGGCTGCGCGGCCATTCCTATCCCGAGATGCAGTTCCTGGCGCAAGTCGCCCAACTCGACGACGAAGCGGCCTTCCGGCTCGCCGATCTGGAAAACCGCGCGCGCAAGGATGTCTCGGACCTCGAACGTGCGCGCAACTATGCTCAGGCGCTCTGTGATCATTACGGCAACCACCTCACCCGCATGGCCTCCCGGTTGAAACTTTCAAAGGGGTGGCTGTCGAAGATGCTGAAGGTGGCATCGTTACCCGATGCCGTGATCTCGGCTTTCGCCAGCCCTGCAGACGTGCAGATGAATCCGGCCTATCGGCTCGCTCAGTTGCTGGACAATCGCGAACTGGCCCCGGCAATCCTGCGCGTGGCCAAGACACTCTCCAGGCAGCAGGACGAGCAGCGCAAGGCGGGCAATCCGGCGATTCGGGCGAACGAGGTCGTTGCGCGCCTGATGGCAGCCACCACCATCAAGGACGACGATGTACCGCGCGAGATCGTGCTCGAGGGCCGTGGCGGCAGACCTGCCGTGACGCTACGCTCGATCAACCGCCAGGGCGTCACTGTGCGTTTCCACGCCGGTTCCGGCCTGCACGTCGACGCCATGCTCGAACTCGTTCGCAAGGCGCTCGAACAGCTCGAGGACGAGGGCCGGAGCGTCCTGCACTGATGGATCCGGGCGTCGAGCGCAGGGCGCGCGTGGCCATCGTACCGCTCGGTCTCTGCCGGGCCATGGTGCCAACTCCGGATCTGGTCGGTCGGTCGGGGCGGGTGAACATCTGAAGATTCGCAGCGCTGTGCCCGAAGGCGCGGCACTGCCCATCGCCTGCACCTGTTCGCGGTCGCACTTCGTGCCCATCGGCACCGTGGCAGCCTATGGTGGCGATGGGGTTGCTCAGGTAATGGCATGACTGGACGAGGAAGCCGCCGGCACGGGGCTGGCTGCGAGCGCTGCACGAAGCCTTGGGCATGACCAGTGCGCAACTGGCAGCGCGCCTGCGCATCATACCCTCATGGATCACTGCGCTGTAAAAGGCGGAGGCGAGTAGCAGTACCACCCTCAAAGGCATGCGCAAAGCCGCTGAAACCATGGGCTACACATTCGTTTACGCTATCGTGCCCAGCCAGCCGCATGACGAATTCACGCGCGCGGCGTTGCCTTGGCCGATGCCGG
>JBKBUD010000188.1:0-3505 GCA_046290865.1 Novosphingobium sp. | reverse complement strand
CTCCGCCGTCAACACGCGGGCGACGCGGAAGCTCTTGAGCGCGGCCGAGGCATCCTCGACGCCCTCGATTTCCAGACCGAGCGTGGTCAGCTTTTCGGCGATGGTGCGGGCGTCGGCCTTGGTATCGAGGACCGACTTCAACCACGAGAGCGAGAACTTCACGAACGTACTCCAACACCGCCGGAAAGGGTCGGCACGTCGAGCGCGCCGAAGCCGTAGTGGCCAAGCCACCGCACATCGCCATCGAAGAAGGCGCGCAGGTCGTCCATGCCGTACTTGAGCATGGCGAGGCGATCGACGCCGGTGCCGAAGGCGAAGCCCTGCCATTCATCGGGATCGAGACCGCCGAATTCGATGACCTTGCGGTTGACCATGCCGGAACCCAGCACTTCCATCCAGCCGCCGTTCTCGGCGTCGCCGCTGCCGCCGACAACGCGCTTACCGTTGATCAGCGTGTAGCCGACGTCGACTTCCACCGAAGGTTCGGTGAACGGGAAGTAGCTCGGGCGCAGGCGCAGGACGATGTCGTCACGCTCGAAGAAGGCCTTGAGGAAGGTCTCCAGCGTCCACTTGAGGTGGCCGAGGTGGATGCCCTTGTCGATGACGAGGCCTTCGATCTGGTGGAACATCGGCGTGTGCGTCGCGTCCGAGTCCGAACGATAGACGCGGCCCGGCGCGATGATGCGGATCGGCGCGCCCTGCGCGATCATCGAGCGGATCTGCACCGGCGAGGTGTGCGTGCGCAGCAGCATGTCACGACCTTCGGCATCTTTGTCCGGGAAGTAGAAGGTGTCGTGCATCGCGCGCGCCGGATGGGTTTCCGGCATGTTGAGCGCGGTGAAGTTGTGCCAGTCGTCCTCGATCTCGGGACCGCTCGCAACGGCAAAGCCCATGTCGGCGAAGATCTCGGCGAGTTCGTCCATGACCTGGCTGACCGGGTGGACCGAACCCTTCGGCGCCTGTGGAGCGGGCAGCGAGAGGTCGACGGTTTCGGCAGCGAGGCGCGCCTCGAGGGCAGCGCTTTCCAGCGCGCCCTTGCGGTCAGCGAGAGCTGCGGTCACGGTTTCGCGCGCGGCGTGGATCTTGGGGCCTTCGCTCTGGCGCTGCTCCGGGGTCATCCCGCCCAGCGACTTGAGCAGGGCGCTGACCCAGCCCTGCTTGCCGAGCGCGGAGACGCGGATCGCCTCCACGGCTTCGGGCGTGTCCGCTTGCGCGATGGCCGCGAGCGTTTCGGCCTGCTGTTGATCGAGGTTTTCCATGGGCGAAGCCGCTAGCCGCAAATGCGGCGGAATCAAAGTGTGGAGTTACGATGGAGTGGGCGCGTGCAGGGCCTGAACCGCACTGCCGATGAACTCCTGCCGCGCCCGCATGACTTCCTGCAGGATCGGCTTGGGGCAGTGGGCATATTCACGAGGACTCATGCCCATGAAACGGTGGAAGTCGCGCACGAACTGCGCCTGATCGTGATAATGGCTGTCGATCGCGCCGATCCATTTGAGCGACGGGTCCATCATGTACTGCACGAGGCTGCGCATGAAGCGCTGGCGGCGCAGCAGCAGACGGGGCGGGAAGCCGAAGTGACGACGACAGAGCCGCTCGATGGTGTGGGTCGGCAAGTTAGTCGCCTCGGCCATTTCACTGACGGTGCCGATGTCAGGGTCGATCACGGCAGTGTGGCAGGCTTCGATGCGAGGATCGTCCTCGACGTCGGCCGCGAGCGATTCCTCGAAGAATCTGGTTACGCGCTGGAGTTCGGCCTGCTCGTCCGGGATTGGCCCGAACACGCTTCTGGCAAGGCGACGGAACGGGGCGAGGAAAGGCTCGGTCGCGACGTCGTAGATGTGGTCGGCATAGGCGCTCGCCGGTTGCCGCACAAAGCGCGCCCAACCCAGCGGCAGCAGGCCTATTCCCCAGATGCGCGTGGTGCCGGTGGTGAATTCCAGCGTGGTGCTGGTCGGCCCGGTGGCGTTGGCCTGGACGCCCTTGAACGGTGGCTGGCCCGACAGTTGCGAATCCGGAAAGTCACCCTGGTAGATGCGGATGTTCGCCCACTCGGGATGAAGGTGATCGGTGACGCGGCCCTGTGGCACGTCGATCTCGGTCAGGTAGAATGTGGTGAAATAGCGCTGCATCGGCGCTGGTGGCCGATGGAATCGAACCCGGACTGTGCAGTCCCCGGTCAAGATTGATGCGCCCCTGTTTACTTTAGTTATGAATTTGTCATCCGCACCCTGCACCGCACTTGCGCGAATCGCAACGAAAAAGGGCGGCTCCCGAAGGAACCGCCCTTTTGTTCAGTCTGCGTACGCTGCCGATCAGGCGGCGGGCAGAGCAGCCTTCGCCTGAGCGATGACGGCGGTGAAGATCGCACCTTCGTTCATCGCCAGATCGGCCATGGTCTTGCGGTCGAGTTCGATCCCGGCAAGCTTGGTGCCGTGGATGAACTGCGAATAGGTCAGGCCTTCGGCGCGGACAGCAGCGTTGATGCGCTGGATCCACAGGGCGCGGAAGGACCGCTTCTTAACCTTGCGGTCGCGATAGGCGTACTGGCCAGCCTTTTCGACGGCCTGACGGGCGACGCGGATGGTGTTCTTGCGACGGCCGCGATAGCCCTTCGCCTGATCCAGAATCCGCTTGTGCTTGGCTTTGGTGGTTACACCACGCTTGATACGGCTCATAGTTCAGCGCTCCTCAGTTCAGCCCGTAGGGCGCCCACTTCTTGATCACCTTTGCATCTGCATCGGAGATCACGTCAGTGCCGCGGTTCTGGCGGATGTACTTGGCGTTGTGGCTGATCAGGCGGTGGCGCTTGCCGGCAACGCCGTGCTTCACCTTGCCGGTGGCGGTGAGCTTGAAGCGCTTCTTAACGCCGCTCTTCGTCTTCATCTTGGGCATTTTCGTCTCCTGATTACGACGCGTCCGATCTGCCTTGGCAGCCCTTGTGGCCAGGCCGATCATCGAATCCGTGTCGGTTGAAGGTGGGGCCGTTAGGGGATGCGGCGCGGAAAGGCAAGGGCGGAGAGTCTTTGTCGGGTGCGCCCTTGGCATCCGCCAAGGGCTTGCGGCACCGGTCCGCTCCCCCGGCCCGACCACCCAGAGCCTATCCGGTAAGATGGTCGGGCCGGGGAAGCGAACCGGCACCGCTCTTCATTTCCCGATGTCCGCCAGATCATAAGGCGTGGCCTGGTATGTCTCGTTGACCCAGTTGCCGTAGAGCAGGTGGCCGTGGCCGCGCCAGGTGTTGGCGGGCATGGCCTGGGGGTCGTCGCCGGGGAAATAGTGGCGGGGAAGGTACTTGCCCTCGTCGCGCGCGTATTCGCCCGCCAGGGTCAGCGTGTCGTACTCGAGGTGATTGAACATGTGCAGCGTGTTGTGCGCCGGGTCGTCGATCAGGCACAGGCCGGTTTCGGCGCTGTCGGCCAGCACGGAAAGGCCACGGCCTTCAGGCAGGTCCTCGCGGCGCACTTCGCTCCACCGCGATACGGGCACATCGAACACGTCGGGC
>JBKBUD010000028.1:0-29656 GCA_046290865.1 Novosphingobium sp. | reverse complement strand
CTCTGCTCAAGGATCGGCCGCTTGACTGGTCGAGCGTGACGATCGCGCTGACCGATGACAGGCGCGTGCCTGATGACCATCCCGCCAGCAATTTTGGCAAGATTCACGCTGCCCTCGGCACTTCGGGTGCGAAGTTCGAGCGCCTCGAGGAGGCCGCTCAAGTCGGCCCGTTCGATCTTGTCTGGCTCGGCATGGGCGAGGATGGCCACGTCGCTTCGCTGTTCCCGGAAATGAAGGCGCACGTGCGGCCCGGACCGGCAGTGATCGCGACGACCCCGATCCCGCTTCCGCCCGAAGCACCGTTTGACCGGCTGACCCTCAACGAGACGGCCTTGAAGGCGACGAAGGAGATTATCCTCGTCGTCACCGGGGCATCCAAAAAGGCTCTCCTGCAAAGAGCCATTGGGGGCGACGACCGCTACCCCGTAACCCAATTCCTGCGCGGCTATGGCCCGCCCGTTACCATCTACTGGAGCGAATGATGCCCTTGAACCCCATCGTCGAGCGCGTCACCCAACGCATCATCGAACGGTCGCGCCCAACGCGTGCAGCCTATCTTGATCTCATCGAAAGGTCGCGCGAGCAGGGACTCAACCGTCCCCAGCTTTCGTGCGGCAACTTGGCCCACGGCTTTGCCGCATCGGGCGAAGACAAGCCGCTGATCAAGAGCGGCAAGGCGATGAACATCGGCATTGTCACCGCCTACAACGACATGCTCTCGGCGCATCAGCCCTATGGCCGCTACCCCGAGCAGATCAAGATCTTCGCCCGCGAAGTTGGCGCGACGGCACAGGTTGCAGGCGGCGTGCCCGCGATGTGCGATGGCGTCACGCAGGGTCAGGACTCGATGGAGTTGTCGCTGTTCAGCCGCGACAACATCGCGATGGCCGCGGTCGTCGGCCTCAGCCATGCGATGTTCGAAGGCGCTCTGCTGCTCGGCATCTGCGACAAGATCGTGCCGGGCCTGCTGATCGGCTCCTTGCGCTTTGGCCACCTGCCGACGATCCTCGTTCCGGCAGGCCCGATGCCGAGCGGTCTGCCCAACAAGGAAAAGGTCCGCATCCGCCAGCTCTATGCCGAGGGCAAGGTAGGGCGCGACGAACTGCTCGAAAGCGAGAGCGCGAGCTATCATTCGCCAGGCACTTGCACGTTCTATGGCACTGCCAACTCCAACCAGATGATGATGGAGATGATGGGCCTGCATATGCCGGGCTCCAGCTTCGTCCAGCCCGGCCTGAAGCTGCGCCAGGAACTGACCCGCGCTGCGGTTCACCGCATCACTCAGATCGGTTGGAACGGCGACGACTACCGCCCGCTCGGCCTGTGCGTGGATGAGAAAGCCATCGTCAATGCCATTGCCGGGCTGCTGGCAACAGGCGGTTCGACCAACCATGTGATCCACCTGCCGGCCATTGCGCGCGCAGCAGGCATCCAGATCGACTGGGATGACATGGATGAATTGAGCCGCGCCGTGCCGCTGATCGCCAGCGTCTATCCCAATGGCGCGGGCGACGTGAACGCTTTCGCAGCGGCAGGCGGCATGCCCTATGTGATCCGCGAACTGATCGGCGCAGGCCTCGCCCATGCCGACATCATGACGGTTTACGGCAAGTCGCTCGAAGAAGGCGCGCAAGAGCCGGTCATGGATGGCGACACGCTCACGTGGAATCCCGCTCCGGAAACGTCGGGCGACGAGAAGATGTTGCGTCCGGTCGCCGCGCCGTTCCAGGCCGAGGGCGGTTTCCGCCTGCTCAAGGGCAATCTCGGGCGCGGCACGATCAAGGTCAGCGCCGTCGATCCCTCGCGCTGGACCATCGAGGCCCCGTGCCGGGTGTTCGAGGACCAGAACGCCGTGCTTGCGGCATTCAAGGCCGGGGAGTTGGAGAAGGACGTCGTCGTCGTCGTGCGCTTCCAGGGGCCGGCCGCCAACGGCATGCCGGAACTGCACAAGCTGACGCCGCCGCTTGGCGTGCTGCAGGATCGCGGGTTCAAGGTGGCACTGGTTACCGATGGGCGCATGTCCGGCGCATCGGGCAAGGTACCCGCCGCTATTCACGTTTCGCCCGAAGCTAAGACCGGCGGCCCATTGGCCCGTCTGCGCGATGGTGACGTCGTGCGTGTCTGTGCCACCACCGGTGAACTGGCTGCGCTGGTTCCGGCCGCGGAATGGAACGCACGCGAAGAAGCTGTCGCACCACCTGCCGGTCTTGGCGTAGGACGCGAGCTGTTCGCGCTGATGCGCCTGCATTCCGATGAAGCGGAGCGCGGCGGTTCGGCGATGCTTGCCGCTGCAGGGCTCTGACAGCGAACGAATTTGAGGGGGTTGGAATGCAGGTAGTTGCCGTCGACATTGGCGGAACCCATGCGCGCTTCGCATTGGCGGAAGTGGGCGGGGGCCGGGTCCTGTCGCTGGGAGATGCGGTCACGCTCAAGACCGCCGAGCACGGCTCGTTCCAGCTCGCGTGGGAGGATTTCGGACGGATCGTCGGCAAGCCCCTGCCATCTGCCGCCGCTATCGCCGTCGCCGGACCGGTCGGCGGCGAGATCATCAAGTTCACCAACAATCCCTGGATCATCCGGCCAGCGCTCATTCCCGAGAAGCTCGGGGCCGAACGCTATGTGGTGGTCAACGACTTCGCCGCCGTCGCTCACGCCGTGGCGCAGGCCGATGACAGTCATTTCCTGCACCTGTCGGGTCCTGAGACAGACTTGCCGCAGACCGGCGTGATCAGCGTAGTCGGGCCCGGCACGGGCTTGGGCGTGGCGCAACTGTGGCGGGATGAGGCGAGCTATCGCGTTCAGCCCACCGAAGGCGGCCATATCGATTATGCGCCCCTCGATTCCATCGAGGATGCTATCCTGGCAGGCCTGCGCAAGCGCCATCGCCGTGTTTCGGTCGAGCGCGTCGTGGCAGGCCCGGGCATTGTCGACATCTACGAGGCGCTCGCCCTGCTCGAAGGTCGACCCTACACGCCGCGCACCGACCGCGAACTGTGGGAGCTGGGTACTTCGGGCGAAGACAGCCTTGCCGCCGCGGCGGTCGACCGCTTCTGTCTGTCGCTGGGCAGCGTCGCCGGTGATCTTGCGCTTGCCCACGGTTCTACGGGCGTGGTCATGGCTGGTGGTCTGGGTCTTCGCATCAAGGATACGCTGGTCAAATCCGGGTTCGCCGATCGCTTCCGCGCCAAGGGCCGTTTCGAGGGGTTGATGGCCGCGATCCCGGTCAAGCTCATCACCCATCCGCAGCCCGGCCTGTTCGGCGCAGCGGCAGCCTTCGCGCAAGGCTACCCCGACTGATCAATATGGGGATACCCAAGCCTGCGGGCAGCTTCTAGTGGCGCTCCCTGTCAGACTGCGACTACATTCTTAATCGGGCAGTTAAGTTTTGGTGGATTCGCTCCGCCGACACGGTATTGCTCAGCGTAAGCAGCAGTTTGCGGATGCCCAAGGAGAAGGTGCCCAGATGGATTACGAGACCATTCGCGTAGAGCGCGTCGGCCATGTGATGAAGATCGTCCTCAACCGGCCCGAGCGCCTGAACGCGTGCCCGCCCGACATGGCACTCGAAATCGCAAACGCGGTCAGTGATCTTGGTAACGCACGCGCGGTAGTCATCACCGGCGAGGGCCGCGCCTTCTGTTCCGGAGCGGATCTTGCTGCCAAGGGCCAGCGTTCCATTACTGGCGGGCGCGGCGCCTATACCTCGCTGACGCAGGCCTACAATCCGCTGATGCTGACGCTTTCGCGTCTGCCCGTACCGCTGATCACTGCGGTCAACGGACCGGCAGCGGGTGTGGGGTGCTCGATCGCGCTCGCGGGGGACTTCGTCATTGCAGGTCGCAGCGCCTACTTCCTTCAGGCATTCGTCAATATCGGTCTGGTTCCCGACGGCGGCGCTTCGTGGATGCTGACTCGCCTCGTGGGCAAGGCGCGCGCCACCGAGATGATGATGCTGGGCGAAAAGATCAGCGCCGAAAAGGCTGAGGGCTGGGGCCTGATCTACAAGGCGGTCGACGATGCAGCGTTGCAGGACGAGGCGATGGCGCTCGCCAACCGGCTCGCATCGGGGCCCACCGTTGCGCTTGGCGTCATGCGGCAGAACATTGCCAAGGCGCTCGAGGTGGATTTTGCCAGCGCGCTGCTGGTCGAAGCCGAAGGCCAGTGGAAGGCCGGCGACAGCGCGGATGCTGGCGAGGGCGCAAGCGCGTTCCTCGAAAAGCGCAAGGCCGCCTTCTCCGGCAAGTAAGCCCTTGATATGCGGATGGTCGGCCCCACCTCGGACGCATGACCATCCGCACGATCTGGACCATCGGGTACGAGCAGGCCACCGTTCCTGCGGTGATGAGCGCCTTGCAGGCAGCCGGCGTCGAGGTTCTCGCCGATGTGCGCGCCTTGCCGCTCTCGCGAAGGCCTGGCTTTTCCAAGACCGCACTCGCTGCCAATGCGCGTGAGGCGGGTATCGAGTACGTCCACTTCAAGGCCTTGGGAACACCCGCCGACGGACGGGCTGCGGCCCGGCGGAACGATCACGCCGCATTGGAGCGCATCTACGCAGGGCAGCTCGAATTGCCCGAAGCAATTGCGGCGGGCGCCAAGCTGGCGGACCTTGCCAGCGAGCGGAAGGTGGCGTTGCTGTGCTATGAGCGCGAAGCACATGGTTGCCATCGCTCGCTGCTCCGGCGAGCGGTACTGCCAGACTTCGAAGTGGTCGATCTGATCCCGCAGGATTAGCCGCGCAGTTCCTCATCAAGGAACGCGGCCACCTCACTGAGGTCCACGTCCTTGGCCAGGAACGTCTCCCCGATCCCGCGCATCAGCAGGAACGGCAAGCTGCCTGCATCCATCTTCTTGTCGTGCAGCATGTGATCGGCCAGACGGCGGCCATCGCAATCGAGCTCCAGCGATTTCAGCGATGAAGGCAATCCGACGGCCTCCATGTGCGCCACGATCCGCCCGGCATCCTGCCCGCTCATCAGCCCCTGCCGCGCCGAGAAGCGCGCCGCGAGGACCATGCCAAGTGCCACGCCCTCGCCGTGGAGCAGGAGGTCAGAAAAGCCGGTTTCAGCTTCCAACGCATGACCGAACGTGTGACCGAGGTTGAGCAGGGCGCGGATGCCTGCGGTTTCCTTCTCGTCTGCCGCCACGATCCGCGCCTTTGCAGCGACGCTTTTGGCGATTGCCGTCTCGCGCGCAGCGCTGTCTCCAGCGAGGAGCTTTGTGCCATTTGCCTCGCACCATTCGAAGAACACCGCGTCGTCGATCAGCCCGTACTTTACGACCTCGGCATAGCCCGCGCGGGTATCGCGCAAGGGCAGAGTGTCGAGTGCCAGCGGATCAGCCAGCACCAACGAGGGCTGGTGGAACGCGCCCACCAGGTTCTTGCCAGCGGGCGTGTTGATCGCGGTCTTGCCGCCAACGCTGGAATCGACTTGCGCCAGCAGGGTCGTCGGGATCTGGATGAAACCGCAGCCGCGCTTGACCATCGAGGCGGCAAAACCGGTCAGGTCACCGATCACCCCGCCGCCGAGTGCGACGATGTTGTCCTTGCGCTCGACTTCGCGTGCCAGCAGCCAGTCGACCACGCCGGCAAGCTGCTCCCAGCTCTTGGTGCTTTCGCCCGCCGGGAGGACCAGCCAGTCGCTGGCAATTCCGACGGCATCGAACGATGCGCTAACCGGGCCCCGCCACTTCGCTGCCACGTTCTCGTCGGTGACGATCGCCACGCGGTTCTTGCGCAGGAGCGGACGGCAATGCTCCCCGGCGCGGGCGAGCAGCCCGGCTTCGATCCGCACCTCATAAGGAGCGCCGGCGATGGCGACGGGAATTACAGCCATTTGTCGATTGCCTTGAGGATCTTGTCCGCTGTCACGTGGTGCGGCTGCGCGCCGCTGGTGATGTGGATGGGGGCCTGGGAATAGAAGGGCTCACGCTCGGCCTTCAGGCGGGTGAGAATCTCGCGCGGATCTCCGGTGCGCAGCAAGGGGCGATTGTCCTTGCGGCCGACACGTTCGACCAGAGTGTCGACGTCGCTGTCCAGCCAGATGGCAATGCCCTTTTCGAGGATCAGCGCGCGGGTCTCGGCATTGCAGAAGGCACCGCCGCCGGTCGAGAGCACCTTGCGGTCGGTATGCCTGCCGGTGCCCATCAGTCGGACGATCACGCGACGTTCGCCATCTCGGAAGTATGGCTCGCCATAGGTCGAGAAGATTTCCGGGATCGGCATATGTGCGGCGCGCTCGATCTCCTCGTCGGCATCGAGGAAGGGCAGGTGGAGCATCGTCGCGAGCCTGCGCCCTACCGTAGTCTTGCCCACGCCCATCATGCCGACAAGCACCAACGGTCGTTCGATCCGCCGCGCGATGCGGGCGATTTCGGACGAGCCGAGAGGGTGCGCGTCATGTTCCATTGCCGCGCCGCCTATACTTGCGCTAGTGCCCGTTGCAAGCTTGGCCTGAACCGTAGGGCCCTGCGGTGGGTTGGTAATCTGGTACCGGGTGGTTGCATGAAGAGGATTGCCGTGGTCACGGTGGTAGCGATTGTGGCGGTGGCCTTGCTGGCGGTGATCTGGATCAGGGGTGGAACGCAGCCGATGGAATGGGTCGAACAACCGGTTGATGCTGGCCACGTAGCGGGCGCCACGCAGTGAAGCGCGCTGTCTGGCTTTGCGGAGCAGCCGCACTCGCATCGCTTTCTGGCGTCTT
This sequence comes from Novosphingobium sp., assembly GCA_046290865.1. Classification (GTDB taxonomy): domain Bacteria; phylum Pseudomonadota; class Alphaproteobacteria; order Sphingomonadales; family Sphingomonadaceae; genus Novosphingobium. The sequence goes on along the minus strand of JBKBUD010000028.1, from coordinate 22,955 downwards.
GCTGGCGCAGGAATCGCTGCTTCCTCCGGGGTTTGACAGTCCACCCGCCCAGTCCAGACCAGCCCCCCAGCGCAGCAGTGCGCCAGCGCCTGCGCGCAGTGCCGCGCCTGTTGCTGCGCGACCGGCAGCGACGCAGGCGACAACTCCTGCGGCCACGTCCTCGCCAGTGGTTCAGCCGATCCCGGAGGCGGCTCCTGTCGCCAGTGTTGGCGGCGGCGGTGTCAGCGATCAGGCATTGCTGGATTCGATCGATCCCGCACTGCTGGCCAAGCTGATCGATTCCGCGCGGCCGAAGTCTGACATTCCGGCTGCCGGACGGCGTAGCCTCGACGTGGTCGGCGTGATCGACCAGCGTGATGGCGGCTTTCCTGCCGTATCCACGCATTACCTCAACGGCCCCTTCGTAGAAGGCGTCATTACGAAGATGCGCGGCCGCTTCGTCTCGCGGTGGGGTCACATCCTCGCGCGAAGGGCGCTTGCGAGCAGGCTGGCGACGCCGGTCGGCATGAACGGTGCTGACTGGGCCGCGATCCGGGCACAGCTGCTGCTGCGAATGGGCGAGGCCGATGCCGCCCGCGCCATGGTACAGTCGGTCGACAGCGGCAATTTCACCCGCGGGCTCGAGGATGCGGCTATGGCGAGCTTCCTTGCCACCGCCGATCCCGTGGGGCTTTGTCCGGTAACTGCGCTGACAGCGGCAGGCCGGCCGGGCTGGGATTGGGAGCTTTCCCGCGCGATCTGTTCGTCCTTCGCCGACGAAGGGTCGAGCGCCATGGCGACACTCGACAAGGCCTTGCGTCGTGGCACGGGCAGCAAGATCGACATCCTGCTGGCCCAGAAGTTCGCTGGTGCCGCGACCAACGCGCGGCGGGCCGTGAAGATCGAATGGGACGATGTCGATACGCTTACGCCGTGGAGCATCGGCATGTCCTTCGCCACCGGGCTGGAGCCACCGGAGGCACTGCGGACCAAAGCCGGCCCCGCTTATGCCCTGTTCGCTGCCCGCGCGCCGATGTTGCCGATCTCGTCGCGTGCAGCGGCAGCAGATGTTGCCGCTGCAAGGGGGGCAATGTCGTCCACTGCGATGATCGACCTTTACTCTCAGCTTTACACGCTGCGCGATGAGGATGGCGGGCAAGGCGCGGCAGACGAGTGGACCCAGCGCGCCGAAACGCTGCGCACTGCATATGTCGCGCCGGCCGAGGATGACCGGCTTGATGCGATCCGCACGCTGTGGGGCGATGGCAGCGATCCGGACCGGGCCTATGCAGGTCTGGTCCTGACGTCCCACGCTTCAGCCCGGATTCAGCCTGCCGAAGCGCTGGCCGACAGCGCCGCACCGCTGATTTCCTCGATGCTGACCGCAGGCCTTGACCGTAACGCGATCAAATGGGCTCGTTTCTGCCCGGTGGGCAGCGAGGCCTGGGGGCTGCTGGTGCTGGCCAATCCGGGGCGTGCCACCAAGACTGGCGCGGAAGGGCTCAATGCCTTTGCAGACAATGACGATTCCGACGAGTCGCTGCGTTCGCGTTTCCTGTTGGCAGGCATGATGGGGCTTGAAAGGGTGGATCCTGCGGCCGCGCGCGATTTTGCCGCCAAGCTTGAAACCGACCTCAATCGCCAGACGCGCTGGACCCGCGCGATCGATCAGGCCGCTGCTTCGAACAACCAGGCGCTGGTTGCCCTGCTGGCGGCCTTCGGGATGCAGGGGGACAACTGGACACGGATGACCCCGCTGCACCTCTATCACATCGTTTCGGCCCTTCATCGCGTCGGCCTTGATGCCGAAGCGCGCATGATTGCCGCCGAAGCCGTCGCGCGCGTCTGAAGTGGGGACCAAGGCGGGCAAGGTGAAAGCCGAACCGGCGGTCGAGGATTTTCTGGCAATGCTGGCAGCGCAGCGCGGCGCAGCAGCCAACACTCTGGCTGCCTATCGGCGCGACCTGATCGGCGCTGCCGAGGCAATCGGGCCGCTTGCCACCGCCACACGCGAGGACGTTTCGCGTCTTGCCGGAGCCTTTGCAGACCTCGCGCCGTCCTCCCTGGCGCGCAAGTCGTCGGCGTTGCGCCAGTTCTATGGCTTTCTGGTCGATGAGGGGGCGAGAGAGGATGATCCTTCCGCCGCCTTGCCGCGACCTCGTGCGAGGCGGCCGCTTCCGCGTCTGCTCGGCCACGACCAGGTAGGTGCCCTGTTCCGGCAGGCTGAAACCGATGCCGCCGCGGGGACCCCAGAGGGTGTGCGGATGCTGGCGCTGCTCGAACTGCTTTACGGTTCCGGTTTGCGTGCGACCGAACTCGTGTCGCTGCCGCTGGCTGCCGTGCCACGCGATGCTCCGTTCCTGACGATTACCGGAAAGGGTGGGGCGCAGCGCATGGTTCCGGTGTCGGCGCGTGCGGTAAAGGCGCTGGCAGAATGGCTGGTCATGCGGGGGAAGGGCGGACGCTACGTATTTCCGAGCCCGCGTGGGGGGCACCTGTCACGTGTGCGCCTGTTCCAGCTGCTGCGTGATCTGGCTTTGCGCGCTGGACTCGATCCCCAAAAGGTCAGTCCGCACGTGTTGCGCCATGCCTTCGCCACCCATCTGCTCGAAGGCGGCGCGGACTTGCGCGTGCTGCAGACGCTGCTCGGCCACGCAGACATTGCTACCACCCAGATCTACACGCATGTCGATTCCGCACGCCTCGTGACGCTGGTCAACGAGCGGCATCCGCTCGCGCGCAGTTGACCAATTCCGCGCTCGCGCCTAGCGGAATGGCCATGATTTCCTACCTTGAATTCGAGAAGCCGGTCGCCGCGCTGGAAGCCCGCATCGCCGAACTGCGCCAGACCGCGCAGGGCGGGGACATCGACATCTCGTCCGAGATCCGCAGGCTCGAGAACAAGTCGGCCGAACTGCTCGCCAGCACCTACAAGGCGCTGACGCCCTGGCAGAAGACGCAGGTCGCCCGCCATCCCTCGCGTCCGCATTTCAAGGACTACGTGGAGAAGATCTTCACGGATTTCATGCCCTTGGGTGGTGACCGCCTCTATGGCGAAGATCAGGCGATTGTCGGTGGCTTCGCACGCCTTGACGGTCGACGCGTGATGCTGATCGGTCACGAGAAAGGCAACGATACGCAAAGCCGCATCCGTCACAACTTCGGCATGGGCAAGCCCGAGGGCTATCGCAAGGCCATCCGTTTGATGGAGATGGCGAGCCGATTCGGCTTGCCCGTGGTGACGCTGGTCGACACTTCCGGCGCCTTCCCGGGCGTCGAGGCGGAAGAGCGCGGTCAGGCCGAGGCGATTGCCCGCTCGACCGAGGCCTGCCTTGCCCTGGGCGTTCCGATGGTCGCGACGATCGTGGGCGAGGGCGGTTCCGGCGGCGCTGTGGCACTTGCCAGCGCCGAGCGGGTGCTGATGCTTGAACATGCCGTCTATTCGGTGATTTCGCCCGAAGGTTGTGCCTCGATCCTGTGGCGAACCGCCGAGAAGGCAGCAGACGCGGCAGAAGCGATGAAAGTTACGGCGCAGGACCTGCTGGCCTTGGGCGTGATCGACCGCATCGTGCGCGAGCCGGTCGGCGGTGCCCATCGCGATCCGGCGGCGACTTGCGTCGCGCTGGGCAAGGCGATTGGCGAGGAACTCGACGCTTTGTCTGGTCGCTCGACCGACGAACTGCGCAACCTGCGGGCAGAACGTTTCCTCCGTATCGGTGCTTGACCGCTAGCGCCGTCTGGCGCTCGGGAACCGGATTTGCGACAAGACGGTTGATGGACCAGTTCCCTGGCGGAGCCAGCGCGCTGCGCGTGGCTGCCAGATCGCTGTCTTGGGGAGATCACGATGCCGTTTGCCCGTCGTTCGCGCGCCACGTTCCTGACCGTTTCGGTCCTTGCACTCTCGACGCTGCCCGCTTGCGTCAGTCAGACAGGCAGTCCGGCCAATGCTCAGGGCGCGGTCCAGACGATCAGCGCTGCCGACAAGAAGCAGGGCGCCGAAGCACACCCGCAATTGCTGCAGGAGTTCGGCGGTGCGCTGACCGGGCCTCAGGCAACTTACGTCGAGTCGGTCGGCAAGACGATCGCCACGCAGTCGGGCCTCAGCAACGCGAGGGGCGATTTTACCGTCACGTTGCTCAATTCGCCGGTGAACAACGCATTTGCCATTCCCGGAGGGTATGTCTACGTCACCCGCCAGCTCGCGGCCCTGATGAACAACGAGGCGGAGCTTGCCGGTGTTCTCGGCCATGAAGTGGGCCATGTCGCAGCACGTCACGCAGCCAAGCGCCAGAGTGCTGCCACACGCAATTCGCTGCTCGGCGCGCTGGGCACGATCCTGTCCGGGGCATTGCTCGGTAACGGCGCGCTCGGACAGATCGGGCAGGAGATCTTCTCCACGGGAAGCCAATTGCTGACGCTGAAGTATTCGCGCGGACAGGAAACCGAAGCCGACAATCTTGGCATTACCTACCTGCAGCGTGCTGGTTACGATCCCCGCGCAATGTCGACCGTGCTGCAGAGCCTGGCGAATCAGAATGCGCTCGATGCCAGCGTCAAGGGTTCGACGAATCAGGTTCCGGAGTGGGCCAGCACGCACCCCGATCCAGCCTCACGCGTCCGCGCCGCGCTGGCGCGTGCCGGGTCCACCACTGGCCGGACGAATCGCGACGCGTTCCTCGCAGGCATCAACGGGCTCACCTATGGCGACGATCCTGCCCAAGGCATCGTCGATGGGTCAAAGTTCACCCATCCGGTTCTTCGCTTGGCATTTCAGGCACCAAACGGCTTCTACCTGGTGAATGGTACCCGCGCCGTCTCGATCTCGGGGCAAAGCGGCAAGGGCGAATTCGCCAGCGCAAACTACAGCGGCGATCTCGAAAGCTACGTGCGGTCGGTGTTCTCGGGTCTTTCGAGCCAGCAGCAGCTTGCGCCGACCACTATTGAGCGGACGACGGTGAACGGTATTCCCGCCGTGTACGGGGCAGCGCGCGCCAACAGTGGCAATGGGCAGGTCGATATCGTGGTCTTCGCCTACGAGTTCGGACCGCAGCAGGCCTATCACTTTGCAACGATCAGCCAGGCCGGACAGGCATCGCAGTTCGATTCGATGTTCCGGTCGATTCGGCGGATCAACGCAACGGAAGCGTCCGCCGTGAAGCCGCGCCGTCTCTCGGTGGTAACTGTAAAGTCCGGCGACACCGTCTCGACGCTGTCAAAGCGGATGGCATTTACCGACAAGCCGCTCGAGCGCTTCCTGGTCCTGAACGGATTGAATTCCTCAAGCCGTCTCGTACCCGGCCAGAAGGTCAAGCTCGTCGTATATTGATGCCACGCGCGGGCGCGCCGCAAATGTTGTCCGCCCGATACTGCAGACAGCAAAAAGGCGGGTGCTTTCGCACCCGCCTTCGCGTTCGTTCAGAACTAGGCCTTAGGCGTTCGCCGGGCTGTTCTGCATCTTGCCTGCAACGCCGTTGAAGGTGTTGCCGAGCGAACCACCGAGCGAGGTCATCGCGCCGATCGCGGCAACGGCGACGAGAGCGGCGATCAGTCCGTATTCGATTGCGGTGGCGCCGTCTTCGTTGGCGAACAGGTCACGGAAAAGCTTCATGGTCGGTCTCCTAGAGTGTTGGTCTTCTTCATCCCGGCCCGCTCCAATTTTGTCCCCGGAGCAAGCATTCGTAGTACTACGTATCAAAGCCTAAGAAGCCGTTAATTGCCTTGCACCTTGTCGGAGGTGCTGTTGTCGACGTTGAGGTACATGTTGTACATCGCGTCGCCGAACGACTTCATGCCAAAGGTCGCGGCCAGACCGATCAACGAGATCAGCAAGCCGTATTCGATGGCCGTGGCACCGCGATCGTTGCGGAAGAATTTTCGAAGAAAGGTCTTCATGATCGTTCCCAAAGACAGCGGCATTGCAGTTTTTACGGTGGGTTCCCTAAGAAAGGGTTGATGGTTCGCGCAGACATGGAAAATTCTTCGACAGTGCGGATCGTTGTCGCCCTCGCGTTGCTGGACTCGTCCGGTCAGGTGCTCATGCAGCAGCGCCCGCAGAACAAGGCCCATGGCGGGCTCTGGGAGTTTCCGGGGGGCAAGGTCGAGCCTTGTGAAACCTGCGAATCGGCAACTGTAAGAGAAATCGACGAAGAGCTCGGGGTTGCTGTGGAGGCCGCTGATCTTTTCCCGATTTCCTTTGCCAGTGAAGGACTTGTGGAGCACCATCGTCCGGTTCTCCTGCTGCTGTTCGGCACGAGGAGATGGCGCGGAACGGCACGCCCCGTCGAGCCTGGCTCGGCGATACGATGGGTCGGAGCAGAAGAGCTTCCGGGCCTCCCGATGCCTCCGTTGGACGTGCCGCTGGCCCGTGCAGTCATTCCTTTGCTTGAAGGGCTTGCCAAAGCAGAAACAGCCCCCTAAAGGCGCGTCTCCCAAGCACCCGTAGCTCAGCTGGATAGAGCATCAGACTACGAATCTGAGGGTCGGACGTTCGAATCGTTCCGGGTGCGCCATTCCCTTTCAGGGAGTGATTCGGGAAAAATGGACTGCACCACGGTGCGGTCCGCACATGATGGTGAGCACCCGTAGCTCAGCTGGATAGAGCATCAGACTACGAATCTGAGGGTCGGACGTTCGAATCGTTCCGGGTGCGCCATCATCTCCTGCCGAAAGGCCCGCCAGCGTGCGGGCCTTTTTCGTTTGTGCTCGGAAAAACCTGCTGCGCCTGCGAAGCAAAAACCGGATTGGTTCGCCGGATTTGCATAGGTATCCGTCAAAGGTTCGTTTTGTCCGAACGGCGTTGCGAACGCGGCGCGCTCGGGTATAGGCTTGATGAGCGTTCCGGCCCCTACGGAACCCGAGGCTGCCAGAAGAGGAAACCCAGACTTGGCAAAGTCCCCGAGGCCCAGAGCCACTACATCTGCCGCGAAACCTGCTGCAAAGCGCGCCGCAAGGCCAGCTGCCGCAGCCGAGCCGATCATCGCTTCCGACGTTGCCGAAGAAGCAGCGTTCGCATTGCGCAGCCTTCAGCAGGCACATGCCAACAACAAGCGCTATGACGCGAGCGATGAAGAACTGCTGAAGTTCTACGAGCAGATGGTGTTGATTCGCCGCTTCGAGGAAAAGGCGGGCCAGCTTTACGGTCTCGGCCTGATCGGCGGCTTCTGCCACCTCTACATTGGCCAGGAAGCCGTCGCGGTCGGCTTGCAGTCGGCGCTCGATGAAGGGCACGACAGCGTCATCACCGGCTATCGCGACCACGGCCACATGCTGGCTTATGGCATCGATCCCAAGGTGATCATGGCCGAACTCACCGGGCGCGGCGCGGGCATTTCGCGCGGCAAGGGCGGCTCGATGCACATGTTCAGCACCGAGCACAAATTCTACGGCGGTCACGGCATCGTCGGCGCGCAGGTGCCGCTGGGGGCAGGGCTGGCCTTCGCGCACAAGTATCGCAACGACGGCGGCGTGTGCATGGCCTATTTCGGCGACGGCGCCTCGAATCAGGGCCAGGTCTACGAGACCTTCAACATGGCCGCGCTGTGGAAGCTGCCGATCATCTTCGTGGTCGAGAACAACGGCTATGCCATGGGCACTGCCGTGAAGCGCGGTTCTGCAGAGACGCATTTCTATCGCCGCGGCACCGCGTTCCGCATCCCCGGCATGGACGTGAACGGCATGGACGTGCTGGAAGTCCGCCAGGCTGCCGAAGTCGCGCTCGAATATGTGCGCGCCGGCAACGGCCCGGTGTTGATGGAGCTCAAGACCTATCGCTATCGCGGCCATTCCATGTCCGATCCTGCAAAGTATCGCAGTCGCGAGGAAGTGCAGGACATGCGCGACAACCACGATCCGATCGAAGGTGCCAAGGCCGAACTGCTCAAGCGCGGCGTGACCGAGGACAAGATCAAGGAAATCGACAAGCGCATTCGCCAGGTTGTCGCAGAGGCTGCAGACTTCGCCGAGACATCGCCCGAGCCCGACGTGGCCGAGCTTTATACCGACGTGCTGGTGGAGACTTACTGAGATGGCCATCGAACTGAAGATGCCCGCACTCTCCCCGACGATGGAAGAGGGCACGCTTGCCAAGTGGCTGGTGAAGGCCGGCGATGAAGTGAAGTCCGGCGACATCCTTGCCGAGATCGAGACCGACAAGGCGACGATGGAATTCGAAGCCATCGACGAAGGCACCATCGGCGAGATTCTCGTCGCTGAAGGGACCGAGGGCGTAAAGGTCGGCACCGTGATCGCCACGATCAAGGGCGACGACGACGTTTCCGTGCCGGCTCCGGCCGCTGCCGCGCCTGCGGTTGAACAGAAGGTCGCCGAAAGCGAAGCACCTGCGGGTCAGGATGCCAAGGCCAAGGCTGCTGCGTCGATTGCCCCCAAGACGGACGCCAAGCCTGCAGCCGATCCGGAGCTGCCTGCCGGCACGGCCATGGTCCCGACCACGGTCCGCGAAGCGCTGCGCGATGCGATGGCGGAGGAAATGCGGTCCGACGACCGCGTCTTCGTGATGGGCGAGGAAGTTGCCGAATACCAGGGCGCCTACAAGGTTACACAGGGTCTGCTCGAGGAATTCGGCCCGCAGCGCGTGATCGACACCCCGATCACCGAATACGGCTTCGCCGGTATCGGTGCGGGCGCGGCGATGGGCGGCCTGCGCCCGGTGATCGAGTTCATGACGTTCAACTTCGCCATGCAGGCGATCGACCACATCATCAACTCGGCCGCCAAGACCAACTACATGTCGGGCGGCCAGATGCGCTGCCCGATCGTGTTCCGCGGTCCCAACGGTGCGGCGAGCCGTGTCGGCGCACAGCACTCACAAAACTACGGTCCGTGGTACGCCAGCGTCCCCGGGCTCGTCGTCATCGCGCCTTATGACAGCGCCGATGCCAAGGGCCTGCTTCGCGCGGCGATCCGCAGCGAAGATCCAGTCGTCTTCCTCGAGAACGAACTGGTCTATGGCCGCACCTTCGACGTGCCGCAACTCGACGATTTCGTTCTGCCGATCGGCAAGGCGCGCATCGTCCGTCCGGGCAAGGACGTGACCATCGTGTCCTATTCGATCGGCGTCGGCTTCGCGCTCGAAGCGGCCGAACAGCTTGCTGCCGAAGGTATCGACGCAGAAGTGATCGACTTGCGCACGCTGCGGCCGCTCGACAAGGAGACCGTGCTCGCATCGCTTGCCAAGACTAATCGCCTGGTCGTGGCGGAAGAGGGCTTCCCGGTTTGCTCGATCGCATCGGAAATCATCGCGATCTGCATGGAGGAAGGCTTCGATCACCTCGATGCGCCGGTCCTGCGCGTGTGCGACGAGGACGTACCGCTGCCTTATGCCGCCAACCTCGAGAAGCTTGCGCTGATCGACGCAAGCAAGATCGCGGCAACCGTGCGGAAGGTCTGCTATCGCTGATCCGGCAAGTCTGCCGGCCTGAAACGGGCGCCGGTTAACTCCGGCGCCCTTTTTTCGTCACGGGGCGTAGCCGCTGTAGAGATTGCAGCTCGCGACGGGATCCGGGGACGCGGCGTTGCGCTGATAAATCTGCGACAAGTCGCGGTCGTCGCGAACGTTGAAAGTTGCGGTTGTGCGGATGATGGCGTCGGGCACGAAGCGGGCGCTGACGAGGGGCTGGTAGGCGTACTCGATTTCCACGAAGATGACCGCGTCGCCGGGCGCTGCACTGACTTCCTCGCCTGCAGGCCCCATCCCGTCGAGTGAGCCGTCGAGGCCTGCACCTTCGCCGCCATAGGCCGATACGAAGTTGCGCTTTCCCTTGCAGCGCTGCCAATGGATGTACTGCGTGTCCTCGCTTCCTGGCACGACCTCGAGACTGCTCATGATGACGCGCCCATGTTCGAAGAGGTCGAGATTGCCGGACTGTATCTTGGCGCCAACGAGGAGGTCGTTGATGTCGCTTTCGTAGATCCGGAGGTCTTCCAGCATCGATACGTCGCCGATCCGCGAGCCGTTGTCGGCAAGTTGCATGGCCAGCTGGCTAACGCGCATGTGGGTAATCGCAAGGTTGCCGAGTTCGGCACCCCACAAGCCCAGGGTCAGGACAAGCGGCGCGCCAAGTGCCATCTCGACGGCTGCCACGCCTGACCGGTTCCGCTTCAAATGTGAAAGCAGGCTGCCCAAGGACATCATGTGCAGTTCCCCAGCTTGGCGAGGCTCTTCTGTGCATCGTAGGGCTGGTTGCGCAGGACAGTGCTGGCGCTGTTCGTCACGCTCTCCGACATGCCGAGCAGCGATGCCATCGGGAACTTGCGGGTATAGGTCATCGTCACGGTATAAAGAACCGCGTCGCGCGCACCGCCGAGCCCTGCCGCCCCCCGGTCGCGGTCCCAAGTGCCGCTGCCATTGGCGTCCTCATAGGGCTCGCCCGCATCGCACGAACCATTGCCATTGCTGTCGGTAAAATCCTCGGGCAGGCCGACGTCGGTGAAGTTGGCGTAGGCCTTGCGGGAGAACACCAGCGAGGCGTCGGACACTACCGGACGGATTTCGGCGGTGACCGCGTTGTCGATGGATGTCAGCGTCGCGCCGGCGCCCTCCACGGTTGAGTTTCGCGCTGCACGCTGGAGCGCCCCCTGCAGCATGGTGTTGGCATAGACAGAGAAGCCCATGTCGAAGAGCCCCATCAGCAGCAGCACAAGCACCGGGGAAACCAGCGCGAATTCGACGACCGTGACGCCGCTGTTGTCTGCCAGAAGATTCGAGCTGGATCTGCGGGACATTACACCGCCAGCCTCAAGTCGCCGATCGACTTTGCGATCTTGCGGAACGCCGACTGCAGTTCTGCGGAATTGCTCGCCTTGAAATAGTGGCCGGAGCCTGCGCACTGGGTCATGATCGGGTTGAGGTCGGTACCGAAGGCTACGAACCACACCGTGACGTTCTTCTTCTTCGCTTCCTCGCAGACGAACGAGAAGCGCTTCTCGATCGTTTCCGTCAGTGTCAGCGCGGAGGTCGGGGACCAGCGGCGCTGCGAAATGGGTTCCACACCGTACGAACTGTAGCTGATATCGAGCGAGGACGTCTGTCCGTCGGTCAGGAAGATCAGGTGCCGACTGGTGCGCTGCCTGGACGAGACGTCAGCGTTTTCGCTGGCAAACAGGCCCGTGGGCGAGAGCAGTCGCGCGGCCCAGATCATGCCGATGTCGTGATAGGTACTGCCGGCGGCGACGAGACTGTCGATGTAGGCATCGTAGTCGGTCTGGTTCCACACCTGCAACTTACGGGCTGCGGCGGGGCAGGCGGCGAAACCGGCGGGTCCGGGTGAAATGAACTCGCTGTTGGTGGTCACTTCGGCAGTGGTGAAACTGCCTGAGCCGTTCCACTGGCGCGAGCGCTCGTAGATCATGCCCGGATACATCGGACGCCATTGCGTATCGACGTCACCCACAGTCGGCACGCGATCGAGGTCGAGATCCATGGCACGATCGAGATCGACGGTGTCATAGTCGTCGATCTCGTAGGTCAAGCGCTCCTCGATGCATCCGTTCGATGCCGTACGCCAGTCGCTCGTGTTGCGCAGGACATCCTTGTAGAGCCAAGAACTCCCGCTCGCGAGGGTTGGCTCGGTGATGTACCTGTATGTGTCGACATAGTTGGCGTATGTCGTCGTCGAAAGAGTGCAGGTCGTGCCGGAAAGACTGACCGAATACGTTTTGCCGTTGCGGGTGCGATTGTAGGTATAGCTGGTCCGCGTTCCGTCGGGGTTGGTGACGGTCTCGGTCACTGTGGACACGAGCGCTGTGGAAGAGGTCAGCGTATTGGCCGGACGGGTGCAGGTATAGCTTCCCGTACCGGTCAGCGTCGCCGGCGATGTCGTATTGGTGGTGTAGTATGTCCCCGACACCGGCGATACCGCGCTGTAGTAGCCGTGGAGGCCGCCCGATGAGTTCGTGCCGACAAGTGTCCGCGATGGATAACTCCACTGCGAGGCAATCCAGTCATCCTTCAGCAAGGCGCCGACGTTGACGTTTGTGGAGTAGGGCACGAACCCGTAACGGATGCGGCTCTGCGGCTGACGCGTCGCTTCCATGGTTGCGTAGAAGTCCTTCACAACGGACTTCAGCACGGCGATCTTCGGTGAGGTATCGTCAGGGTTGCTCTCGGCCATCGACCCCGTGACGTCGAGCGCCATCATGATATCGGTATTTGGAATGCTCAGTTCGGCCCGGCAACTCACGGCGATGTCGATCTGTTCCTTGCCGAAGAACTGCATGATCTCAGTTGGCAGAACCACCGTGGCGGTTCCGCCGACCGACTGGTCCTCCTCGAGCGTCATCTCGAAGTTGCGGTCGACCGAATTGTAGATGCCGTCGGCGAAGTTCGCGTTGAAGAAGCGGTTGCCCTTGGTAACAACTGCGGCGCCATCTACGTCTGGATCGAAGTTGGTAATTGCCCCCAGTTCCTTGCGGGCGCCCAGAACGCCTGCATCGCAGGCCTGCTGCAGCCGCGATTCGACCAGGTAGGCACGTCCCATGTCGATGCTCGAGCCGACCAGCGCCAGCAGGGGTATGATCGAGAAAGCGAGGATGATCAGGGCATTGCCGGAATTGTCCCTCGCGAGAATGCGCAGGCAGGCAAGTGCGTCGCGCAATCGCGAACGCAGACCAGAATTACCAGGGCCATGAACCGCACAAGAAGACATATCTGCCCTCCTAAGCGAAAACCCCTAATATCTTGGAAAACGTTTATCGTGAAGATTTCCCTTATTTCTTCACGATGAATTGGAGTTCGCTAGTCGGCGACATGCTTAATGCACTACCTATCGAGCCGAAGATAAAGCGTGTTTTCGAACTCAGGTGCTCGACGTGAGGAACAGCGGCTGAGTATAAGTGATGGGGAATTCATCGACCCCGACAAAGGAGAGCACGGTGGGAATACTATACGTCATGCTCACCTGCTTTTCGATCGTGCCTGTCACGCGAGGTGTGGCTACGCTCGTGACGCGCAAGGCAAGCCGGGAGCTTTCCAGGCCATAGGGATTCTCGATGGCAATCGAGCGCGTATAATAGCGGATCTGGTCGTTGGTGAGTTCGTTGCCGGTCTGATAGTTGACCGTCGCGTAGCGGACCACATCCGATGCGATCGATCGCATCGCGTTGTAGTTCTGCATGCCGATGCCAATCTGGAAAACACCTAGCATCAAGGCCATGACCGTTGGCGCAAGCAGTGCGAACTCGGTTACAACCGATCCACCGCGGTGGCGCAGCAACCGGCGGAGGAGGTGCGACAAGCGACCGGTGTTTGCGCGGCGGTGCGTCACGCCTTGGTCCTCTGACCGTACAAGATGTAACGGTTGACCCGCAGGGCAATGGTCGAGCCGACGCCGAACTCCGTCCAGATCGGTACGTAGTTGTCGGTGAGCGTGACCCGGACGTAACGGGAGACGCTGTCACCCGACGCGCAAGTACTTTCCAATGCAACGTAGGAGGTCGACCCGTTGCAGCGATATGCAGCAGCAACGGCCACCTTGCTGGCGGCCAGGCCAGTCGTGGTCGAGATGACGCTCTTCAGCGTATTCAGTTCGTCGGTCGTGTCCGGATCTGTTGCCAATGCGATCGATTCCGCCACGGACATTGCGCTCTGCAATTCGCTCTGGCGAGCCACCAGCGTGCTCACCTGATAGGCCCCGAGGCTGAACAGGACCATGAGCGGCGCGATGATGGCCGTCTCTACAGCCATCGCACCAGACCGGTCTTGCAGGAGCTTCAGGAGAGCTGAAGTTGCCTTCATACGACCAGCTTCACCTTGCTGACTTCCTTGGCCACGACCGTGTCTTCAGCCACGCCCGGCGGACAGAACGTCGTCATGTTGGCGGTACCCGTTATGGTGATCGTATTGGCCGCAATCATCAGGCATTGGCTGGTGACCTTGGCCGTGCCGGTAAAGTCGATGGCGCTGTTGGGCAGGTAGATCGTGCCATTGAGCACGGTGTAGGCATCACCGTTGATCGTGCTGCGGTTGTTACTGACTGAACGGCGATCCTCGAACACCAGCATGCCGGCCAAGGCGTTCGCATCAGTTTGCGACACGCCGCGCGCAACCAGTTCAGAGGCCTGGATGGCCGTGAGGTTGATGTTCGAACCGCCGTTGATCTTGATGTTGGCGCCGTTCTTGAGCACGAACATGACGCCGCTGCCGACGACCGCGTACTGACCGCTGATTTCGAGCCCACCGCCATCGATGATGTAGACACCGGGCGCAAAGGTCGTCGCGCAGGAGACCTTGATCCCGCCCGAGTAGGTGCCAGGCTGTGCTGCGGCCAGATCGGCTGTGGTTGTCTTGCTGATGTTGGAGATTGTCGTGGCAACTACGGTCTCCATCTTTTCCCAGATGATGTTGTTGCCAGAGCCGCTGTTCGTTTGTGTCCACGTGGTCGTCGTGGTGTAAGTCGTCCCGGCCACAGTCGTGTTTTCGACGATTACGTAGGTGTCGTTGCTGCTGGTTGTGTAATCCTTGTTCGCGTTCTTGTTACCAGTGACTTGGGTCGTCGCGGTTTGCCAGGTCGCGCCCTTCCAGTAGGTGTAAGTGACGGTGGTCTTCTTGTTGCGGTCAGCACGCGTCGTGGTCGTACCCTTCACGCAGTAATAGTTCCGAGCCACCTGACTTTCCGCCGGATTCGGCGGCGAAAGACTCGCGAAGGGATCGAACAGGCCTTCGAGGTAATCGTGGACCTCGTCATCGGTGTAGAGGTTGAACCAATCGTCGATCCCCCCGCGCGACAGGACCCACCCGGCGTCGATCTGCGGTGTGCCGTTGACGATGATCGAGGAATCGGACGTCGACAGCGATGCGATCCCGCACCTTGCGGTCAGAATGGACGTACCGCCGAGGGTGACCGCACCGCTTTCATCCTCGTCAAGCGCCAGCAGGCAGGAGGTGAAGGAAGTGCCGGCCGTGAAGGCAGCTTGTGCCGATGCGGTAACGGTCGTCCCTTTGCCGGTCAGGAAACTGGAGAAGGGCAGGGTATCGCGGACCGCAGCGGTCACTGTGACGCTGTTGTTGCTGCCACCGGCATAGCTCGATAGCGTCACAGTGGGTGCCGCAACCGTGATGTCCGAAACGGTCGAGATGTTGGCATTGAATTCCTGGAGTGCCCGCGCGGAGTAATTGGCGCGAGTGGCGCTTTGCGTCCGCGCCCAGGCGCCTGCCAGCGCAGCCTGATCGACGGCGAACTGAAGCTCGCGCTTCCACATGTACCATTGTGCGGTATCGATCGCGAAGCCGGCGCCGCCGATGAAGGCGGGCATGCCAAGGGCGAGCAGCAGCGTCGCATTGCCGCTGGTGTGCAGAGCAAGACGCTTGCAGAAGTCACGCAACCTGACCAAAGATCGAAATGCCTCGAGCATCCTGCTAGCGTCTTCTCACCTTGTCGGCCGCAGCCAATGTCGCATCGGCGACGACTCGTTCATTAGTTCGTCGTGGTAAGTTCATATTGAAGCCATCTGGTTGACGGGCCGTTAAAGATTAGGGGAATGATGCAGGTGTCGCTTAATGCCGCGTAAACCATCGGAACTGCCGGAAATGCTCGATCCCGCCCAGCGGCTGGCGCTTGCCTATGCTCCTGCAGCGGCGCGAGGTGCCTGGCTGGCATTGTTTCTGTTTGACAGACGGCTTGCAGAGACCGCTCGTCCCGGTCGTGAACCTTTAATGATTCAGCTGCGTCTTTCATGGTGGCGGGATCGGCTTGCCGAGCCCTCCGCTGCGTGGCCCGTCAGCGAGCCTGTCCTTGCTCAGCTGAAGGCCTGGCAAGACCAGCATGGCCCACTCGTCAAACTCGTCGATGGCTGGGAAGCTCTCGTGATCGCCGAAGATGGGGGTGCAGACTTGGCGCAAGCCCGGGTAGAAGCACTGGTGGCGCTCGCCCAGTTGCTCGGGGTCGCTGACGTCGCGTCGACAGGAGAGGCGGCCCGGCAGTTCACCGATCCTGACGCGGTTCCGGGGCCCGTCATCGCGCTGCCCAAGGAAATGCGCCCGCTTGCCGTGCTGCGCGCAATGGCACAGCGCGAAGCGAGGGGAGGACCGCCAACACCGATACGCGATCTGGTCCGGACAATGTGGGCTGGACTGACCGGTCGCTAGATCCGGCCAAACCGGTATCATCTCAAGCTGCCACTCACCCTTCGTAGAGCTAGACCGGCGAGACGGAGGCACTAGCGATGGTACGTGGTTTGCTTGGCGGGCTGGCAGCCTTGATGCTGGTTGCGGCCGGGATTTTCTGGTGGCAGGGCAGGGCGCAGTCGCCATCCGGAGGAACGCCGGGGCTCGCAGTGAGTGATGCTGCCTCGGCCGAGCCGGAAGATCTTCCCAGCGCGGACGTCGACGGGCTGATGGGGGCCGAACCGCCTGAGGCAACGATCGTCGGCAAGGAAACGCGGCGCTTCAACCTGGTCGACAAAGACCGCGACAACCGCATCAGCCGGACCGAAATGCTGAGTCAACGCGCCAAGGCATTCCGCAAGCTCGACAAGGACGGCAACAACCTGCTTACGTTCGAGGAGTGGGCCTTTGCCACCGTCGACAAGTTCAAGGCTGCCGATGGCAACGGCGATCTTTTCCTGACGCGGCAGGAGTTTGCCACCACTCGCCCGAAGGACCAGCCCAAGCCGAAGCAGAAGTGCTCCTGCAAGTAGCAGGACCAGAACCTTCTGCCTTCAGGCGAGTGTACCGATCCATCCGGAGAGGTCGGCCTTTGCCCGCTCGGTGTAAGCCTCCTTGCGTGCCTTCTTCTTGACGTCGTGCAGCGGTGGGAACAGCCCGAAGTTGACGTTCATCGGCTGATAACTCTCTGCTTCGGCATCACCGGTGATGTGCGCCAGCAGCGCTCCCAGCGCCGTCGTGCGCGGAGGGGGTGTCCATGGGCGCCCGGCGATTTGCGCCGCCGCCATAAGTCCGGCCAGCAAGCCAACCGACCCGCTTTCGACGTAGCCTTCGCAGCCAGTAATCTGCCCGGCGAAGCGGATGTTCGGCGCGGACTTGAGCCGCAGTTGCCGATCAAGCAAGGTTGGCGAATTGAGGAAAGTGTTGCGGTGAAGGCCGCCAAGGCGTGCGAATTCAGCGTTCTCGAGGCCGGGGATCGTGCGGAACACGCGAACCTGCTCTGCATGCTTCAGCTTGGTCTGGAAGCCGACCATGTTCCACAACGTGCCGAGCTTGTTGTCCTGCCGCAGCTGCACCACGGCATGTGGCCAGCGGCCATTGGGATGCTCGGGCGTTGCCCAGTGGGGATTGTCGAGACCGACCGGCTTCATCGGTCCGAAGCGGAGAGTCTCCACTCCGCGCGCCGCCATCACTTCCACGGGCATGCAGCCGTCGAAGTAGGGCGTGTTCGCTTCCCACTCCTTGAACTCGGTCTTTTCGCCTGCCAGCAATTCCTCGCGGAAGGCAAGGTACTGCTCCTTGTTCATCGGGCAGTTGATGTAGTCCCGTCCATCGCCGCCCATTGCCAGCGATGCTTCCGCACCCTTGTCCCAGCGTGAGGCCATCCACGCCACGTCCATGTCGATGGATTCGCGATAGACGATCGGCGCGATGGCATCGAAAAAGGCGAGACTGTCGGCTCCGGTTGCACCGCCGATGCTCTGGGCCAGTGCAGGCGCGGTGAGCGGGCCGGTGGCGACGATGGTCAGGCCGTCGGCAGGCAGCGTGTCGACGCGTTCGCGCACGATCTCGAGCGTTGGCTGGGCGCGCAGGGCTGCCTCGACCTCGGCGGAAAAGACGTCGCGGTCCACGGCGAGGGCCGACCCGGCAGGAACACGCGCCTTCGCTGCGGCGGCCATCAGCAAGCTGTCGCATTGGCGCATCTCGTAGTGCAGCAGGCCGACAGCGTTCTTCTCGTCGTCATCCGAGCGGAATGAATTCGAGCAGACCAGTTCGGCGAGGCCATCGCCGTTGTGCGCCGGAGTCATGTCTCCTGCCCCGCGCATTTCCGAGAGGCGCACACGGATGCCGCGTCGGGCCAGCTGCCACGCTGCTTCGCTGCCGGCCATGCCGCCGCCGATGATGTGTACCTGATGCGTCATGCGCTTGCCCTTGGCATTGCCGCGCCGCTGCGGCAAGACCGTGCGAGGTGCATGAGGGGAAGGGGACAGGTGTCACAGCGCGCATTGATTGAAAAGCGACCGTGGCTCGTTGCCAGCCTTGTCGCCGGGACGAGTTACTGGCTGGCATCGAAGGGCCATGTTCCCGGTCTTTGGCTGATCCTGTGGAAGGGCGCAGGCGTCGCCCTGCTTGCGGCCTACGCCTGGGCGCATCATCCTTCCCGAAATGCCCATCTCCTGGCGCTGGTCATGGCGCTTGGAGCAATCGGCGACATGGTCCTCGAAGTGAATTTCACCGGCGGCGCGGCAGCGTTCTTCGCCGGCCATATCGCTGCCATTGCGCTGTACTTGCATCATCGCCGCGCCAACCTTGCGGGGTGGGACAAGGTGGTGGCCGTCACAGCGGTGGTTGGAGTTCCAGCGCTTTCCGGTGCACTTTCAGGGAGCGCCGATGTTGCAGGCTACGCCCTGCTGCTTGGCGGAATGGCGACCGCCGCTTTCTGCAGCGATTTCCCACGAAATCGCGTGGCACTTGGTGCCGCGATGTTCGTCGTTTCCGACCTGCTGATCTTCGCACGGATGGGACCGCTTGCGCAGAGCAACTTCCCTGGACTGCTGATCTGGCCGCTATACTACTTTGGCCAGTTCCTCATCTGCACCGGCGTCATTGCAACGCTTCGCTCGCGGGGAGAGTTCAGCTCGCCACCGGCAATCTGACGCGTCCGTCGTCTTCACGGTCGAGCGAGCCGTAAGCCACTGCCGCAGCAAGAGGAAGGTCGGCGTAGATGTGGGGGAACAGCTGCCCCCCGCGCGACGGCTCCCATTTCACCGCATCGCCCAGCACGGCGAGATCGACCGCTACCACGTGCAGGTCTGACTGGCCTGCAAAGTGTTTGTCGACCGTTTCGGTCAATTGCGCCTCGGTCGAGAGGTGGATGTAGCCATCCGCCAGATCGACCGGGGCGCCTTTGAACACGCCTTCAGCTTCAAGCTTCGCCATCTGTGGGCCGGTCAGGACCTTGTAGCCGAGAAGCGGGAGTTCGGTCATTCGGCCGCGCCATCTTCGGGAGCAGTTGGCGTTACGCCGTCTTCGGTGCTCTCAGCATCGTCGCCTTCACCCTCGGCGAGACGGACCGCGCTGACCACGTGTTCGTCGCCCGAGACGTTGAACAGGCGCACGCCCGCCGAGCCACGACCGATCACGCGCAGCGACCCCAGCGGCAGGCGGATGAGCTTGGCCTGGTCGGTGACTAGCATGAGCTGGTCGGCCTGACTTGCCGGGAAACTGGCGACGACCGGGCCATTGCGCTCAATATTGTCGATATTGGTGATGCCCTGGCCGCCACGACCGGTGCGGCGGTACTCGTAGGCCGAGGACAGCTTGCCATAGCCATTGGCGCAGACGGTGAGGATGAACTGTTCGCGTTCGGCAAGCTCTGCCATGCGCTCGGGTGCGATCGACGGCTCGCCTTCCTTCTCACCCTTCCACGGGGCGAAGCGGAGATAGCCCTCACGCTCCTCCTGATCCTTCACGCCGACACGGTGGAGGATCGAGAGCGAGATCACCTCGTCATCGCCCTTGAGCGTCATGCCGCGCACGCCAGTGGAGGTGCGGCTGGTGAACTCGCGGACTTCGTCGCCGGCAAAGCGGATGGCCTTGCCCGAACGGGTGGCGAGGAGGACATCGTCGCTGGCTTCGAGCAGGGCGACGCCGATCAGGCGATCTTCGCTATCCTCTTCGAACTTCATCGCGAACTTTCCGTTCGACGGGATGTTGGCAAAGGCGTCCATCGAGTTGCGGCGGACGTTGCCCTTGGCCGTCGCGAAGACGACCGAGAGCTTGCCCCATTCCGCCTCGTCTTCCGGCAGCGGCAGCACGGTGGCGATGGTCTCGTCCTTGTCTAGCGCCGGGAGCATGTTGATCACCGGGCGGCCGCGCGTGGTCGGTCCGCCTTCGGGCAAGCGCCAGACCTTGAGGCGATAGACCTTGCCAGCAGTCGAGAAGAACAGGACGGGGGTGTGTGTGCTGGTGACGAACATCGTCGCCACGGCATCCTCGTCCTTCGTAGCCATGCCGGAGCGGCCCTTGCCGCCACGGTTCTGTGCGCGGAAGGTGGAGAGCGGGGTGCGCTTGATATAGCCGTCGAGGGTGATCGTGACGACCATGTCCTCGCGTTCGATCAGGTCTTCGTCCTCGATACCGTCAGCGGGCGCAGTCATTTCAGAACGGCGCGGCGTGGCGAAGGCCTGGCGGACTTCGAGCAGTTCCTGGCGCATGACGCCATAGAGCTTTACGCGGTCTGCGAGGATCGAGAGGTATTCCGCAATGGCGGTGGCGAGGCCTTCGAGTTCTTCGCCGATCTCGTCACGACCCAGCGCGGTCAGACGGTGGAGGCGCAGGTCGAGAATGGCGCGGACCTGGATCTCGGACAGGCGATAGGTGGCCGCATCGGCGACACCTGCGTCCTCGATAGCTTCGACCAGCTTTATGTAGGGCGCGATCTCGCCCATCGGCCATTCGCGGGCCAGCAGCGTTTCGCGTGCGGTGGCCGGATTGGGCGAGCCACGGATGATGCGCACAACTTCATCGAGGTTGGTCACCGCGATGACGAGGCCGAGCAGGATATGCGCCCGGTCGCGCGCCTTGTTCAGTTCGAACTTGGTCCGGCGAGTGATCACCTCCTCGCGGAAGCGGACGAAGGCCTCGATGATATCCTTGAGGTTGAGCACTTCCGGACGGCCGCCACGGATGGCGAGCATGTTGGCCGGGAAGCTCGACTGTGCGGGGGTGTTGCGCCAGATCTGATTGAGCACGACTTCCGGCGTGGCATCGCGCTTGAGGTCGACGACAACGCGCACGCCTTCGCGGTTGGATTCGTCGCGAATGTCGGAGATGCCCTCGATCCGTTTGTCCTTGGCGGCTTCGGCGATCTTTTCGACCAGGCCCGACTTACCGACCTGATAGGGGATCGAGGTGAGCACGATCGAGCGGCGGTCGCCACGGCCTTCCTCGATCTGGTGGCGGGCACGCATTATGATCGAGCCGCGACCTTCGTGGTAAGCCTTGCGGGCACCGGCAGTGCCGAGGATCAGCGGGGCGGTGGGGAAGTCCGGGCCAGGGATGATCTGGATCAGCTCGTCAATCGAGATCAGCGGATTGTCCATATAGGCCAGGCAGCCGTCGATCACTTCGCCCAGGTTGTGCGGCGGAATGTTCGTGGCCATGCCGACGGCGATGCCGCCCGCGCCATTGACCAGCAGGTTGGGGAAGCGCGCGGGCAGGACCTGCGGCTCGTGCTCCGACCCGTCATAGTTGGGGGTGAAGTCGACAGTGTCCTTGTCGATATCGGCGAGCAGCGAGTCCGCTACCTTGGCGAGGCGCGCTTCGGTGTAGCGCATCGAGGCCGGCGGATCGGGGTCCATCGAGCCGAAGTTGCCCTGACCATCGATCAGCGGCAGTCGCATCGACCAGTCCTGCGTCATGCGCGCGAGGGCATCGTAGATCGCAGCATCGCCGTGCGGGTGGTACTTGCCCATGCAATCGCCGACGATGCGGGCGGACTTGCGGTAAGCCTTCGTGGAAACGAAGCCGTTCTCGTGGCTGGTCCACAGGATGCGACGGTGGACCGGCTTCAGGCCGTCGCGCACATCGGGCAGCGCGCGGCTGACGATCACGCTCATCGCGTAATCGAGGTAGCTGGTCTTCATCTCGTCGACGATGTCGATCCGCTGGAACTCGCCTTCGGGCGAGGGGGCAGGGGGGTCGATGATCGTGGTGTCGTCGCTCACGGGAACTGCTTTTCGTTATAGATACAAGGGATGAAAGATGGCCCTAGGCCAATTGCTTCACGATAGCCAGCAATCGGGCCGCCGTGCCCCTGAAACCGCCCCGGTTTTCCACACCTGCGACCAGATGGATGAATATTGAGACGAGGCGTCATTCAAACGTGGTTCACTGTGAAAAGGATAGTGCGCAAACCGTTGCCAAGGGCCCAATTCCGCGCCACTAGCGGGATCGACCAGAGGTGAGAGGACACCGGGGTGCGAAGGTGTCGGGGCAGGGTCGCTCCCGCTGATGCATCCGGTCGAACAGGAGACGATTTCTATGCGTGCTACTTTCGGACTGATTGGCAAGACGGCGATGGCCCTCGCGCTTTCGGCCGGCGCACTGTCGGTCACGTCGACCGCGGCATTCGCCAAGGAAAAGGAAGCCAAGGCCGAAAAGGCCAGCTACTCGAAGGAGTTCGTGGCGGCTGCGGGCCCGATCCAGAAGACCGTGACCGCGCTTGACGAGGCCAAGAAGAAGGGCGCCGATGCTGCCGCGCAGAAGGCTGTACTCGCCAATGCTCCCGCTGAACTGGCCGCTGCCGAAGCTGCGATCAAGACGCCGCTCGACCGCATGGCCGCCGGTGGCTGGGCCGTCAGCATTGGCGGCGTTCTGAACGACGTGCCGATGCGTCAGCGGGGCATCCAGAACATGCTCGACAGCGGACAGGTTCCGGCTGCCAACGTGACCGAGTACCAGTTTTACCTCGGCAACTTCGCCTATTCCAACAAGGACTACGCCACTGCCGTCAAGGCACTGACGCCGGTCGTGCAGGCGAACTTCAAGGATGAAACCGCCGCCGAACTGCTGGCTGACTCCTATGCGCAGCAGGGCCAGAACGCCGAAGCGCTGACCGCACTGAAGATGGCGGTGGATGCCCGCAAGGCCGCCGGCGCCGAAGTGCCCGAGGGCTGGTTCAAGCGCGCCAACCTGATTGCCTACAAGAACAAGCTCGGGCCGCAGGCGATCGAATGGTCGACGCTGATGGTCGAGAACAACCCGACCCCGCTGAACTGGCTTGGTGCCGGCCAGCTGGTGCGCGAGTTCAGCCAGTTCACCAACCAGGAATCGCTGGATCTCGGCCGTCTCCTGC
>JBKBUD010000187.1:0-3509 GCA_046290865.1 Novosphingobium sp. | reverse complement strand
TGGAACAGCCCGTCGACCCGCAGCCTGCGCCCGACCGTGGCCTATGACTTCACCAATCCGCTGCGCAACACGCCGCAGCTGTTCACCACGGTGCAGCTTTCCAGCCCGACGCGCTACACCGCCGGGACGGCCGTGACCGCCATCGACACCTTCACCAAGCCGCTGGCGGAACTGCGCGTGCTCGATGCGGTGGACACGACCAAGGCCTATACCGGACGACTGGTGCTGGCCAAGGACACCAGCTTCCTCGGCGGCGATGCCACCTTCAAGCTGGGCTTCCAGTTCGACCAGCGCACCAAGGTGGTGGACGAAAGCCAGATCTCGCTGACCGCAGCCGGCGACTTCGCCAGGATCGGCATTCCCACCAATTACAACGACTTCTCGCTGGATCAGGCGTTCCTCGGCAAGATCCCGATGGGCTACACCTTCCGTTATTTCGATACCGAGAAGATGCGCCAGTACACCGACGCTGCGCGCGAGAACTTCACCTTCACGCCCAACACCGGCAATATCTATGACGTGCGCGAGCAGGTCTTTGCCGGGTTTGCCATGGGCACGCTGCGCTATGACTGGGGCTCGATCGTCGGCGGCGTTCGGGTGGAGCACGTCAAGAACCGCGGCATTGCCGAGGCCAACATCGCCGGGACGACCGGCCTTGTCACCGCCGAAGCCAGCCAGACGCTGGCCTTCCCGAGCCTGCACATCAACTACAACCTCGCCGAGGACAAGAAGTTCAGGCTTTCCTTCAACAGCGGCGCGGCGCGGGCCGACTACGACCAGATCCGCCCGAACGTGACTGTGAATGACGCGAACATGACCATTTCGGGCGGCAACCCCGGCGTGAAGCCAGAGCGTGCCTATGGCGTGGACGCCTACTTAGAATGGTATGTGCGTCCGCAGGGCTATCTGATGGCAGGCGCGTTCTACAAGAAGGTCGAAGACGTGCTATATTCGCAGCGCCGCACCTTCAATTCCGACGTGCTCGACAGCAACGGCGTGGATCGTTCGCAGTACACCTTCAGCGGCATCGCCAACGGCGGCAACGGGCGCATCTTCGGCTTCGAAGTGGCGGCGCAGCTGCAGCTGGAACCATGGACCGAGAGCCTTGGCCTGCCGGAATTCATGGGCGGCTTCGGTGTCAGCGCCAACCTGACCTACAACGACAGCGAAGTGACCAAGCCTGCTGTCGGTGCTGTTCCCGCTCGCAAGGTGCGCCTGCCGGGCACGTCGGACTGGGTCTACAATATTGGCGCCTATTACGAGAAGTATGGCTTGTCGCTGCGCCTGCAGTACCAGCGCCGCAGCACCTGGCTTGATGGCTATGCCGACGACCTGACCGACGCGGGCGACACCTACTGGGCCGCTGACGACGAGATGGACTTCTCGGCGCGCTATGCGATCACGAAGAACTTCGAGGTCTATTTCGATGCCTCGAACCTGCTCAACAAGCCGGGCCGCCGCTATTCCGAGCCGGGCAACCTGCTGACCGCAACCGGCACGCCGACCCCGCACACCGACATCTCCACCATCGAATACGAGCGCTTCGGCCGTCGCTATGCGGCGGGCGTGCGGATCAACTTCTGATGGTGGCCCTCGCCAAGTTCGTCACGGCAGGACCGGGAGCATTGCTCCCGGCCCTGTTCCTGTCCGGCTGCGCCAGCGTGGCCGAATACCCTCGCCCGTTCTATCCGGCAGTTGATGTCATCGCGACGGGTGAGACCACGCCGGTGGGTTCGGTCAATGCCGATGCCGCCGACGATCCGGCCATCTGGCGCAACGCCGCCGATCCTGCGGCCAGCCTGATCCTCGGCACCGACAAGAAGGCGGGACTCTACGTATACGGTCTCGACGGCAAAGTGCGCGATTTCGTTGCCGCAGGCGCACTCAACAACGTCGACTTGCGCGAGGTCCGTCCAGGCTTCGTGCTGGTTGGCGCGAGCGACCGTAGCGATCTGGCGAACCCCAGGATCGCACTGTTCCGGCTGGATGGATCAACGGGCAAGCTGATAAGTCTCGGCGCACTCAGCTTCATAGGCGCCAGTCAGGCCGCAGCCGAGGCATATGGATTTTGCATGGGCAAGGCCCTCCAGCCGGACGAACTGGCGCGGGCCTACGTCGTGCTGAAGGATGGGACAGTCGCCGAAAGTGCGCTCGAGGAAGCAGATGGAGTCGTGATCGCCCGCCATTTGCGGTCGATCAGCTTTCGGACGCAATCCGAAGGCTGCGTGGTCGACGACCGCACTGGACAATTGTATGTGGCCGAGGAAGACGTCGGCATCTGGCGGGTCGATCTTCGCGCAGCGGTTCTGCAAGCCGATCCGTTCGCCATGGTCGGAAAGGAAGCGGGTCTTGTCGCGGACGTGGAAGGGCTTGCCATCGCTCCACAAGGCAGAGACGGCGGTGTGCTTGTTGCGTCCAGCCAGGGCGACAACGCCTATGCCCTTCTGGACCTTGCCAGCGGCAGACTCAAAGGGCGTTTCAGGATCGCCACAGGGCAGTTTGGCGCGACTAGTGAGACTGACGGGATCGAACTGGCGCTTGGAGACTTCGGGGTGGACTGGCAGGGGGGTATCTTCGTCGCGCAAGATGGGGCCAACAGTCCTCGACCGCAGAACTTCAAGTTGGTCAGTTGGGCCGCAGTGACGAGCGCAGTGGACGAAAGACGATAGCATTGCTGTGCCAATACGCTCGCCCAGATGCGAGTTCGGCAATCCCAAGCGTGTGCAAACCTCGATGGGGCATAGTTCGATCCAGATGACTTTCGACACCTACGGGCATCTCTTCGAGCAAGCGCAGAACGATGCTAGTGGTTCAACCGAAACGGAAGAGTCCAGCTTCAGCTGGGCTTATGGTTTCGATAAGTTGAACGATGACAAAAATTTGGCTGGTGGGTCATGCCGATATTCCGGGATCGGAATGTCGGAGACGATCCACTAGAGACGCAGACGCGATCGAGCGCTCAATCTATGGTCACGCAACATGAATGCAACAAAAGCATCAAGAATCGCAGTTTTGCGTGGGTAAAAACGGATTCTGATTCCGTCGGCTTCCAGCACATGCTCGCCTGCCAGCTGTTCCTGCGAGGTGTAATAGCTGATGCGGTAATCGCCGTGCTCGAGCCCGGTCCCTGCTGCAATATGGCGCAGGGCCCGCGTGCCCTCGCGCCGATAGTGGCGCAGTTCTTCGGGACGATAGTCGAGCCCGCGTTTGTCCAGCGCGATGATTGCAGGTCTGTGCTTGAGCTCGGCAAGGCGTTCGATGCATTGGGACCGCAGACCCTGGTCGTCTGCCTCACATTTCCGCCAAGCTAGCGGAGACACCGTGTAGCCCGCTGTATAAGGGCCCGGTTTCGCCGGACAAAGCCCTTCATGAATTCGTGACGCCTGGCGCGCAGACTTGAGTCTGCTGGCCGGCCCCTGTGCTCGGAGATCCTACAGCACTTGGCCGGAAGGCCAACTCATGTGGTCAGACAGGTTCGTGCGGCAAATTGACGATCCGGAAAACAGCTC
>JBKBUD010000186.1:0-3512 GCA_046290865.1 Novosphingobium sp. | reverse complement strand
AAGTCGGAGATCGAAATCGTCAGCCGGATCGCCGAAGCGGTCCTGCCGCAAAACCCGAAAATGCCCTGGGGACAGTGGGCGCGCGATACCGCGATGGTGCGCGATCTGATCGAGAAGACCTATCCCGACCAGTTCCGCGATTTCAACGCCCGGATCTTCACCCCCGGCGGCTTTTATCGCGGCAACTCGGCGCGTGAGCGGCAGTGGAAGACGGAGAGCGGCAAGGCCGAGTTCGCGACGCCGGACGCGCTGTCGGCAACGGGCTATGAGGATGCGCCGGGCCGGATGAGCCTGATCACCATGCGCAGCAATGACCAGTTCAACACCACCGTCTACGGCTATAGCGACCGCCTGCGCGGCATCGAGGGCAAGCGCGACGTGCTCCTGATCAGCCCGCGTGAGATCGAGCGCCATGGGCTGACGATCGGCGAGCGTGTCGCACTTGTGTCGGATGCGGGTGATGGCATCGACCGTCGGGTCGGCGAGCTTGAGGTCATGCCGTTCGATCTGCCGGATGGCTGTGTCGGTGGCTACTATCCCGAACTCAATCCACTCGTGCCGCTGTCGCATCATGATCGGGCCTCGAAAACCCCGGCCTACAAATCGGTTCCGGTGCGCATCGAACGGGGCGGCTGAGCCGTTCCCGAACTTTCGGGAACAATGGAACAATCGGCATGGAACAATATGCCAGCACGGGTGTTGCCTTCGCAGGGTGGCAGCCGCAACGCCGGTTTGCCGTGGCAGCCGACATGTTGAACGCCGAACGGGATAGGCATCATGAACCTCGACATCTACTGCGGTCCGGCGCCGACACCGGACATGCTGTGGCGTGACTGGAACTTCGATCCGCCGCTTCTGGCGGCGATCGGCGCCTTCTTCGTGCTTTTGATCACCACGGCCGGCAATCGACGGCAACGGATGGCGGCGGTTGCCGCGCTCGTCGTCCTGCTGGTCGCCTTCGTCTCGCCGCTTTGCGCGTTGGCATCTGCCCTGTTTTCGGCGCGCGTCCTGCATCACATCCTGCTCGTCACCTTCCTCGCGCCCCTCATCATTCTGTCGATCCCGCCGAAGGCGCGTGAGCGGCAGCCGCTCCCCGCCCAGCTTTCCTTCCTGGTGCATACGATCCTGATGTGGACCTGGCATGCGCCAGGGCCCTATCTCTTCGCCCTTTCGTCGCCCTCGGCCTATTGGCTGATGGAGCTGACGCTGATCGGTTCGGCGGTCTGGCTGTGGTACGATATTCTGTCGCCGCGGCGTACCGTCGGCCCCTCTGTCGCACTGCTGCTCGGCACCACGATCCAGATGGGCATGCTTGGCGCGCTCCTCACCTTTTCGCGTGAGCCACTGTTTGCGGCGCATCTCGACACAACGCATCCCTTCGGCCTGTCGCCACTGGCGGACCAGCAGCTTTCTGGGCTTCTTATGTGGGTGCCGGCGGCCCTGCCCTATCTCTTCGCGGCTCTCCTAAAGCTGCGCAGCCTGTTTGCCGGGCGCAGCTTCGACAGCGAGGCGCCGCGCTGATGATCGCCTTGCTCAAGTTCGTGCATATCGCCGCCATCGCCATCTGGACCGCCGGTCTGATCAGTCTGCCGAGCCTTTATGTCCAGCGGGCCTTCGTGCAGAGCGATGACGCCCTCTACCGCATGCAGCGGATGACGCGGTTTGCCTTCGTGGTCTTGATCTCGCCGGCCGCCTTCATCGCGGTTGCGAGCGGCATTGCTCTCAGTTTCGCGCGGGAAGTCTTTGCGCCCTGGTTCTCCTGGAAGCTCGCTTTCGTCGGGCTGCTTGCGATCTTCCACGTCTTTTCGGGCCTGGTGGTCATCCGCCTGTTCAAGGAGGGAGAGGTCTATCCCGCATGGCGCTTCGTGGTGGCGACCGCCAGTTGCTGCGCCGTGGTGCTGGCGATCCTCGTTCTGGTGCTGGCCAAGGAGGCGCCACAGATCTCGCTACCCGCCGTGATGTCGGAACCGGGCGGGCTTGGGCTCCTGCTTGAACCCCTCAATCCTTGGGCGACACCATGAGGCCGATACCGTGATCGAAGATCAGCTTGCCACCGTGCCAGCCCGCAACACCCGTCAAGACGGCCGCCAGAACCGAAAGCAGCATGCCATGGGGCAAGACGACATCCGGATCGATCAATCGCAGGCCCCAGTTGGCGCCAGCAACGGAGATCAGGGTGATGGCAGCGATTGCATGGGCCCAGCTCGCCGCGCGGGCACGGATACCGGCCACGAGCAGCAGTTCGGCCGTACCGACGATGCCGGCCGCAACGCCTGCGAGGAAGGCCGTGCCCGAGGTCCACACCCCGACGCGCAGCCAGAACGGGTCGGCGCTGAACCAATAGAAGATGTCGACCGCCAGCGTGCCGAAAACCAGCGCGATCGGGAAATGCACGCTCATGGCATGCAGCGGATGGCCGGCGACCGCAATCGCGGAGGTCTTGTCCTTTTCTTCCAGCTGCTCGATGACGGGGTTAACAGTGTCGGTCTCAGATGTTTCGGCCATGGGGGTTCTCCGTTTGCGGGGGAAAGGCCCGGCATCGGCCGATTGTTCCATCGCCTTGCCGCGGTCTCCTTCGGTGCGCTGCTGCTGACGTCCTGCAGCGGTGATCTTTCGACGCTGGAGCCGGGCGGTCCCTATGCCGTTGCGATCGCCGATCTCTGGTGGATCATGCTCATCGGCTCCGGCCTCATCCTCGGCCTGGTGCTGGTGCTGCTGGCTCTGGTCTTCTTCAAACCCGGTTTCGGCCGACGCCTCTCGCCCAAGGGCTGGATGATTGCCGGCGGTCTCTTCCTGCCCATCCCGGTCCTGGTCGCGCTGATGACCTATGGCATGGCACAGGGCGAATATCTCATCGGGGCCTGGCAACGCGAACCCGTCATGGCGCGGGTCGAGGCGCGCAGCTCGATGTGGCGCTGGGACTTCCGCTATCCGGATCTGCCCGGCGATATCACCACCGACGGAACGCTGCATATCCCGGCAGGCGGCGTGGTCGAGGTGCGGGTCACCAGCGACGACGTGGTGCACAGCTTCTGGATTCCGCGGCTCGCTGGCAAGATAGACGCGGTGCCCGGCCATGAAACGGTGGTGCGGATCAAGGCCGATGTGCC
This sequence comes from Novosphingobium sp., assembly GCA_046290865.1. Classification (GTDB taxonomy): domain Bacteria; phylum Pseudomonadota; class Alphaproteobacteria; order Sphingomonadales; family Sphingomonadaceae; genus Novosphingobium. The sequence goes on along the minus strand of JBKBUD010000186.1, from coordinate 402 downwards.
GGGCCGCTATGGCGGCATTTGCGCCGAATATTGCGGTGTCGGCCATGCCGGCATGCGCTTCATCGTCGAGGCGCATGCGCCCGAAACCTATCGCCAGAGACTGAATGCACTGTCCGCAGGAGCGCCCGCCCCATGACCGATGCCAGACCCGAGACCGGGTATACGACACCAAAGACGGCGGTGCGGCTGCATCATGAGCTCGAGGCGGTCTGGGGATCGGGCCGCGGGCTGGAACGACTGTCGGCGGTGAATCACACCGTGGTCGGCAAGCGGTTCATGGTCACGGCGCTCGTCTTCTTCGCGATCGGCGGCGTGCTTGCCATGCTGATCCGGGCGCAGCTCGCCTCGACCAACAGCGCCTTCCTGGATGCCGCCCAATATGCCCAGGTCTTCACGATGCAT
>JBKBUD010000185.1:0-3514 GCA_046290865.1 Novosphingobium sp. | reverse complement strand
TTCGGCCAGTTCCGCTTCGTGGCTTTCCTCGCGCCATGTCTCGGCAAGTGCTTCGGCTTCCCACTGCTGCATCGCCGGATGGGCCAGCACTTGGTCGACCCACGCCTGTCCCTTGCCGACATCGAGGCCGTAGGTGCGGATGCGGAAGGCGACGGGGGCGAAGAAGGCATCGAGCGCGGTGAAGGCGGGCCCTGCCAGCCACGGGCCGCCGAACTGCGACAGCCCCTGTTCGAAGATCTCGCGCACGCGGGCAACGTCGCGGAGCAGTGCGGGGCGCATCGGACGGGGCTTCACGCGCACACCGACGTTCATCGTACAGTCGTTGCGCAGTGCCGAGAAACCGCCGTGCATTTCGGTGACGGCGCACATGGCGAAGGCGCGGGCGGCCTCGTCAGTGGGCCAGACGCCCGGGTGACGCTCGGCAAGGTAGAGCGCGATCCCGAGCGAATCCCAAACCGTGCGCGCGCCATCGAGCAGCACCGGCACCTGGCCCGTGGGCGAGAAAGCGCGAAACTCCTCGTAGTTCGAGGGCTTGGTGAAGGGCTCGATCCGGTCGGCGAAGGGAATGCCGAGCGCCTCCATCAGCAGCCAGGGCCGCAGCGACCAGCTGGAGTAGTTCCGGTTGGCGGTGATCAGGGTGTAGCTCATGGGGGCGAACCTAGTCTTCTGCAGGCGATGTGCGCCACTCGTTTTTCATCGCCCCGAGCTCGACGCGGGGGCCCGCTTCCTTGCGGCGTCGGGGAGGAAAGGCGGGATCCGGGTCGAGCCCGAGATGACGATGATAGAAGGTGGCGGGGGCAGCGAGGGAGCGCCGCCGCAACGGGGCGCAAGCCCGGCGGTTACTTCGCCAGTTCTGCCTCGATTGCCGCGACCAGCGCCGGATCGTCTGGCGTGACGCCGGGGGCGAAGCGGGCGGCGACCTTGCCGTCGCGGCCGATCAGGAACTTCTCAAAGTTCCACAGGACTTCGGGGTCCTCGGTCGGCGTCATGCCATAGCCCTTGAGCTTCTCGCGGAATTCCTCGGCAGGGCCCTGCTTGCTCGGGGCAGCTTCAGAAAGCGCCGCATAGAGCGGCTGCTTGGCCGGGCCGGTCACGTCCGCCTTGGCGAAAAGCGGGAAGGACACGCCGTAGTTGAGCTTGCAGAACTCGGCGATTTCCTCGTGACTGCCCGGCTCCTGCGCGCCGAAATCGTTGGCAGGGAAGCCGAGCACTTCGAAACCGCTGTCGGCCTTGGCCTTGTAGAGCGCCTCGAGACCTTCGTACGGCGTCAGCCCGCACTTGGAAGCGACGTTGACGACCAGCAGGACCTTGCCGGCATGATTGCCCAGCGTATCGGGGCTACCGTCGATCCGGCTGAGCGCGATTGCGGCAAGGTCTGTGGCCATCTTTGTTCCCTTCGCGTTACTCGACGTAATGCGCCGTCGTGCGGGCACGGACTTCCTCGGCAGAGACGCCCGGTGCGCACTCGATCAGCTTGAAGGGCGAATTGTGGTCCGGACGCTGGAAAACCGCAAGGTCCGTCACGATCATGTCGACGACTCCCTTGCCGGTCAGCGGCAGGGTGCAGGCGGGGATGAACTTGGGGTCGCCGTTCTTGGCGCAGTGTTCCATCACGACAATGATCTTCTTGACGCCGGCGACGAGGTCCATTGCGCCGCCCATGCCCTTGATCATCTTGCCGGGGATCATCCAGTTGGCGATGTCGCCGTTCTCGGCCACTTCCATCGCGCCCAGCACGGTGAGGTCGATCTTGCCGCCACGGATCATGGCAAAGCTCGTCGCGCTGTCGAAATAGGCTGAGTGCGGCAGTTCGCTGATGGTCTGCTTGCCGGCATTGATCAGGTCGGCGTCTTCCTCGCCCGCATAAGGGAACGGGCCGATGCCGAGCATGCCGTTCTCCGACTGCAGGGTCACGGTCATGCCTTCCGGCACGTGGTTGGCGACGAGCGTGGGGATGCCGATGCCGAGGTTCACGTAGAAGCCGTCCTGCAACTCGCGCGCGGCGCGTGCCGCCATCTGGTCGCGGCTCCAGCCCGTCTTCAGCCCGTCATGCGTGGTCATGGGTCTTGCTCTTTCGTGTCACTTGATGGGGGGCGGCGCGAGGAACCAGCCTGCGCCGATGAACTGTTCGAGCGCGATGGCGACCGGGCCATCGGGGTTGCGCAGGTAGTCGAAGACCTCGTCGAAGTCGGCCTTGCGGTCACCGGCGATGGCGAAGACGCACCAGTCCTCGTCGGCGCGATCGAGGATCTGCTGCTTGCGGGTTTCGCGCTTGGCCAGCAGCATGACCGGATCGATGCCGAGCGGGTCGAGGCCAGTCGCCTTGAGGACCGTGCCGAGCCGCTTGGCATCGCTTTCGGGCAGAGCCGAGACCCACACCACGGCGATACCGGTGCCGCGAATCTGGCGCAGGTGCGCGGCAAGGCCGGGGGCGGGCGAGGGCGGATCGTCGAGATCGAAAGCCTTGTCGCCCGGATCGAGGTCGATCAGCACCGCACCGCGCTGGTCGGTGCAGGGGCTCATCTTCGGGACCGCCACGAGACTGCGCTGGTCGAGCAGGGCGGAGATGCGCTGCTTGGCGGGCTTGTCCGCCTGCGCCAGCACGAAGGCAGCCATTGCTGCATAGGGATCGTCGGAGGATGCCTCGGGTGCAGGTGCGCTGGCCGGGGCACTGGCGTTTGCGGACTCGGCCGGAGCAGGAGCGGTTGGCGCGGATTCCAACGGCTCGGTCGCCGGGGCGAGCAAGGGCGGCGTTGCGGAAATGCCTTGCCCCACGGTGACTTCCGGCGTGGGCACTGGCTTGGCGGGAGTCGGCTTCTTCTTGCCCTTCAGCGCCTTGGTGCCGAGCGCGCCGGTGGCCGCGAGCGGCGCGATGGCCGCAGCGACGCAGCCCGAAAGCTGCGTGGCCGCCAGCGCCGCCAGCAATGGCAGCGCGCGCCGCATCATGCGGTTTCGCGCTCGCGCACGGTGCGGAACTCGATCTTCTTGTCGTAGGGCGCGCCGACGATCATCCGCTGAACATAGACGCCGGGGAGGTGGATGCTGTCGGGATCGAGCGAGCCTGCGGGCACGATCTCTTCCACTTCGACCACGCAGACCGTGCCGCAGGTGGCGGCGGGCACGTTGAAGTTGCGCGCGGTCTTTCGGAACACGACGTTGCCGGTCTCGTCGGCCTTCCACGCCTTGACCAGCGACAGGTCGGCGAAGATGCCGCGTTCGAGGACATATTCCTGCGGCGTGCCTTCGCGGCTTTCAAAGACCTTGGTTTCCTTGCCCTCGGCCACGAGGGTGCCGACGCCGGTCCTGGTGTAGAAGCCGGGGATGCCCGCGCCGCCTGCGCGCATGCGTTCGGCCAGCGTGCCCTGGGGGGAGAATTCGACTTCGAGTTCGCCGGAAAGGTACTGGCGTTCGAACTCCTTGTTCTCGCCGACGTAGCTGGCGATCATCTTGCGGACCTGACGGGTGCGCAGCAGCTTGCCGATGCCCTCGTTGTCGATCCCGGCATTGTTCGAGG
>JBKBUD010000184.1:0-3517 GCA_046290865.1 Novosphingobium sp. | reverse complement strand
GGCGAGACAGGTGTGACGACAGCCCAGAGCAGCGCCGCGCCAAGCGCCGCGATGGTCACGGCAAGCAACCACCACAGCCCTTCGTACAACGGCGACACGCCAGAGCGCCTGCCCACGAATGCCAGCCTCGTTACCCCGAATCTCACGCCAGTCCTTCCCCTCCGACACGACAGGCATAGCCCCATGACGACGATTCACAAACGCCTGCCGACACTTGGCCGCCCTCGCGTGCATTTTCTCCATCGCCGCTCTCGGATGTGCCGCATGACAGGAGGTTGCATCTGCGCCACTAAGGCAGGCGTGCTCAAGCTGCTCCCCCGCCCGATCCACCGCGCTGCCCTGCGTTCAGCCCACGCCCTGCGGTTGTGGTGGTGGCGGCGTCTGCGCCGGTCCGTGCGGGGCTGCAATGTCATAGCGGCCAACCCGGCGGGAGAGGTCCTGCTGGTGCGCCACAGCTACCACGCCCGCGACGTCTGGATGCTGCCCGGGGGCGGCCTAGACCGCGAGGAGAGTCCGCTCGATACCGCGCGGCGCGAGCTCGTCGAGGAGACCGGCTGTGTGCTGGACAAGGCCTGGCACCTCGACACAGTAACGCTCGATCGCAAGGGCTGGACCAACGTCATCGAACTGGTTGCGGGCGACACGCGCGGCAGCCCCGTGGCAGACGGGCGCGAGATCGAGGAGGCACGGTTCTTCCCGCCCGATGCGCTTCCCGCGTCGACCAGCGCGGCCGTCCAGGCGATGATCCGCCGTTGGATCGAAGCTCAGAACGGCAATTCCGTCTGAAGCGCGTGGGGCGCCGCAGAGCCCTCCTCGGACTCGTCCGGCTCCTCGCCCGCGAGCGCGGATAGCGTGAGTCCCATCAGCCGGATCGGCTTGGGTAGCGGCAATTGCGCATCCAGCAGTTCGCGGGCGAGCATGGCGAACTCTTCCTTGCCGGCTATGGCGCGGGGCAGGGATCTGGCGCGCGTGCAGGGGGTGAAGTCGTTGAACTTCATCTTGAGCGTGATTGTCCGTCCACTCGCTCCGCTGCGTTCGATCCGCTCCCACACGATCTCGATGATTCGCTCCAGCGTCTCGCGCAGGGCGGGGCCTGAGGAAATGTCGCGTTCGAAGGTCCGCTCGCCGCCGACAGACTTGCGCGGCCGGTCTGCCCTCACCTGCCTGAGATCGATGCCGCGCGCGGCGCGATAGAGATAGTCGGCGGAGCTGCCGAAGTGTTCGCGCAGGAAGGCGAGGTCCTGGGCGCGCAGGTCCGCTCCCGTCTCGATCCCGAGCTTCGCCATCTTCTCGGCCCCGCGCGGTCCGACCCCGTGGAACCGCCGCACGGGCAGCGAGGCGACGAACTGCGCACCTTCGCCGGGACGTATCACGCAAAGGCCATCGGGCTTGTTCTGGTCGCTGGCGATCTTGGCCAGGAACTTGTTGTAGGAAACCCCGGCGCTCGCGGTCAGCCCGGTTTCGGTACGGATGCGTGTGCGGATCAATTCGGCGATGCGGGTGGCCGAGCCGATGCCGCGCACATCGTCGGTCACGTCAAGGTAGGCCTCGTCCAGCGAGAGCGGCTCGACGTGCGGCGTGAAGTGCAGAAACACCGCACGGATCTGCTGCGACACCGCCTTGTAAACGTCGAAGCGCGGCCTGCGGAAGATGAGGTCGGGGCAGAGTTGTACGGCCCGCACCGATGGCATCGCAGAGCGGACCCCGAACCGCCTCGCCTCGTAGCTCGCTGCCGCCACAACGCCGCGGCCCGAGGTGCCGCCGACCGCAACCGGTTTGCCCCGGATCTCCGGATCGTCGCGCTGTTCGACGCTGGCGAAGAAGGCATCCATGTCGACATGGATGATCTTGCGCAGGGCCGGAGTGGTATCTGGCTGGTCGATCAAACTGTCAGCTCGTCTTGCGCGATGGCTGCCATGGGCTGCGGAGCCGTCATGACTGGCGCAACACAGATACCTGACGATGACGCAAGACGCCAGCGAGATACGGAACAAACGGAGAATTGGAGTCCGACCGGAACCCGGCCGGTTCAGTTGTCGATGCGGCGCCTGACCCACTTCTTCGGTCGTATGCGCCTGATCGGCCGTCCGCAGTAGCGACAGGTCGATATGGTGCTGAACGCCAGCTCCGTGATTTCACCCCGCGTGGGTCTGTGCCTGCCGAATAAGCACCGCAAGTTCATCTGATTGGCCCTCACCGAACGTTCCGAGCGCTACTCAGGAATTGGCGAAATGCATTGTAAGAATGCGACTTCCGCGAATTTGGGGTCGCGCTGAAATCCCCAGTTTGCGGGCCTGCGCGGCGATAATCGGAAGGAAGGTGCGGCGCGCCCGGCTCGGCGTAGTCGGGTCCGCTCCACCCCTATCGGCGTGCCGAGCGTTTCGCATCGCAACATAAAGGGTGGGATTTTCGCCCAATCTCGTTCAGAGGGTGGTCATGCCGTCCAACGATTCCAGTACTCTGCGCTCCACGCGTGCGATGGGTGAGCGCGAGACCATCGCAATGATGGCGCTCGTCATGGCGCTGCAGGCCCTGGCGGTCGATTCGATGCTGCCAGCCTTGGGCGACATGGCCAGGGATCTCGGCGTGACCGATCCCAACCGCCGCCAGCTGGTGGTCGGCACCTTTCTCTTGGCCTCGGGCTTTGCCTCGCTTGTCCCCGGGTCGCTGGCCGATCGCTTCGGGCGCCGCCCGGTCCTGCTCGGCTGCATCGCGATCTATGTCGCGTTCTCGCTGGCCTGTGCGCTGGCCGCCTCGTTCGACGTGCTGCTGGCGATGCGCGTTGCGCAGGCGATGGGCTGCGGCGGGCTCGCGGTGCTGCCCGGCGCGATCATCCGTGACCGCTTCTCGGGCGACCAGATGGCCAAGCAGATGTCGATTATCTCGGTCGTGTTCCTCGTCGTGCCGATGCTGGCGCCGAGCATCGGGCAGGTCGTCCTGCTCTTTGCCGGATGGCGCTGGATCTTCGTGTTCCTCGCCGTAATGGCGGTTGCCATGGCGGCGTGGGTGTTCGTCCGCCTGCCCGAGACGCTTCACCCCGAATATCGCCAGCCCATCCGACCAATGACCATCGCGAAGAACATGGCCGGCGCCGCCACCAACCGTTCGGCCATCGGCTACGTGCTCGGCGGCGCGCTGACGTTCGGGGCGATGATCGGCTATGTGAACTCCTCGCAGCAGCTGGTCGGCGAGCATTTCGGCGCAGGGAAGATGTTCCCCGTGCTGTTCGGATTCTCGGCCCTGATGATGGCCTTCGCCAACTTCTCGAACTCGCGCATCGTCGAACGCTTCGGAGCCCGCCGCGTCTCGCACACGGCGGTGATCCTGTTCATCCTCGTCAGCGCCGTCCAGACGTTCTTCTCCAGCCGCGATGGCGAGACGCTGTGGCAGTTCATGCCGCTCATGATCACCAACATGATCCTGATCGGCTTCATCGGCGCAAACTTCGGCTCGATCGCGCTACAGCCATTCGAGCGCACCGCTGGCAGCGCCAATTCGATGCATGCCTTCCTGCGCA
>JBKBUD010000183.1:0-3521 GCA_046290865.1 Novosphingobium sp. | reverse complement strand
CTGCCGGCAGACGTCGGCTATCGCGCGAGCGTCGACAGGATGGCCTCGCTTGGCCTGCTGACCGTGAAGCGGCTGCCGGGACTGCCCGGTCGTCCGCAACGGGAGATAGTCGACTTCGACCTGGCCGCGCTCGAACGCGCCGTCCTGTCCGGGCAGTTCGGACAATGCCCAAAGACGCAGCGTACCGATGGCGCGGCGAATGACCGCGTGGAGGACTGCCTTCAGTTGCTGCGGGCCTACCGCAGCAGCAGCGCTCTTGGCGACGACATGCTGCGGACATCGCCTGCGATCTGGCTGAGACAGGGCGACCGGATCGGGGGATTGCGGGCAGGCGCACGCAGTCTCGCCGAAAGCGGTCGCGACATCCTGCCCCGGACCGGCAGGCTGATGTTCGCGCCGACAGTGGACCGCGACGCGCCCGTGCTGGTCGATCTGAAGACGGGGCAAGTGGAAAGGCTCGATCAGGGATGCCGGGCGGCAGGCAGTGTCCCCGGAATCGGCATCAGATGCGATGGCTCGGACCTGCTGCTGCGCTTGCCGAACAGCCCGCCAACTGCCCGGGTCAGCATCGATGGCAGGCCGATGCAGGCGGGCCGCTCGGGGGCACCGGCCCTGCTGTTCGTCCGCTCCGGTCAGGTCATCAATGTTGCCGACAGCGGCACGAGCCGCGCGTTGCTGGTTGCGCAGCCGTTGCAGGCCCTTTCCGAAGTCAACGGGTTCGGCGATCGCGTCCGCTATCGCGGCTTCGAGGCGCTGGCCGGGCAAGTCGATGACGAGGCGATGGTGCGCAGCCGGCGCACGACGATCGAGAAGCCGCTGCAGGATTCAGTCCAGGCCCATCTGGACGAGCAGCTCAAGGATACTTCGGCCGGCCGGCCCTATCAGGTGCGCGGGGCGATCCTGCTGATGGACGGGCTGACCGGCGAGATCGCGGCGGCCGCGACCTTCCCGACGCGGCCCGATCAGGTGAACTTCGCGGTTGTCGACCCGAGATGGCGCACGGCTCTGCTGACGCAGAACCAGAACTTCGAGGCGCTGGCCGTGGGGTCTGCCGCGAAAGTGCCGTTCTATGCCGCGATCCTGCAGGACAACCCCGGTCTCGCCCGCGCCGCTCGGTTCGAGGGTGCGCATTGCCCGGATTGGGAGGGTCTGCTGCGGAAGGGGCGGATGCCGCTGGTGGGCGAGCGGGGCGCGGGCAAGTGCGACCCGATCTTGCCGGACCCGTGGCATGCCTACGACAACGGCATGGTGACGGTGCCCCAGGCCATCGGCTTTTCGAACAACTACTATGCCGCCTCGCTCCTGCGCGCGGCCTTCCGTCTGGGGCCGGCGAAGCGCGAGGCGTGGCTTGCGCGCCTCGATGCTCTGGCCTGCGACGGTCATCCCGCCCGTGCCACGCAACTCTACGAGGCCTGCCCGATCCGGCCGTGGCAGGGGCTTGCCGATGCCGGTGACGCGCCCGCCCTGCGCACTGTCGACCTGACCATGCCGGACCCGGCGGAGGTGAGGAATCCGTACCTGCTGTTCTCGACGATCCTCGGCGACGGCAACTGGCCGTGGTCGAACGTGCAGCTGGCCCAGGCCTATGCCCGGATCATCTCGGGGCGCCAGGTCAAGCCGCGGCTGGTGCCTGCGGCGCGGTCGCTGGAGCTGGCCAGCCCCTATCGGCCAGTCGTGACCGGTGCCGCCTGGACCCTCGTGCGCGACGGGCTGCGGATGGTGCCGCTTGAGGGGACGGCAGCAAGTTCGTTCGGGAAGAACCCGCCGACGGCGCTGGCCGGCCGGGTCCTGCTCGCCAAGACCGGAACGCCGACGATGCCGGGGCGCCACCGCGGCAAGGTCTTCGTGCTCGCGGTGGCCAAGGCGCGAGGCGGGGGCGTTCCCGCCAGCCCGCGTGACGTCTGCTCGCTGCGCATGATCGTGGTCAACGTGCAGATCGAACGTCTTGCCCATGCCATGGTGCGGGATCTCATCGATCGCGATCCAGGGGTTCGCGCCTGGCTTGCCAAGGACCGGGCGTGTCCGGCGAATGGAGGAGGCTCGCGATGATCATCAGACTGCTCGGGGCGCTTGGCCGGTCGGACGGCAGCCGCCCCCGGATGATCGACCCGAGGCACGACCGTACGGCCGCTGCGACGACGGGGATCGCCTCTGCCCGGAACGCCCCGATCGTTGCCACCGCTCTCGTGGTCGTGGTGATCATGCTGGTGGTGTTCGACATCGGCGCGCGCGGCAGCAGCATGCGCGACGAGGAGACGCAGGGGCTTGGCGCGAGGGACTACGCAGCGCTGCCGAAGGCCGAGAAGGACTGCTTCGAACGGCTTGGGCCGAAGGCGGAATGGCGTCTGCTCGATCGCTGCCGCGCCAAGGAAGCAGGCGATGGCGGGGCAGACAAACGCACGACAGGCGATCACAGGACAGGCGATGATGGAGCAGACGAAGGCAAGGAAAGGCGATGAGTGATGGCATGGCCAGCGACCGGGCAATCGGTGCGACGCCGGGCTTCGCCGCCTATCGCCTGATCGACGGCGACGCGCGGCTGACGGGCTTGTGCCTTGCCCCTGCGGCTTTCTCGGAAGGGGCGGTGAACGCGCCTTACGCCACGCGCAGTTCGATCGAACGCGCGACCGATCTGGCCGCCCGAAGCCGCGCCGAAATGCCGGTCTGGCTCGAGGACGCGCTGGGCCATTACCTCGAGGACTTCCGCTGGCTGGCTGACACTGCGCTGGCCGATGCCGCCTGCCTCGCGCCGCTGGTCATGGGCAAGGCGCCTGCCGACCGACCGGGCCGCTGGCACATCATGGCGGTCGCTGCCGACAGCCTGTTCCAGCCGGTGACTGCCCCGCTGCCGCCTGCGCAAGTGGGACGCGTCGCCAGGGTCCTAGCCATGGCGCTGCAAGGATACCACGATCGCGGCTGCCTGCACCTCGACGTATGCCCCGACCTCATGTCCGACCGTGCGGGATCGCCGAGGCTGTGCGGGCTGGGCCTGCCCTTGCGCGAATGGGCGACCGGCCCGGTTGCGACAAACGTGCTGGTGCGGATTGAGACCGCCCCGCCCGAACTGGCCGACATCTCCCGGCGCAGCAAACTCGGGCCGTGGACCGACATCTTTCAGGCAAGCGCGACCCTGTACTGGCTCGCCACCGGCACCCCGCCGCCCGACTACCGGGCGCGCGCGAAGCTCGACGGCAAGGGCGTCCCGCAGATATCGGCAGCACTATGGGAGTGCGGGCTGGCAAAGGCGCTTCCCGAGCTGGCAGGTGCAATCGCGGCAGGTCTGGCCTTGCCGCGGACCGAAAGGCCTCAGGATGTTGCCACATGGCTCCAGACGGAATGGTGTGGAAGCGCGGAGCCTGCTTCAGCGCCGGTGCCCAAGCCTACACCTGCTCCTAAACCTGCTCCTGATCCGGCACCCGCTGCAGCGTCAACGCCTGCCGCTTCTGCGGTAACTGATGACGCTCCTGGCGCGGAAACGTCAGCAGCCGTCGCGAGCACGGCTGGCAAGACGCATGCACCCC
>JBKBUD010000182.1:0-3546 GCA_046290865.1 Novosphingobium sp. | reverse complement strand
GCATTCTCTCGGGCGCGAAGTCGAACCAGATCGCGCTGATCTACGACAATCACAGCCCCTACTACATGTTCCAGATCCAGACCGGCTGCTGGGACTTCTGCCGCGCCAACAACATCCGCCTTCTCGCCCAGCCCGTCGACGTCGCCGATCCACAAGTGGGCGAACAAGTGCGCGGCCTCGTCAGCGAGACCCATGTTGACGGCATCATTCTGTCCTCACCAGTCACCGATTGCGATCCGGTGCTGCGCGCGCTGGAGGCGATGGACATCCCTTTCGTGCGCATCTCGCCTGGCACCAACCACGCGCTGACCAGTTCGGTGTTCATGGACGATGCCCAAGCCGCCGACGACATGACCACGCACCTGATCAACGCCGGACACCGCCGCATTGGCTTCATCAAGGGCCACCCCAACCACATGGCCTCGGACGACCGCCTGTTCGGCTACCGCCGCGCGCTCGACCGCGCCGCCCTGCCTTACGACCCGGTCCTCGTCCGTGATGGCGCATTCGATTTCGATTCTGGTACGCGCGGCGGGCGCGATCTCCTAGACTTGCCCAATCGCCCGACCGCGATCTTCGCCTCGAACGACGACATGGCCGCAGGCGTCCTCGCCGTCGCGCACGATCGCGGCATGAACGTTCCTGCCGAGCTTTCGGTCGCCGGCTTCGACGATACGACGCTTGCCCGCACGGTCTGGCCTCCGCTGACAACGATCCACCAACCGATGGCCGAGCTTGCCCGCACGGCCACCGAAATCCTCATTGCCGGTGGCGACATCACCCACCGCCGGTTGCCCCACACTCTCGTAGAACGCGCATCGGTTGCGCCGCCACACAGGACTGTTTCATGAGCGAATTGCACTTGCCACCTGCCTTCCGTCCGCTTGGGGCTTCCGGCATTGCCGTATCGCCCATCGCCTGGGGCATGTGGCGCCTTGCCGAAGACGGACGTAGCGCTGCCGATGCGGCAAGACTGGTCCATGCGGCCCTCGACGCCGGGATCACCCTCCTCGATACCGCCGACATCTATGGCTTTGACGGTCATGCCGGCTTCGGCGATGCCGAGGCGCTGCTCGGGCAAGTGCTGGCCGCAGAACCAGTGTTGCGCGAGCGGATGGTGCTCGCCACCAAGGGCGGCATCCTGCCCCCGCTGCCCTATGACCAGAGCCCCGATTACCTGCGCAGCGCGATCGAAAATTCGCTGCGCCGCTTGCAGACCGACGTGATCGACCTGTGGCAGATTCACCGCCCCGACATCCTCGCTCACCCGCACGAAGTCGCGCGCGTGCTCGACGATGCAGTGGCCTCAGGCAAGATCCGCGCACTGGGCGTGTCCAACTTCACGCAAGCCCAGATCGCCGCGCTCAACCACTTCCTCGGCGAAAAGCTGGCGACCACCCAGCCCGAGATCAGCCCTTTGCGGATCGACTGCTTCGAAAACGGCGAGCTGGATCAGGCGATGCAGCTTGGCCTCACTCCGATAGCCTGGTCACCGCTCGGTGGCGGACGCCTTGCCGCGCCCCAGACTGAGCGTGAAATGGCTGTTGCCTCTGCGCTCGATGCCGTGGCCGACGCCCAGGGCGTTTCGCGCACCGTTGCCGCCTATTCGTGGCTGATGGCGCACCCGGCCGGGATCGTCCCGATCATTGGCTCGCAGAAGGCAGGGCGCATTGCCGAGGGCGCCGCCGCGCTCTCAGTGCGCTGGACACGAACGGATTGGTACGCCGTGCTCGTCGCGGCACGGGGCGAGCGGCTCCCGTAAGCAGCCGCAACAGGTTGAAACTCAAGGCGGACGGCACCGGTTCACGGTTTTGCCGGTAAAGAGTTGCGTCCGCGCCAAGCAGGAGAGGCAAGATGGCCGAACAGAATTGCGAGATCGCCTGGTTCTCGGCGCTGTGCGACGACGACTACGAGTTCCTCGGTGTGCCAGACAAGTACCTCCAGTCCAGCTGGGAGCACTGCCGCAACATCGTGCTGCGCGCCGAAGAGGGCGGGTTCGACAACATCCTCCTGCCCTCGGGCTACCAGCTCGGCCTCGATACCACCGCCTTTGCCGCCGCCGTCGCCACGCAGGTGCGCCGCATCAAGCTGCTCTGGGCAACGCGCATGGGCGAGGACTGGCCGCCGCAGCTGGCCCGCCGCATCGCCACATTGGACCGTATCCTCGGCCCCAATGCCGCAGGGACCGGCGGGCGCCTCAATGTGAACATCATCTCGTCAGACATGCCCGGCGAAACGCTTCCCAGCGGCCCGCGCTATGGCCGCGCGACCGAGATCATGAAGATCGTGCGAACCCTGCTCAACGGTGAGCACCTCGATTTCCAGGGCGAGTTCTACAAGCTCAAGCTCGACCCGCCGCGCATCGGCACGCGCTCGGGCAGGTGCCCCGCCTTCTATTTCGGCGGCCTGTCCCATGACGCCCGCGAATGCGCCGCAGAGGCCAGCGACGTCTATCTGATGTGGCCCGACACCATGGACAAGGTGCGCGAGACCATCGCCGACATGAAAGCCCGCGCCGCCAATTACGGCCGCACTCTAAAGTTCGGCTACCGCGTCCACGTCATCGTCCGCGAGACCGAGGACGAGGCACGCGCCTATGCCGACCGGCTGCTGTCCAAGCTCGACGACGAAGCGGGCCGCGCGATCCGGGAGAAGTCCCTCGACGCCAAGAACTTCGGCGTGCAGCGCCAGCAGGAACTGCGCGGCGCTGCCGATGGCGATGGCTTCGTCGAAGAGAACCTGTGGACCGGCATCGGCCGCGCCCGTTCAGGTTGTGGCGCAGCCATCGTCGGCACACCCGACCAGGTCCTCGCCAAGCTGCGCGCCTATCAAGCCGAAGGCATCGAGGCCTTCATCCTCTCGGGCTATCCCCACGCACAGGAAGCTGACATGTTCGCCCGCTACGTGCTCCCACACATCAACCATGGGCCTCTCGATATCTGATATGGTCACCACCGTGGAACAGCAGGACAGGATCTTCGACGTCGCCGTGATCGGCGGCGGCATTAACGGCACCGGCATCGCGCGCGATGCGGCAGGTAGGGGCGCATCCGTGCTTCTGCTGGAGGCGCGTGACCTTGCCAGTGGCACCTCGTCCAATTCGAGCAAGCTGATCCACGGGGGCCTGCGCTATCTCGAACACTTCGAGTTCGGCCTCGTCCGCGAAGCATTGGGCGAGCGCGAAAAGCTCTGGGCCATTGCCCCGCACATCATCTGGCCGATGCGCTTCGTGCTACCGTGGGTTCAAGGTTTGCGCCCGCGCTGGCTGCTGCGCCTCGGCCTGTTTCTCTACGACCATCTCGGCAAGCGCCGTCTCCTTCCCGCCACCGAAACCATCCGGCTCGACCGCCACCCTGCGGGCACACCACTCAAGCCAGAATTCGTTCACGGCTTCGTCTATTCCGATGGCTGGGTCGACGATGCCCGCCTCGTCGTGCTCAACGCGCGCGACGCGGCGGACAAGGGCGCCGAAGTGCGCACCCGCTGTCCGGTCGAAAAGCTGGAGCGCGAGGGTGAGCTGTGGCGGATCGAAACTGCGCGAGGCAG
>JBKBUD010000027.1:0-30143 GCA_046290865.1 Novosphingobium sp. | reverse complement strand
ATTGGCAGGGTTGCAACCGACTCCCAGAACCGCGCTTTGCGCATGACACTTGCGAGGATGGTTTCTGCACGGTCGAAGGCGCGGTCCAGGCAACCGATGAACCACAGAAGCCACGGCGTGGTGTCGGTATCGCCCTTTTTCGTGGATTCCAGCATGTCGTAATAGGCGTTACGCTCGGTCCTGATCTGCGCGGACATGCTGTAAAACCGCTGCGCGGTGCCTTCCGCGCGCGCCAGCGCAAGGTCGGCAATGGCGCGGGCGATGCGGCCATTCCCGTCATCAAATTGGTGGAGGGTGGCGAACCACAGGTGGACAACGCCCGCCTTCAATACTGGATCAGGCTGCGCAGTCTCGAACCATTCGAGAAAGCGCGTCATTTCTGCATCGGGCCTTCGGCACCTGTGCGTCCAGCGCCCACGGTAATTTTGCTCATGCCGCTGCGCCCTGTCGGAAACAGGGCGGCGTGCCAGTCATGCAGCCGGTCAGCAGTGAGAGGGGCGGCATAGTTCTGGGTGGCATCGAGCATCATGTCGACAACGCCTTCGACGTTGCGATCAGCCTGAACCAATCCGCCGATGCCCATGCCGAGGCGGCGGGCGATGGAGGAACGCACCTGCTTGCGGTCTAAAACCTCACCTTCGATTTCGCTGGATTTGATGACATCTTCGGTGAGTGCTGGCAGCACGGCTTCCTCTCGCAGGGGGAAGCCTAGCGCCTCCATGTGCCCAATCAGTCGCCCTTGACGGTGACGCACGGCGGCAAGCGGCTGGGCGAGATGTTCATCGCTCCAGCGCAGGTTGCGCCAGTCGGCTTGCTCATTGACGTAGGTCATAATCACCGCGCCTTCTGCGGCGATTATAGCCTCTATTCGCCGCACAATGCACGATTATTCACCGCAAGGGTTGCGGCGAATAATCCCCCTATTCGCCGCAACCGGCAATCGGGACAGGCGCGCGAATGCCTAAGTCCTTGGTTTTGATATAGCATTCTCGGTCAATTTGAGGCGAATCCGCCCGTCGTGAGAGAATAGAGGCAAGGAAACCTTTGAGGTGGTCCGTCAGCTCAACACCTTCCGCGATCACCTCAGCACCGCCTTCGGCAGCCCTGATATGCCGGTCACTCCGCCCGGTAACGATGGCAAACCGTGGCGTATCACGACGCGGCAGTTCCGGCGCACTATCGCGCGGCACATCGCCAACCGTCCGTTCGGCACCATCGCCGGCATGATCCAGTACCAGCACGCCTCGGTCGCCGCTTTCGAGGGCTTTGCCGGGACCAGCGTGTTTCGTGCCGAGGTCGAGGCGCAGCGCCGGCTTGGTCAGATTGACGATCTGTTGGACTATTTCGACCGGCGTCAGGGCGGCCTATCGGTTGGCGGACCGGCGGGACCGCGTATCGCACGGACGCTCGACGATGCCGCCCTCAAGCTCGCGACATTGCCCGCCATGATCGCGGGTCGCGCCCGCCTGCGCGTCATGCTCACCAGCGTCGCGCGCACCTTCCATGTCGGCCCGCTCGCGGATTGCTTCTTCGATCCCGCGCAGCCGCTCACCGCACTGTGCGAGCCGACCCGCTGTCCCAACGCCTGCATCACCGCCCGCCACAGGCCGGCATGGGAACGCACGGCGGCCGATGCCATGGCGCATCTTCGCGAACGGCGCATCTCCGATCCCCAGCGGCAGGCTCTCCAGCGCGAGCTGGATCGCCTGACCGCGGTGGTTGCCGGGATCGACCCTCCCGCGCCGTAGACGATCCCGGCTGTTGGCGGAGTCCTGCGCCGGTCGGCGCGCCCGCGCAACGGCTTCGCCGTCCTTCGCTTCGCTGCGGCCCTGACGGGTGCGCGAGCCCCACTGTGCCCGGCGCGAACGGGCCTCCGCCGCCGGGGATGGTCCTCGGCGCGAGAACGGAGAAGAGATCATGTCAGGCTCACAACACTCAGACGTCTATGCTCGCGTCACGCAAGCGATCGTCGACGCCATCGAAGCCGGCACCGGCACTTGGCGCATGCCATGGCATCATTCCGGCGCCGACGTCACCCGCCCGACCAACGTCGCCAGCGGCAAGCCCTATCGCGGCGTAAATACGGTCTCGCTCTGGGCGGCCGCCTATGGCAGCGGCTATGCGAGCGGGGTCTGGGGCACCTATCGCCAGTGGCAGGCGCTCGGCGCGCAGGTCCGCAAGGGTGAGCACGCCAGCCTCGGCGTCCTCTGGAAGGAGTTTCACGCGAAGGGCGACGACGCCGGCGACGATGGCGATCATCGACGCCTTTTCGCCAAGGCGTTCAGCCTGTTCAACGCTGATCAGGTTGATGGTTATGCGCCCGAACCGTGGCCGGCCTTGCCTGAGAGTGAACGCCTCGCCGCCGCCGAAGCCTTCATCGCCGCGCTCGGCATCGATACCGTCTACGGCTCGGCCAGCGCCTATTATCACATCGCCGAAGACCGCATCCACATGCCGGATTTCAGCGCCTTCCATGACGCCCACGGCTTCTACGCCACCCATATTCACGAGGCAGCCCATGCCAGTGGCGCAGCCCATCGGCTCGACCGGGATTTCAGCGCCAAGTGGACCAAGCACGCGCTCGCCATGGAGGAAGCGACCGCCGAACTGACCGCATCGTTCCTGCTCGCCGATCTCGCGATCGCGCACGAACCGCGACCCGATCACGCGGCCTACATCGCCTCCTGGGTACAACTGCTCAAGGACGAGCCCCGGGCGATCTTCACCGCGGCGAGCAAGGCGCAGGCCGCAGCCGACTGGATGCACGCCCGGCAGCCATGATCCGGCAGCAACAAACGCTGAGCGGCCGATCCGTCACAGGCTCGGCCGCTGCATCGCGCATGGCGATGCGCGGGCTTCGCCCGCTCACCAGCGGACGCCGCTGGCGCGGCGGCGCTGATCTCTGGGCCTCCCTCGATGCAGGTCTGGTCAGCGCTCCTTGCTAGGCCCGCCGCTTGCGCGAACCTCTCGGGTCGTTCTCGCCGCCCACCCCCGCTTCGGGGGAGCCATGGGGTTTTGGGGCAGTGCTGGAGGCACCGATGGTTTTCATCTTCCAACCGCCACTTTTCGCTGGACTGTCAGGATATTGTGCAGAGATGTCGAGCGCAATGCCCGGGGACGAACGGGGACTCCCGGTCGCTCACCTCGATCGTCACGCCAGCTACCTCGACCACGGGTTGACCATGCTCAGGGATGATGATCGCGATCCTGTCTGCCGCAGCGAAGGCTGAGGAAGCCTAGGCGCTGCTTCTTCAACTCGGCGGCTGGAACTTGCCGTCCCGGGCCGAGAAAGCCGATGATGCGACCGATAGCGACCATGTTGTCGATGCCGCCGCACCTGCGCAATCCGATGGGGACCGTCGCTGCAGGCGAGGGTTTTCCGGTGGCGATCCTCGACCGCAATGAACCGGCATTCTACTGTGTGCCAGCCAAGGCATTCGAGGCGATCATGGGTCGTCTCGAGGATGTTGAGCTGAATGCTCTTGCGGAGGCGCGGGCGGGCAAACCTGTCATCAAGATTGCTCTCGATGACCTCTGAGCTGGGTTTCCTCGAGTCTGCGCTAAAAGAATGGAGCAAGCTGGGCTCTCAAACACGGGAACAGTTCAAAAAGAAGCTGGGCGAACGTCTCGAAGCGCCGCACGTCCCTTCGGTCCGCCTGTCCAGCAGCAAGGACCGCTACAAGATCAAGCTGCGCAGCATCGGCTACCGCCTTGTATCTGAAGTGCATGACCACGAAGTGATTGAGATTGTTGTTGCGGTCGGCAGGCGCGACCGCAACGCCGTCTACAAGGCAGCACAGCGCCGAACCGATACTTCCGCGATGGTGGCAACCATGCCAGGCGGTCCACCAAAGGGGTGAATCTGTGCGGCAATCGCGCGGCATGAACATAAGACCTCATGTGCCCGATGGTAGAGAGGAGGGGGCTTGAACGGGGTGAGCCAGTCAGGAGATCGTTCATGTCCCGCATCGCCCCCCAAGCTTCCCCTGAAGATCGCGTTCAGGACCGCGCCGCGCAAGTCGCTGGGCTTAACGACAAGGTCCGGCGCTGCCAGGATCCTCAAGCCCGGATCGTCATGACCTGCGGGGTGGCCGAGCTGCTTGCGCAGCATGCAACCGATGAACCGGTGCGCACGGCACACTTGATCCTCAACCAGGCGCTGCTGATGCGGGCGATCGCCGAGGCAGAGATTGCGCCGGGTGATGACCCTCATGACGAGCGCGATTTCGGAGTGGTGACATTCCTTGAGCAGCGCCTGTTCTGGAAAGTCGATTATTACGCCGCCGACGGCGAGTTTGCCTATGGCTCCAAGGCGCCCTGGGATCCGACAATGACGACCCGCGTCCTGACGATAATGCTCGCGTCGGAATACTGATCCGTGGCGCCTGAACCGCGACGTTTCACCTTTCATCATTTCATACGCGTGCCGCCTCGTCCGAGGCGTCGCTGGCAATTGCGCCTCGCACAGGATCGCCGGTCATGCCCCGTACCATCGAACTTTCAGGAACACCGTGGGACGAGCCTTGCGCCCAGATCTGGCGCGACTCCGACCCCGACGCCTCACTGCGCAGCCGCGAAGAGGCGCTGACCTACCGCGCGGCGCTGATCGCCGTCTGCGGGGTCCCGCCACAGGGCTATGCCATCGACGTGGCCGGGCATGATCATGATTTCGGGCGCTATTACATGGCGCGTCTGGTCTGTCCGACCGACGGCGCACTGCACGACGTTGGCTATGAAATGCTAGTCGAGCGGGGCCTTGCTCATTGGCACGAGGCGGTGATGCCGGCGCCCTATACCTATGGCCCTAATCGCGAGTGCATCGCGATCTGCAACGTCTCGCCCTCGCGCGAGGCGATCGAGCGGGCCCTAATCGCCAGTCGTCCTTCGCCCGACGGCCGCTTTGCGCTCGATCTGTTCGCACAGATCCACGCGAACCTGCGTGCCGCCTATCCGGCCCATGCGGCGCGTGCCGACCAGCGTATCGCGACCATCCAAGCTCAGACCGAGGTGACGCTGCACTGACACCTGTCCCTTCATGGATCCCGGTGCCGAGAGGAGCGGGATGGTGAAGAGTCGCCTAGCGGCACAGCTTTGCAAGGCCGAACCAACCGGCCGCTCCGGCCAGGCAAGGAAGCGTCCCGCAAGAGGAGACCATTGTCATGAACATCGGCACCATCCAGACCAACGATCAGGGCCGGCTCGCTTGCGACCGTCATGGTCGCAATGAGCTCTGCGCTGCGCGAAGTGGAATCGGCCAGCGACACGGCGCCCCGCTTCGAGATCATCACCTGCAACACCGGTAGTGCATTCGTGCAGGCGGGGGATTGTGTGAGCGCGCGTCCAGCGAGACGTGCGAATGTTTCCTCCAGGGGCGGATCGAAGATCCCTGGATACCGCGTCCGCTCCCGATTTCGGCCTTCAAGCAGACCTATGGCAGCTACACCCTGTCTGGTCGCGTCCGCGCGTTCGGCGGCAGGCCGATCCCTTCGCCGCTGCGGCCTGATCGCCATTCGCTGCCGGATCCTTCGACAGTTCCCCGGATCGGCCACCGCTTGTGGGGGACTGGGTCATCCTTTGCAGGAACAGTCATCATGCTCACTAATTCCGAACGCTTCGCGTTCCGCACGCAGCGCGTGCATGGCTTTGCCACGACCGGGAACGCCTACGATGCCTGCCAGGTCGACGAAGCCCTGGCCAAGGGACACACACTGCTCTTCCTCGATGAGCGGGTTGTCGGTCTTGCCTGGGCGTGGCCTGCCGCGATAACCGCCGAGGCGGGGCATCTCCACCGCGTTGCGGATGCTGGTGAAACGTCGCTCGCAGAGCTGATCGCCCTGCTCGGCTTCGATGAAGGTGACGTGCGCGGCGCGCTCGCGCTGGCGCGAGCGTTGGACCTGGCCATCGATCCGGTCTTCGAGCGGGTGGCGCCCGCACAATCCTGACATCACTTTTCCCAGAAGGAGACTCCCATGGGCTGGCTCTCGATGACCCGCGCCGAGATGGCGCCCTTTGCTACCCCCAAAGCCTATCTCGACGATCAGTGCACTTAGGCACTCAATCCCGCAAACGGGCGTGAAACGGGACGGCGCGTGCTCAAGTCCTAGGTGCGCCCGGGCGTCTGGTATGGCGCCTGCCAGAGCTTTGGGCCCGGTGGGCCGATCCAGACTTTCGCGGTGATCTGCCTCGTCCGCTAGAATCCGCGGGCGAAGGACGGATTTCTTATTTCATACAAGGATATGGCCGAAACCGCGGGTCCTTATCATCACGACTGTCCTGCCGCGATCCTCGACCTGCTCGATCCTCCGGCCAACGATTATGCTGCGCGGTGGCGCGCGGTATGCCGCCAACAGTTTGCGCTTACGTCGCGGCCCCGGCCTTCGCCCGGGCAGGTCCTGGTCCTCACGGCGCCCCTGATCTTCACCGATGGCAAAGTCGAGCAGCGCTTCCGGGTCGCTCGCTTGGGCAGCAAGACAATGCTGCAGCGGATCGGTGACGGCGCGTTTGTGCAGATCACCCGGCTGATGACCACGGCATCGACCATCGAGGGGCCCTCGAGAGCGCATCGCTGGCGGTCTGGCGGCTTGCCGGCGCTTTTCGCCTCCATCCGCATCTCCGGCTGACGCCGGACTATGGGCGCCGCGTGTGTCATCCCCTTTGTGCATTCCGCGCACAAAGCGCCATGCTCCCCCGGCGGCGCTGCTGAGAGGGAAAGGGGGAAGGGAAAAGGTGTGGCGGGCATGAGGCCAGCTGCGAATCCAATCCGGCCCCCAAGCAGCAAGACGGGGCCGACCCAGAGGAGAATACGGCCATGAACATCGGTCAACTCAAAAAGAACACCGCCGGCAACTTCATCGGCAAGATCCAGACCGCGACGATCGACCTCATCATCGGCCTGAGGCCGGTGACCTCGTCGCACCCGGGGGCCCCGCGCTTCGACGTGATGGTGCGCACGCGCAACGGCGGCTTCATTCCGGCAGGCGGGCTGTGGGAGAAGATCGCGGCTAACGGCTCGGGTGCGTTCCTGCAGGGTCAGATAGACGATCCGAGTTTTGAGGCGCCGCTGTCAATCGCCCTGTTCACGCAGGACGACGGTGCCCTGAACGTGGTCTGGTCGCGCCCGCGTCGTCGCGCCGCCAATCCCTTCGATGAGGGTAGTGCCACCGAGACCAACACGGACATCGACACCGGGTTCAGCCCGCGTAACGAGACCTTCGCCCCCCCTAGCGAAGATCCGTTTGCCTCCGCCAAGGGCGATTTTGTCGGGGCTGCCACCTGAACCCTTGCAACCCGACACCTTGTGCGGTCCGACCTTCCCCCGGGTCGGGCCGCATTTTTTTGTCGGAAGGGCGCAAGGCTCAGGGCTTCGGCCGAGGGATCTCTGGCTCGGACAGATGCTGAAGCAGGCGGCCTGCCGACCGAGATCGCGGCCTGGGAGTATCGACCCGATGCTGGAGCGATAACGCGTCTCGCGCGCCAACGCTTGTGTTCCTGGCGGCAGGCCAGCGCTTGCGGGCGGCATGCGGCATACCGATCGCAGCGTGCCCTTCCTCGCGAAGGCGACCGGCCGGGGCCTGTGCGGCCTTGGGGTGGCGATGGTTGAAGGTGGTTCGCCGTGCGATTGCCTAACTGGCTCGGCGCAGAGTCTGCGGGCTGCAACAGCACCCATCAGCTCCCATACAGCGCGATGCCGAGGGCGTGCCATTCCACCGCATGATCGCGGCCTGGAATTCCCGAAATGTCCATGGCCCGCGGTCCCTTTCAGAGAGTTTCGACAAGCCCTCCCGCCAGACGGGATGAACACTGCGACCGGGCGGCGGCTTTGCAACCGGCGCGGGGCCCAACCGTGTTGTCGGCCTGACGGCCGCCCGCCCGCACCACTTGGGGCCCCTGTCGGTTTCCCTCGTCCGGGCGGCAGGCCGCCCGCTCGGTGCAAAGCCCCCTATGCCCGGTCTTCGCTGCCTTTCATCCCGGCGGGAAAGGCCCGCCGATGACGACGAAAGGGTTTGAGACATGAACAAGGTATTCCTCTCCGGCCGCATCACCGCCGAGGTTTCGCGCTTCGGCACCGAGAACAAGGGTGGCGTGATGTTCACGCTGGTGACGAGCAAGCCGGTCATCCGCGAGGGCCAGGTCCAGAAGGACGAGAACGGCTACACCGAGACATACGACCAGTTCCACACGGTCAAGGCATTCAGCGGCCTCGGCAAGGCGATCGCCAACAACAAGAAGAAGGGCGACAAGCTGCTGGTCACCGGCGAGATCCGCTACACCCGCAACGAGCACAATGGCCGCACCTACTACAACACCGAGATCGTCGCCGACGAGATCGAGTTCATCTGACCACTAGCGCCGGGCGGTCCCCAAGGGGCCGCCCGCACTCGCATCGGAGACAAGCCATGTTCGCTTTCACCGACTTTTCCGAGATCGCGACGGTCAGCCATTCGATCGCCGTGACCAACCCTGCCATCGTCACGCGGCTGCGCAAGCAGGCGGCGAGGTTCACCTCCAACGAGATCGCGGCGTGTCTGGCAAACGCGATCGCCAATGCCACCGATGCCGCGCACGCCCGGGCCTGGGAAGAAGCCCAGCACGGCGATGCCAGCCCCGACACCATCGTCGACGATGAATACTACCACGACCTCGCGGCCGCCTGGGCGCTGGTCGCAACTGAGCACCAGCTCTCGAGCCTCGAGGGCTGGCTAGGCTGGGATTGCCCGCTCCACTGATCTCGCACGCCCTGCCCACACGGGGCCGGCGCGCAAGCGCTGGCCGCTTTGTGTACCAGGCATGGCGTTGATGTTGGAGGTGCAAGTCCTCTGCGGGCCGGCTGAACGGAACCGCTAGCTGAAGGCAACTGCGTCGTCGCGAGGCGGGGTGGGGAGGAAGCCGGAGGCAAACCTCGGAGCTGACGAACAGAAACCGGATACGAGGCCGGTGTGGCGGGGTAACCGGGCAATGGGCCGGGACGCCCGATATTCAGACCGACGCGCACACTGGTAAATCCGGCGGCGACCGAGCGAAGGATCAACGTCTTACCCTGGGAGATCTTCCGAGCTCTCCGGACTTTCCGGAGCACAGCGACAGCGATGTTGCTGGACGGGTCGGGAGAAGTCAGCAGAGGCCATAGTAGCCCGGGCGACCGGGTGAAGGGCCGAATTCGGTAATCAAGGAGCGAGACTGGATCTTGTTCGATGGGAGCGGAGCAGCAGCAAGGCAGCGGGAAGCAACTGGACCTCTTCGACGAGGCCCGGAGGGCATCGCTGCGCCACGCCGTATCCGGCACCGGCGGAACCGGTGCTGGGTCGCGCGAGGAGCAGCAAGCTCCCACGGCATGGGTCAAGAAACCAGCCTTGGCGTATGATGTGATGGAAGAGGTGGCCAGCTCGGCCAACCTGAACCAAGCCTACAAGCGAGTGAAGGCGAACAAGGGCGCGCCGGGCATCGACGGGATGACTGTCTCTGACCTGCGTGGCTGGATTGCTGGAAATCGTGAGGGGCTGATCGCCTCGCTGCTCGACGGCAGCTACCGTCCAAGACCGGTTCGCGGGGTGAAAATCCCCTAGCCCGGCGGGAAAGGGGTCCGTGAACTCGGTATTCCGACAGTGGTTGACCGGCTTGTGCAGCAAGCGATCCTGCAAGTACTGGACCCGATGTTCGATCCCACGTTCTCGGAATCGAGCTTCGGGTTCCGGGCCTGGGCGGAGCGCGCATGACGCGCTTCGCCGGGCTCAGGAGTATGTAGCCGACGGGCGCCGTGTCGTCGTGGACCTCGACCTCGAAAAGTTCTTTGACCGGGTCAACCACGACGTCGCGATGTCCCGTCTCTCCCGCCGTATCGGCGACAAGCGCTTGCTCGCCATCATACGCCGCTTTCTACAAGCGGGAATGATGGCCGGTGGCGTCTGCCTCGAACGGCACGAAGGCACTCCGCAAGGGGGCCTCTCTCGCCACTGATCGCAAACCTCTTGCTCGATGACCTCGACAAGGAGCTTGAACGCCGGGGCCACCGGTTCTGCCGCTATGCCGATGACTGCAACATCTACGTGCGGTCCAAAGTGGCGGGGGAGCGCGTCATGGCCTCGGTGACAGCCTTCCTGGAAGGCATCCTTCGGCTCCGCGTCAATCGCGACAAGAGCGCGGTCGCACCGGTGGAGGATCGCTCCTTCCTC
Organism: Novosphingobium sp.; assembly: GCA_046290865.1. Classification (GTDB taxonomy): domain Bacteria; phylum Pseudomonadota; class Alphaproteobacteria; order Sphingomonadales; family Sphingomonadaceae; genus Novosphingobium. The sequence goes on along the minus strand of JBKBUD010000027.1, from coordinate 19,974 downwards.
GGTTATCGCATCTGGTACACAGGCGGCCTCGGCATTGCGCCGAAAAGTCTGGCCCGACTGAAGGACCGCCTGCGCGCTATCACACGCCGAAACCGGGGCATCCCGCTTCAGACGATGATTGCGCAGGTCAATGCCCTGACGACGGGGTGGGTGACATACTTCCAACTTGCTCGCGCCGTGAGCATTTTACGCAGAACGGACGAATGGCTCAGGCGAAAGCTGCGCTGTGTCAGGCTCAAACAATGCAAGCGCAAGCGGTTCACCGCCTACTTCCTTCGGGAATGCGGCGTTCCGCCATCACGTGCTTGGCTGCTCGCGGCCTCTGGCCTCGGGTGGTGGCGGATGGCAGGCAGTCCCCCGGCTGCCGAAGCCATGCCGGTCGCCTGGTTCGATAACTTACGTCTGGTATCACTCGCCCGACATCACGCCGCGCTCAACGTTATCGGAAACCGCCGCGGTACGTAGCACGTATGCCAGGTGGTGTGAGAGGGGGAAACCGTGAGGAATCCCCCTGCTCGATCATGTCTCTGGGCCCAAGGATCTCGCCGCAGGCCGGATCTGGCGTGGTGAAGTGCCGGGCAGGCGGGAGAACTCAGAGAAGAATTGAAATTGCCATTGGGCTGTGTGTCCTCCCAGTGTGGCAACCCGGCCTGGCGCCCCGTCAAGAATGCATGGTTCCCCCAATTTTGCGGGGGCAAGCCCCACAAAATCGGCACCCCCATGCCCCGCTTCGCGGCGTCAACCGGGTCGGGCGCGCGTGCGCGCGCACTGGCTTCGCAGTCAACGTTCCTGACTGGGCTGGGCACGGCTTGCCGGATGGACGGGTCATCGAGCCGATGACGAAACGGTACCATCAGGAGCTAGACGTCATGCAGACCTTCACCACCTTCGCCGACCTTGCGAGCTTCATCGCCGAGGAAACCGGCGCCAGCGAGCGGGCCTCGACTTATGCCCACGCCTTCATCGAGCACGACGAGCGCGCCAAGCTCTCGATTGTCGAGGAGCCACAAGTGCAGTGCATGCCCGATCCCGACCAGGCGCGTGCCGCGGTCGAAATGGTCATGACCACGCTGTTCGACGTGCTGCGCGATACGCGGCTCGAACCTTTCGCGGGCGATCTTGCCTGGGGCTTTGCCAACAGCTTCCACGCCGTGGCCAAGCGTATCGAGGGACGCGAGGACGATGCTGCCAAAGAGCTGAACCAGCTGGTGCGGATCTCCGACCCTTCGGAAATCCACGCGACCCAGATCGAGGATGCCCGTCTCCTTTGCGAAACCCTCGAGAGTTGTCGCGAAGCGATGGAGTGCATGCGCGATCATGCCGCCGAAGTCTTCCGTGCGGAAACCGGGCGACCCTTCTCGTCCGTACGCGGATCGCGTGTCAGTTCGGCAACGACCGCAAGCCAGATTGATGCGCGCGATTTCCTGGCGGCGCGTGCGGCCAAGCGCCGCGAGGCGCATGCGCCGAGTGGACCTGTGGTGATCTTCTCGGGCGGCGATGCCTGGCACGACCACGAACTGCTCTACAAGGCGCTCGACGATACGCGGACCCGGATCCCGAGCATGATCCTGGCGACTACGGCGCAGCACAAGGGCTGCGACCAGATCGCGCACGCCTGGGCGGCTTCGCGCGGGGTGCCGACGGTGCGCTTCACGCTCAACCGGTCGCTCGGCAAGCGTGCGGGCTTTGCGCGCAACGAACAGATGATGGCGCTGAAGCCGGTGCACGCCATCGTCTGCGAAGGCTCAGGGCTTCAGGCGAACCTCCTGATGCGAGTGCGCGACGCGGGCGTTCCCTATCACGCGTTCGCAGCCAGCCACCAGCGGGCCGCGTTTCCTGACAAGGTGCCGGTGAAGGGGCAGCTGCGGTTCGCGCGGCGCCAGCGCGACATCTAACATCGTATCGGGGAGGGCGCGGGGGTTTCGGCTCCCGGGTTCTCCCTTCTCTTCTTGTGTGGGGCAGAAGGTACGCGGGCGTAGTGGGGCTTTAGCCCCACATGCCACGCGCCTCACTTTCCTGCGTACCTGGTCAACGCCGGTATTGCGGCGGCGGCAGGTCTTCGCCCGGCTGCCAGACCACGTGTCCGACGCCCGGTGTCTGCATCAGCGCGGCTAGCGCATCATCGTAGGTCGGATCGGGAACGTTGCGCACGAGGTGGATAGCCGTGGCATCGAGCCCTGTATCCTTGAGCGCGATGCTGGCGATCGGCCGTTCTCGCCCCAGGTTGACGCGTAGGCCTTTGACCAGGCGGCGACCTTCGCCGATCGCTTTGCTCACCAACGCCTGTTCGTCGAGGCTCTCGTACGGAATCCATTCGCGGGTCACCGGCATGACGGCGATCTCGAACAGTTGGGGCAGGCCCGATGCACCGATCGAGAAGGTTGCGCCGATGATGAGGTGCCCCCCTCCACCATCGGAGCGCCAAAGTTCTTCCTCGATCGCAAAGCGCTTGTGGAAGCGCCGGGCCATGTCCTCGTCCATCAGGAATGGCCAGTCGGGCAGGTGGCGCACCACGACTTTCTCGCCGAAGCGGGCAGGCTCGATGGCTTTGACCTCGCCGATCAAGATCATGATCGCGTCACGGGAGGCATGAGCGATGGCGAGGTCGGTCCGACGCCTGCCGACGAGTGCCTCCTTGCGGTCGAGCTGGAAAGTCTCGGGCACGAACAGCACCTGGGCAAGGGTTTGCCCGCGGGCCTTGCAGCCAAGAGCGGCATGGATCAGCGCCCGGCGGACCACGAACCAGTTGCGCTTGCCCGCCATGCGCGGGTGCCAATGTGTGAGTTCGGCCTTGTCCCATAGCACATGGAGCAGTCCGCGCATCGTCAGGCGTAGCCCATCGGAACGTACCTCGGATTTGTCGTTGCTGAAGGCCGAGGGCGCCGCGCGCGCCGGGCCTCGGGACAGCGGAAACGCGAACCTCAGTTCCGTCTCGCCGCTGTCCTCGTGCTCGACCATCGCCGACCCCCGAACTTCGCCCAGCCCCGTCAGGAAATCGGGCGCCTCGTAATGGTTGCAGGTCGAGGCATGGCGCGAGCCTGTTCCGGGCCACCGCGCCAGGATATAACTGCCCTGGCGGTTTGCGATGTAGAGCGGCAGCTTGTGATCGCGCCTGCACAGGCAGATGGCGCGCTCGCGCCGACTGTGCGCTTCGGCCAGCAAGGCGGCAAGGCGCGGATCGTCCTCGCCAACCTCGCACTCCAGCAGGGCATAGTGCTGCATTGATGGATCTCCGGCGCCTAATGACCGCAAATGGCACCGGAACCGGTCATCGTGCGACAAGCGGCCACGATACCATCCCGGGGGCGATTATAAGGCCTCGACCAGCGCGCTGGCAAGCATACACAATAACAGGTCGCATATGCCGAAGAGTTCTGTCGCGACTGCGCATATAGGTTGTCGCCGAACGTCTGCGTGAAAGCGTCGCGACACTTGAGGCTCGGACGGGAGACGCAGCAGACGGTCGCGATTGGGAATGGGCCGCGCTCGCCGAAGCTGCGGTCGATTCGACCTCATCTCCTATTGGATCTATGAGGGACAGGTTAAGGTTGATGGGTAGCCAGCTCCCATGGAAACGCCGGCGCCAACGAACACGGCGCCGCCCCCGCCGATGAGGGCCTCGGGGTAGTCCTTCAGAAACCGCTTCGTCATCGCAGCCACCACCATCTCGCCGCCTTTCTCAGATAATCAGTTGCTACCACGGATGGCGATCGCGTCCTCGATCCATTTCTCGATGCCATTCGAGATCGAAGCGTAAACGGCCTTGCTGTCGCTGCCTGTGGGAGTGATCGGCGGCACGACTGACGAGAGCTTGCGGGTGGTGCCGCCGATGGTGATCGAATCGAACGGGTTGGCCCCAGCGGCTGAGGTCTGGCTGTTGCGATCGAGCAGCCTGTCAACCCGGATGCCGAGAACACCCCTCCTATCGTCCCCAGCCTTGATTATCTCATGAATGACCCAAGGGCGGCTCGCGGTCTGGGAGCCGACCAGCACGACTACACAGCTCTTGCCGTACATGTTGTCGGCGATCCATTGCTCGATGGAGGCCTTGCCCTTACGCTTCACTTCTTCCCAGGCGTTGGGGGTGCACAGCGGTTGCCCCTCGACAGCTCCAATGTCTCTCACCTGCTGCGTCCGCCAGTAATCATTGTCAAAATGGAAGCTAAAAAAGACACGACGTGCCATTTTATTCTCCGCTGTTTTACCCATTCATAATCCGGTTTATTAAAACTTGGATTAATAGCGCAAGACTTTAAAGTCTTAAGGTGACGGGCCTAGCATGGGACACCGCGGTCATCCATTGAATGGAAAACTCCACAAGTGCACTTGAGCCTTAGATATTAACGAGTTCGAGCCCGTCCGAACGGGTGTCCTCTTTGTAAATTGCATTGCTGCAGAGCTGCCAGTCGGCAACCGGCCCATTTTCTGTCGTTCAACGATGCCGGTCAAGCGAAGGTTGTCGGCCGGCTGCTGGCAAGAGCTGCCGCTCGATATGGCGCGAGCGAACTTTGGGAATGTCCCTGACCAACACTTTCCGCCGTGGCCAAAGTGCGATGAACAAACGACAGGAATCTATCACGGCAATCTGATGCTCGAACGTCGGGAATTGCTAAGGTTTTCGGGCGCTTGCGTACGAAAATCTGTGAGGCAGGAACCCGCGGGCCCCTGGCGCTGTGCTATGGGTAAAAGGGCTTTTGGATGGTTTCAGACGGGGGTGGCGCGTCGATGCTACGTAAGGCGAGGCTTGCGTAATCGGGTGTCTTGGACACGAACGGCGGGCCGGCGCTATCCATTGGAGCCGAATATCGGGTGATCTGTGCAATGTGCCGGGGACCAGGCACGAGGGATCCTGGTGACCGCAGCGTGTGCACTGCGGCCATCATGCATTGCGGTGCATGCCGGGTCATGGCGCCAGCTCCCGGATCTGTGCGGAGGGTTGGGGCGGTGCGCGCGGCTGACACCAACGCGCGAAGGTCTCGATGATGGTCATGTGCCCACCGCAGCATGGGCACGGCGGACGGGTATCGACAGGCGCATCGGGTCCGGGATCTTCGGTTGATAGTGGGGCATCCAGCAGCCTGCGGGCGAGTTCGAGACTCTGCTTGCGTACGGCGCTCGACAGCAGGCCATAATGGCGAATGCGGTGGAAGCCGCGAGGCAGGACGTGCAGCAGGAACCGGCGAATGAATTCGTCGACACTGAGCGTCATTACCCTCTGACGCTCAGGCCCGTCGCGACGATAGTCTTTGAAGCGGAAGGCGACACCGGCCTCGTCGAAGGTGATCAAGCGACGGTTCGAGATAGCAACACGGTGGGTGTAGCGTGCGAGGTAAGCCAGCACTGCCTCGGGGCCAGCGAAGGGTGGCTTGGCATAGACCACCCATGCCTTCTTCCTGACCGGCGCAAGGTGCCTCAAGAAGGCACCGCGGTTGGATAGATGGGCCATGCTGCCAAAAAAAGCACAGCTTGCCCGCGTCGTAGAGCGCCAGCAGCCGGGTAAGAAACAGGCGGCGGAACAGCTTGCCTAGCACCCGGATCGGCAGGAGGAAGGCGGGGCGCGAGGAGATCCAGCGCGTGCCATCCAGCGCGATGCCGCCACCCGGCACGATCATGTGAACGTGCGGATGGTAAGTCATCGCCGAGCCCCAGGAATGAAGGACTGCGGTGATGCCGATCCGTGCGCCAAGGTGCCTGGGATCAGCGGCGATTGTCAGCATCGTCTCGGAGGCGGCGCGGAACAGCAGGTCATAGACTGTAGCTTGTTGTAAAAGGCGATGTCGGCGACCTCGCCGGGCAGTGTGAAAACGACATGGAAGTATCCAACCGGCAGCAGATCGGCCTCGCGTGCGGCCAGCCATGTGCGCGCCGCAGTGCCTTGGCATCGAGGGCAGTGCCGATTGCGGCAGCTATTATAGCTGATCCGCCAGTGCCCGCAGTCGTCGCAAGCTTCGACATGACCACCAAGCGCAGCGGTGCGACAGGTCTCGATAGCCGACATGACCTTGAGCTGATGAAGGCTCAGATGTCCGGTATGGTCGGCCCGGTACCCTTGGCCGGCACTGCGAAAGATGTCGGCGACCTCGAGGTAAGAGCCCACGGGCTCAGCCGGGCGGCGATGTTCGCTCTGAGCCTTCCATCAGCGCAATGACCCGATCGAGCGGGCTCGCCACGGCCTGGATCGTCTTGGTAGACACCTTGGTATAGATTGTGGTGGTTTCAATATTATAGACCCGGCACGAATATAGTTTGACTAATTGGTGGATTGGCGTATGGTTGGGAATGGACAGAGATGCCCGCAAGCTGAGCGGATCAGCACTTCATGAGCTTCGCGGTCAGGTGATCCGTTTGCACAAGGCGGGTCACAAAGTGATGCAGATAGTCGAGTTGTCGGGGCTGTCGTGGCCGGCGGTTCGCAGAGTGATTGATCGCTACGAGATGGAGGGCCCGACGAGCCTGAAGCCCAAGGAGCGGGGTCGCTCAGCGGGAGACGGTCGCAGTATGAATGCCGAGCAGGAAGCACATATCCGCCGTTTGATCTGCGATAAGCGGCCAGAGCAGTTGAAGATGGATTTTGCGTTGTGGACGCGCGGCGCGGTCATGGAGTTGATCGCGCGCGAGTGCGGGATTTCTCTGAAGATCCGTGCTGTCGGCAATTATCTGAAGCGCTGGGGCTTTACCCCGCAAAAGCCGATCCGCCGGGCCTATGAGCAGAACCCGCAGGCAGTTCAGGCGTGGCTGGAAGAAACCTATCCGGCGATCGCAGAGCAGGCCAAGGCGCAGGGCGGCGAGATCCACTGGGGCGACGAGACCGCGGTGATCAACACCGATGTGCGTGGCCGCTCCTACTCCCCCAAAGGCGAAACGCCGGCCGCCTACGCACCCGCAAGCCGCCCCAAACTCTCGATGATCTCGACCGTTACCAATCAGGGCAAGACCCGCTGGATGATCATCGAGGAAAATTTCGGCGCGGATCGGCTGATCGAGTTTCTCGAAGCCCTCATCAAAGACGCGGATCGCAAGATATTCCTCATTCTCGACAATCTCAGAGCCCACCACTCGAAACTGGTCAAAGCCTGGCTGGAAACGCGCCAGGACCAGATCGAGATCTTCTACCTCCCGAGTTACTCGCCGGAATTGAACCCGGATGAGCGGCTCAAAGCCAGTCTCAAACATGCCATCAGCACTACCGTCCCGGTCAAAACCAAGGCCAAGCTCAAGGCCGCCGCAGAAAGTCACATGGACCGATTGGCCAAATCCCCCGACGCCGTACGCGCCTGCTTTCGCGATCCGCGGTGCAAATATGACGCCTAACTATCACCGTGCCGGATCAATAGCGTGCCCCAACAACACCTGGATCACGCGGATGTCGACATCCTGCTCAAGCAGATGGGTCGCAAAACTGTGGCGCAGGGTGTGCGGGCTGACCCGCTTCTTGATGCCAGCGACCTCGGCCGCCTCCTGAAAAGCGCGATGCAGCTGCCGTGAGGAGATCGGATCTGTGTAGCTGCGTCCCGGGAACAGCCAGCCGTGCGGGAACATGACTCCGCGCCTCTTGCCCTCGTGCCACCAGAGCCTTAGCAGTTCCAGCAGATGAGGTGAGAGCATGGCATTGCGGTCCTTGCGGCCTTTGCCCTGCTCGACGCGGATCAGCATGCGCTTGCTGTCGATGCCATCAAGCTTGAGATGCGCCACTTCCGAAATGCGCAGGCCCGCGACTAGAATGGGAAGAAGTGGTGTATGGCCATTACTGCCACGGCCCAGGTCAGCAAGTTGAGCGGCAGGCCCACCTTCACGAAGTCCATGTAGCGGTAGCCGCCCATCTGGTAGACGAGGACGTTGGTCTGGTAGCCGAAAGGCGTGGCGAAGGCGGCGCTTGCTGCCATCATGATCGTCACCAGAAACGGACGGGGGCTGACGCCGAGGCTTTCGGCCAGGGCAACCGCGACGGGCGTCAGCAGGACCGCAACGGTGGCATTCGACAGGAGTTCGGTAAGCAGCAGCGTTGCGCCATAGAGCAGTATCAGCGCTGTCAGCGGGCCCACGCCATTGACCGAACCGATCATCCAGCGGGTGACTTCGGCAGCCAACCCGGTCTGTTCCATGGCAATGCCGATGACCACCATCCCTGCGATCAGCAGCAGGATCTCCGGCCGCAATCCGGCATAGGCCTGATCAGGCGATATCACCCGAAACAAGATGAGCAGGACCGCCCCGGCAAATGCCGCGGCGGCAATCGGCACGAGATTGATTGCTGCCACGGCAATCACGCCGATGAAGACCACGACGGAAATGATCGCCATCCTTGGCCGGAACTCGTGGACTTGCGCGTAGACCTTGGTGTCTTCGAGTGAATCGCCGGTCAGGTCCACATGACTCACAGAATGGCGCTCGACATCGGTGCGGGTCTGAGGCTTGCCCGGCTCTTCGGCCAGTGCCGGAGCACCTTTCACAAGCCTGCCGGTGAACAGGATCAGGTAGATGCCTCCCGCCAGCGCCATGGCGAGGCCGACCGGGGTAATTTCGAAAATGCCGAACGGCGCCTGCCCGGATGAACGGGCCATGTCATCGACGAGGAGATTCGTGGAGGTTCCGATCAGCGTGCAACTGCCACCAAGCACGGCAACATAGGACAGCGGCATCAGGAAACGCCGGGGATCGAGCCCGATGGACTTTGCCACGTCGCGGATCACGGGTGCGGCTACCACCACGATCGGGGTGTTGTTCAGGAAGGCCGATCCGACGCCAGACATGCCGATCAGGCCCCACAACCCCGCTGCCCCGGTTCTGCGACAGAAGACGACGGCTTTCTCGATGGCCTTGTCGAGCAGGCCGGAAAGCTCCATCGCGTAGGCCATCACGAACAGCGAGGCGAGCGTGAGAATGGCGGGGCTGGCAAAGGCGCCCTGGACTTCGCTGGGCCGGACAGCTCCGGTAACCAGCAGGATGGCAGCGCCACTCAACGCAACGACATCGGCCCTCATGCGATCGGCAATCAGCGCGGCGACAACGCCCACGAGGACCACCAGGGTCAGGATCTGTTCAAGCGGCATGATTGCCCAATGCTTACAGACAGATGACCTTGCCGACAATCGATGCTAGGCTTTCGGGATGATCGAGGCGCATTGCAGTAGTGAATGGCCGTCCCGTCGGTCGCCATGCCGGACATTGGCGCTTGCAGCCTTTATTGCGATCGCGGGATGCCATCGTTCCGATCCCGCACCTGAGGCATCGGCAACGCCCGAGGTCGCCGAGGATTCCCATTCGACCAAGACCGCAGCGGTCAAGGCACTCTCTGCATTGGGCCGTGCCGAGATCCTGGCAGCGGTTGCAGCGGCAGCGGACGAAGTTGCTGCTGGAAATGCCCTGCCAAAATCGAACCTCGAACTGGCAAACCGAAGCTTCGAACTGACCATGCCCATCGCGTGCGAGGATGGCGCTACCGGTGGCTGGGGTTCGTGGAGCTTCGATCCTGCGACAAAAGTTCTGCGAGTGAGCTTCAGCCGGCCGAACTGGGCCGCCGAGCCGCTGTTTGCGGACCTGGCTAATGGCCAGCCGTTCGAAACCGCCGAGGGCTTCTGGATCGAACGGCCGTGGACTCGGTCGGAACAGTGCCCGTGTCCTGCCGCCGATGCGGAAACGCCGGAAACGCCGGAGAAGGCAAATCGGAAAATTGCGGACGTGAAACCGGCTGTACAGGCCGCGCCGGACAACAGGCTCGCGCTCGTGCAGTATTTCTCGTCCGACGCGCCGCGCAAGCTGCTGCGCGGCAAGCGGCCCTATGCCTATACGGCGAAGCTGGCCAAGGATGCCGAGCCGACTCCTCGCGCATTCCGGATCAGGATCCAAGGACGGATCACCGCCTTTGGCGATGGTCAGCCGGTGCATTGCGTGAACCGGCAGACGACCAGGCCGCCGGTCTGTGCTGTAGCGGTTGAGTTCGGCAAGATCACCCTTGAGGACGCCGCAACCGGCGAGACGCTGGCAGACTGGGACAGCTAGGCCTTTGCATCAGGCGGGACGCATAAGGCGGGGCCCATCACGCAGGGTTTGCGTTCTTGTTTTCCAAGCGCTGCAGGATCCCGGCAATCGTCCCGCCCTGCACAATGACCGTGAACAGCACGACGGCATAAGTCGCAGCAAGGATCAGGTCGCGTTCGCCGCCGTGGGGCAGGCCCAGCGCCAGCGCCACCGAAATGCCACCACGCAACCCGCCCCAGATCAGGGTGACTGGCACGATCGCGCCCGCAGCCCGCGCCTTGCCGAAGGCCAAAAGCGGCAGGGTGACCGATATCGACCGGGCCAGCAGCGAAAGCGCAATGGCTCCCCCGCCGAGCAGGATCAGCCCTGCATCGCGCGGCACGGTGACAGCTTCCAGACCGATCAGCAGGAACAGCACGGTGTTGAGGATATCGTCGATCAGGTCCCAGAACTTGTGCAGGTAATCGCGCGTGGTGTCGCTCATTGCATGGGCCACCCCGGCGTTGCCGATGATGAGGCCCGCAACCGCCATGGCGACTGGACCGCTGACGTGCAGCGGGCTGGCGATGGCATAGCCGCCCATGACCGTGGCAAGGCTGATCATCACCTCGACCTTGTAATCGTCGATCGAGCGCATGGCCCGGAAGGCGATCCAGCCGATGACCATGCCCAGCAGGATGCCACCGCCCGCTTCCTCGACGAACAGCAGTGCGGCGTGACCGAGATCGAGCGGAGCGCCGCTTGTGGCTGCGGCCAGCAGGATCGCGAAGATCACCACGCCAACGCCATCGTTGAACAGGCTCTCACCGGCCACCGTCGCTTCCAGCAGCGGCGAGACGCTGGTGCGCTTCAGCACGCTCATGACCGATACCGGATCAGTCGGGCTGATCAACGCGCCAAACACGAAGCACCAGATCGCGGGTATCGCATAGCCCATGGCACTGGTGAGAAGGAGGAACCCTGTCCCGACAATGGCCGTCGAAAGCATCACGCCAACCGTGCTAAGCACGAGGATCGCCCATCGTCCCTTGTGCAGCTGCTGCCAAGAAACATGGAGCGCACCTGCAAACAGCAGGAACGAGAGCATGCCGTCCATCAGGGTGGCGTGAAAATCGATCCCGGCGATGAAGTCTGCCAGATCGCGGCTGACAGAACTCGAAGGCAGCAATTCGTCCAGGGCGACGACCAGCAGCGACGCCAGCGCACCCATGACCGTGAGACCGATGGACGACGGCAGGCGCAGGTACCTGAAGTTGACATAACCCAGCACGGCCGCCACCACGATCAGAACGGCGGCCGCGTTGAAGGGCGTGAGATACAGACTACCGATCACCCGGCTGGCTCCTTGTCATGCCGATGGCGCAGGATCCGATCCGCCCCGGTCCGGGTTTCCCTAGCTTGGTCGATCTGCCGCTTCCAGTTCAATCGGACGCTTGCGGTAGTGACGTCAGGACCAGTAGCGGCGATGTATCCGGGCAATCTGCGTCCGGTCGGCTTCGGCTGTCATCGCGACCATCGCGCGGGCTAGCGCCTCGGCTGCGGCAGCCGCGCAATCGGCGCGTGCGGCAGGCTCTGCTTCGGCCAGAGCAGCGAGCGATTTCTGCAATCGGATTGCCACCTCGATGAGCCCCGCACCATCGCGCGCAATCGGGCGGTAGAAGTCCTCAAGCAGTTCGGGAAAGCTCAGGGATGGAACCATCACCTTGTCCGAGCAAGGCCCGTCGGTGCTCTCCTCGATTGCGAAGATGGCCGAGAGGACCCTCGTGGCGGCCTCGATCACCGAAATGGCGGTCCCCTGATCGTTCACGGCGGGCGACAAGGCGCGCGAGGCGATCTCGGAAAGGACCACACGACCAAAGCGTGGATCGTGATTGAAGGCGCGATCGTGCGTGACGGTGAAGGCCGAACGCAAGCTCTCCACCTGCTTCGCGTCTGGCCGGGCGGTGGTCCAGGCAGCCATCCGCGACGGATCGACCAGCGTTCCAGGCAGGGCCGACAGAACGATCTGGCCATCGATGTCTTCAGCCACTTCCTGCAGAACGGCAATGTCAGCGTGCGTGATGCGGCCGATGTGCTGGAGATGGCTCAGGGCCGCACCATCAGGAACATCACGCTTCCTGCGTTGCCCGAAGCACGGTGGGGCCGACGGCAGATGCTGCCTTCATTGCTGCTGTCTCTACCTGGGCGATCGTATCATTCACGCACCCGAAGCGGGTGATGTGTTCGATCCAGCGGAGAAAAGCTATGACGATGGTGGCGATGACGACGATTGTGCCGCCAAGCGGTATGACGCGGCCACTCTCGCCATAAAATCCCGTCGACAGCGCGATGATTCCGACGATGGCGAACAGCAAACTTGCCGGTCGCCGCCGCGCGTGGGAACGTCAGGTTTCGCCGAAACCGGTCAATCTTCCGCCATTCCCTCGTCCCCCATGCGGAACTCGTTCCACATGCCGTTGATGATGCCGAATGCTACGGCAAGGCCAAGGCCCAAAATCCAGGTGAAATACCACATCTGCAACGTTCCTCAGTAAAAGTCGGGGCTGCTCTCGATTTCACGCATAGTCAGCCGCCCGAACAGGACTTTAATCGCCCATGCGGTATAAGTGAGGACGATCGGCAGGAAGATCAGCGTGACCAACAACATGATCCATAGCGTCAGATGGCTCGACGAAGCGGTCCACACCGTCAGACTCGATCCCGGATCAATCGAACTGGGCAGGATAAACGGGAACATCGACACGCCCACCGTGGCAATGATCCCCACCGTCGCCAGCGATGATCCGCCGAAGTTCAACAGGTGATTGCGGCTGCGGATGCCGATCAGGGCCAGCACCGGTCCCAGAAGCCCCAGCACCGGGGCCAATAGCGTCCACGGTTGTGCGGCATAATTATCAAGCCACGCGCCAGATGCCGATGCGATGGTCACATAGTGCGGGTTCGATGGCCCTGCGGTATCGACCGCGCCTTCCAGCCGGAAGCCCATGCCGCCTTGCGCAACCATCAGCCCACCAAGCACGAACAACACCAGCGCCGCAATGGCAGCAAAGGTGCCAATCCGCCGTGCCCGTTCCAGCACCGCACCTTCCTCGATCTTCATCGCCAGCCATCCTGCGCCATGCAGCACCAGCATGGCCACTGAGAGCAGCCCGCAGAGCAGGGCAAAGGGCGTGAACAGGCCGAGCAGCGTGCCTTCATACGTGCTGCGCAGATCGGTATCGAGCCTGAACGGCACTCCCAGCAGCACGTTGCCTACGGCCACACCGAACACCAGCGCCGGAATAAGACCGGATATGAAAAGCGCCACGTCCCAGCGATTGCGCCACACCGGATTGCTATGCTTTGACCTGTACTTGAACGCCACCGGCCGCAGGATCAGCGCCACCAGCACCAGAAACATCGCAATGTAAAAGCCTGAAAAGCTTACCGCATAGACAAATGGCCAGGCCGCAAAGATCGCTCCGGCCCCAAGGATGAGCCACACCTGATGCCCCTCCCAGTGGGCCGCCACGGAATTGATTACCAGCCGCCGCTCGCCATCATCCTTGGCCACAAAGGGCAAGAGTGCCGCCACGCCAAGGTCATAGCCATCGGCCAGTGCGAACCCGATCAGAAGCACGCCCATCAGCGCCCACCACATGATCCGCAGGGTTTCGTAATCAAGAGGAATTCCCATCGCTCTTGCTCCTTATTCGGCTGGCATCGGCGCAAAGCCGCCGCCCAAAGTGGTGTCATATCCGGGTTCGGGCCTCGGTTCCGGCGCATGTTCCACCGGTCCCTTGCGGATGGACGCCAGCATCAGTCGCACTTCGATCACCGCCAGCACGGAATAGAGCGCGGTGAATCCTGCAATCGTGGCCCACACCTGCCCGACGGTAAGGGAAGAAGCGCCAAGGAAGGTTGGGAGCACGCCTTCCACGGCCCAGGGCTGGCGTCCGATTTCGGCCAACAGCCAGCCGAACTCGATCGCAATCCACGGCAGCGGTATCATCACTACGGCGAGCTTCAGGAACCAGCGCTTTTCGAACTGGCAGGTGGAAGAGCAATAGAATGCCAGCGCAAAGAAGCCGATGAACAGGAAGCCCAACCCGGCCATCAGGCGGAACAACCAGAACATCACTGGCACGTTGGGGATCGTATCGCGCGCTGCCTGCAGGATTTGCGCATCGGTCGCGGCGCGCGGATCGGCGATCTGGCGCTTGAGCAGCATGGCATAGCCAAGATGGGCCCGGTTACGTTCAAAAGCCTCACGCGCGGCCAGGTCGTGGCGGTTGACCTTCAGCTTTTCCAGCGCGTCATAGGCCAGAATGCCTGCACGAATGCGTTCGTCTGCCTTCAGCACCAGATCGTTGATCCCTGCCACTTCGCCGGTCAGGCTGCGGGTGGAGATCAGGCCCAGCACATAAGGGATCTTCACTTCATATGCGGTCGTCTGGGTTTCAAGGTTGGGAATGCCGAAGATTGAAAGTCCTGCAGGCCCTTTTTCGGTGTGCCACATCGCTTCGATCGCGGCGAGTTTCATCTTCTGGTTGTCGGTCAGGGCATAGCCCGATTCATCGCCCAGCACGACGACCGAAAGGCTGGAGGCAAGGCCAAAAGCAGAAGCGACCATCATCGAACGCTTGGCAAAGCCGATCCACTTGCCCTTCAGAAGGTACCAGGCCGAAACGCCCATCACGAACACCGATGCGCAGACGTACCCTGCGCTGACGGTATGGACGAACTTGGCCTGCGCCACCGGATTGAACAGCACGGCGGCAAAATCGGTCACTTCCATCCGCATTGTATCGGGATTGAAATTGGCCCCCACCGGGTTCTGCATCCACCCGTTGGCGATCAGGATCCACAGCGCCGAAAGATTGCTGCCCAGCGCCACGCAGAAGGTGACGGCAAGATGCCCCACGCGCGAAAGCCGGTCCCAGCCAAAGAACATCAGGCCAACCATCGTCGCTTCGAGAAAGAACGCCATCAGCCCTTCGATGGCCAGTGGTGCGCCGAAAATGTCGCCGACATAGTGCGAATAATAGGACCAGTTGGTTCCGAACTCGAATTCCATGGTCAGTCCGGTCGCCACGCCGAGTACGAAGTTGATACCGAACAGCTTGCCCCAGAACCGCGTTATCTGCCGCCAGATCGGCCGCCCCGTCATCACGAAGATACTTTCCATGATGACCAGCATGAATGACAGGCCTAGCGTCAACGGCACAAACAGAAAATGGTACATTGCGGTCAGCGCGAACTGTAACCGTGAAAGCTCGACTACGGCCATATCCATCACGAAGGTCCCTCTGGTTCGTGAAGCTTCAAAAAAGTTTTGCACCCCGAAGACCCTGCATCGAAAGTGAAATGTCTGCAGGACTCAAGGATTATTCATTTGTTTATATAAGAACACCATAATATGAGTGAGTTGTCAATTAGGGCAAATTGTCCCATCCCATCCCATCCCATCGCTCGGCGCAAAAACCATGGCTTCCGATCCTGCTGCGCAAAGTCCCCTTCCTCCGCAAAAGGACCTGCCGTCTGCGCACCTTCGCACGCCACGCGTCCGTGCCGCAGCCATGGCGTGGGTGGCAGATGTCCTTGGTGCGGCTGTGTTTGCGGGGGCGCTGGCGCTGTGGCTGGGCCTGCATGCGCGCAAGCCATCTCTTTCGGCGGTCGGCGCGGCCGTTCTGCTTGCTCTGGCGCTCAGCGGGCCCTTGCGGGCGCTGGCGCAGGCGCGTGGCGCGGTACAGGGGCAGGCGGCGGCAAATGCGGCAAAGCAGACCCTGCGGACCCGAGTTTTTGCGCCCTTTTTGGCCACCGGTTTCCGCCGTGGCCGTCTGCCCGGTGAGGATCTGCGAACCGCCATCGATGATATTGAAGTGCTCGATGGCTACGTCGGGAAGTTCGCGCCTGTCCGCAGCGCCGCCGTCTTTTCGCCCCTGATCTGCGCCTTTTTGGCTGCTTTTGCCAGTTGGGTGGCCGCCGTGATCATGCTGGCCACGCTGATCCCGTTTGCCTTTGGTATGGTTCTGGCGGGCACCGCCGCCCGGGTTGAGGCAGAGCGGCAGCATCTTGCCCTGTCGCGCATGACCGGCCTGTTCGTGGACCGTGCCCGCACGCTGCCCACGATTGTCGGCTTTGGCGCAGAAGACCGGGTTACCCGCCAGATCGCCAGCGCTGCGCAGGACGTGGCAACCCGCACTTTGCGCGTGTTGCGCATCGCCTTTGTTTCCAGCGCGGTGCTCGAATTCTTCGCTGCGCTCTCGGTTGCGCTGGTGGCCGTCTATTGCGGTTTTTCGCTGCTGGGCATCCTGCCATTTCCCGCCCCGGAAACGCTGGACCTGACGCGCGCGTTCTTCGTCCTTGCGCTCGCGCCAGAATTCTATCTCGGCATGCGGCGGGTGGCCGCTGCCTATCATGAAAAGCAGCAGGGCGAGGCCGCACTGGCTTCACTGGCGCCAGAGCTGGCGCGCGCCGAAGCGATGAGCGCACAAACCTCGCCACTCACTAGCGCGCCCGGGGGCCTTTCGCTGCAATCGCTGACAGTGCGCTATGATGATGGCTCCACTATCAGGCCAATCAGCGCGCAGTGGCCCGAAACCGGCCTTCACGCCATTACCGGCCCCACCGGATCGGGCAAATCCACGCTGCTCCACGCCATCGTCGGCATGGTCCCGGTGGCAGGCGGCAGACTGCTAGCCCAAGGGGCTGAGATCGCCCCCGGCGCGCTCAATCCTTATATCGGGTGGAGCGGGCAGCGGCCTTTGTTGCTTCCCGGCACGCTGGCCGAAAACATCATTCTGAGCAGTGCCGGGAATGCCGAATGGCGCGATGTGGCGCGCAGGTTAGGCCTTGACTCTCTGATCGAACATCGCGGGGGGGCACTGATGATCGATCCGGTCGGGTCAGGCCTCTCGGGCGGAGAGCGCCGGCGTATCGGGCTGGCCCGTGCGATCCTTTCAGGCCGTCCGGTGCTGGTGCTTGATGAACCCACAGCCGATCTTGATGCTGCCACCGCCTCTCAGGTTGCTGAAGTGCTGCAAGACGTTGCGCGCACCCGATTGGTCATAGTTGCCACGCACGATCCATTGCTGATCGAAGCGTCGCAGAGCACGGTAGCCTGCGCATGAACGCCGATCTGCCGATCGCCGAACTCGCCGGTCGCAAAGCAGGCTTTGCTGCAGGCCTTGCCGGGGCGCTGGCCGCGCTGGCGGGGGTAGGTTTGCTTGCTGTTTCGGGCTGGTTCCTGACCGGTGCTGCGCTGGCCGGGGCGGGAGGTGTAGCGGCGGTACAAGCCTTCAACTATCTGCTGCCCAGCGCTGGCATTCGCGCCCTTGCCATCACCCGCACGCTGGCCCGCTATTTAGAACGCCTGCTTGGCCACCGCGATGCGTTGCACAGCCTTGCCGATTTGCGCCCGCGCTTGTTCGCTCGGCTGGCGGCAGCTGACATGGCGCAGATGGCACAGCGGGGCAGTGGCACCATTGCGGCAAATCTGGGCAGCGATGTCGAAGCATTGGAAGACTTGGCGATCCGCCGCGTCTCGCTCACCTCGGCCTTCGCAGGCGCGTTCGGCGGGCTACTTGCCGCCATGCTGGCCGGGCCGCTACCCGCCATGGTGCTGGGCACCGGCCTTGCCATCAGCGTCCTTGCCACCCGCACGCTTGCGCCGCGCTGGCTCACCACACCGTGGAGCGATCATGGCGCGGCGCTGGAACGGTTGAAGGCGCTCTATGCAGAATATGCCAGCGCAAGTGTCGAACTCGCCCTCTATGATCAGGCTGAAGTGGTCAGCGCTTCTCTGGAGGCGGAGGCCGAGCAGATCGATCAGGCCCGCTCCGCCATTGTCCGGGCAGAGGGCAGGCTGCAGATCGTGCAACTGACCGTTGCATCCTGCACGGTCGCTGCGATGCTCGCCATCACGAGCGCGCCCGCTGCCTTGCAGGCCTTGGCCGCGCTGGCGGGTGCCGCGGCGTTCGAAGCGCTTGGTGGGCTCAATCACTCTTTGCTGCAGCGCGCCCGCGTGGATGCAGCACTGGAGCGGCTTTCGCAGATTGCACAGATACCAAAGCGCGCGGCAGATCAGGAGCCGTCACCACAAGATGCCATGATCGCTGTGGGCGAAGGAGAACAAGCCATCACACTTGCTCCGGGCGAACGAGTGCGCATCTCCGGACCATCGGGCAGCGGCAAGACGCGACTGGTGCAGGATCTGTGCGGATTGCGGCGCGATCTGTTTGTCCTGTCGTCGCAGGATGCTCCACTACTCGCCGGCACGATTGCCGACAACTTGCGGCTCGCCCGGCCTCGTGTGACCGAGGCCGAAATGTGGGCTGCGCTGGACGTGGCCTGCCTTGCCGACACAGTGCGTACCATGCCTGCTGCGCTGGAAACATGGCTCGGCCCCGACGGCGCGCGGCTCTCAGGCGGCCAGCGCAAACGCCTTTCGCTGGCCCGCGCGATGCTGGCGGGAAAGCCTTGGCTGGTGCTGGATGAGCCGAGCGAAGGGCTTGATCTGAAAATGGAAAATGACGTTGCGCGGCGGGTGGATGCGTGGCTGCGCGAAACCGGCACAGGCCTCGTACTGGTCAACCACCGCCCCGGTCTCGATTGGCTGGCGCAGCGGGTCTACGCGGTGAACGAAACCCAGGTGCGATAAAGCATGTAGAGCGCCACCACCACGATCAGTCCCGCAAACAGGGTATTGAGAAGACCCTTGGCCGCCGCCAGCCGCTTTGCCGCCATTGCACCAAGGACCGAGCCAACAACCCCGCCCGCAATGAACGATCCCGCCAGCGCAAAGTCCAGCAAACCCGATGCGGCATAATTGGCCGCAGTTGTCAGGCCAAAGGCGGCCACTGCGATCAGCGAAGTGCCGATGGCGCGGTAGATCGGCATGGCGGTGGATGCGACGAGCGCGGGCACGATGAGGAACCCGCCGCCGATCCCGAAAAAGCCCGAAAGCATGCCGGTGGCCACGCCGAACAGCACGACCCGGGGCAGGTTCTCGCGGTTGCACTGCACGCCCTCGATGCCGGTTTCGCCGCGCCCGCGATACATCAGGAAAGCGACGACGAGCATCAGCAAGGCAAAGAGAAACAAAAGTTTTTCACCGTCGAACGTCTTGCCCAGCGTCGATCCGCCCAGCGCACCCATCACACCTGCCAGCGCGAAGGAGCCACCGCAGCGCCAGTTCACGTTCCGCGTCCGCGCATGATTGGCCAGGCTTGCCAGCGCATTGGCGGCAACCGCCAGCGCGCTGGTGCCGATGGCGAGGTGCGGACTTTTGACGCCGACCACATAGACCATCAGCGGCACCGCCATGATCGATCCCCCGCCGCCGACGAGGCCCAAAGTGAAGCCGATCAGAACCCCGCTGAAGCCCCCGAGCAAATACTGGATTTCGCTGTACTGCAGGCCTTTGGTGACGTTCAGCGGCGCCCAGGTGCAGTTAGGTGCATCCAGGTGCACTTCAGAGAACGTTGATCGGAAGCTTCAGATAGCGACTGCCGTTGTCCTCGGGTTCGGGCAGGTGCCCGGCGCGGATGTTGATCTGGATCGAAGGGAGGATCAGGCGCGGCATACCCAAAGTCGCATCGCGTGCCTCGCGCATCTTCACGAAATCATCCTCGCTCACATCGCTGTGAACGTGGACGTTGCCGGTACGCTCGGCCCCGATGGTGGTTTCCCAGACGAAAGTATCTCGGTTTGGTGCCTTGTAATCGTGGCAGAGGAACACACGGGTTTCGTCGGGCAATTGCATCAGGCGACGGATCGAGCGGAACAGCCTGCGCGCATCGCCGCCAGGAAAATCGGCGCGGGCCGTGCCATAATCGGGCATGAACAGCGTGTCGCCGACAAATACCGCATCGCCAATGACATAAGCCATGCAAGCGGGCGTATGGCCGGGAACGTGCAGCGCCACCGCGGGGATGCTGCCCAGCGCGAAAGATTCTCCGTCCTGCATCAGTCGGTCGAACTGCGAACCATCGCGCGCGAAACTTTCCGGCTCGT
>JBKBUD010000181.1:0-3594 GCA_046290865.1 Novosphingobium sp. | reverse complement strand
CGCGCGACCAGCGCCGACGGCGCTCGACAGACGTGATCACTTCAATCGGATGCTTCGTCATAGGACTACTCCTAGTGTTTGCACTAGGACTTCCGATGTTCGCATCAACCTCGCAAGACGGCCTTCACCGGGGGCTTACGGGAGCGCATCGAACTCGACCAGAGTTCCGGCCTCGAGCTCGCCCTTGACGACGATCGGCGGAAGAACAGCAGACCCGCGCCTTCGCGAGCCAGAAGACGCATCATCGCCATGTCGTCGACTTCAGCTGCGATCTGCGGGGTGATGCCGAGCCGCGCGACGAGGGCTTCGAATTGCGAGCGCACGCCGCTTTCCAGCGTCGGCAGGATGACGGGATGCTCGCCAAGCAGGTCAGCGAGCGTCGCGCCGGGCTTGCCGTAATATGGCCTGCCGATGAGACTGACCCGCTGCTGATAGACATGCTGTGCAATGAAGGGCGTGACCGAATCCGCCATCGGCGCCTGGTTGAGCAGGACGATGTCGAGGTTCAGCGTTTCGAGCGCTCCGAGTAACTCGCTGGTGCTGCGGAACGCAGGATCATGTCGACGTCCGAGCGTCCCAAGATCGGGCGGAGGAACTCCATCTGGAAGTTGCGTGAAAGGGTGGCCAGCGCGCCGATGCGGATCGCACGGCGGGTTCTGCCGGTTTCCTTCAGCGTCTCAACCAGTTCCTCGCCGGCCGAGAAGATGGTGTCGGCGTGGTCGAGCGCGATGCGGCCCGCTTCCGTCAGATAGAGCTGGCGGCCCCGCCGCTCGAAGAGTGAATGTCCCAACCGCTCTTCCAACTGCTTGATCTGGATCGAGAGAGCGGATTGCGACAGGTTCAGCCGCTCCGCCGTGCGCGTGAGATTGCCGTCATGGGCGACGGCGCGGAAGTAACGCAGATGGTGATAGTTCAGCTCAGCCATGGTTCTAGTTTATAGAACGATTTTACAGAAACAATGAATTTTTCTGGTGATCGCGCCGCTGATAACAGGTCCGTGAGATAGCCGCTGCCTCCTCCCAAGCAGTGGCCCAGCCCGGAGACATCTAGTGATCCATATGCTGCCGCTTCTTGCACCGCTGCTGCTTGCCGGTGCGTCCTATTATGCATTCAAGGCGCCCGGGCTTCGCCCGCGTCTCGCCATCCGCGTTGCGGAGTTCGCCGCGCTCGGATCGATCGTCGTCGCGATCCTATCCGGTGCGGTCCTTTATCTCGAAGGTCCAGGGACGAGCCCGGCGATCGGCTACAGCTACTTCGCGCTGGCCTCGCGGCTCGACCTTGTCAGCCTGGTGATGCTGCTGCTCGTCTCCTTCATCGGCTGGGTGGTGCTGCGTTATGCCGGCACCTTCCTTGACGGGGAAGCACGGCAGGGACCATTCACCGGCTGGATGACGGCAACACTTGCCGCCGTCCTGCTGCTCGTCCAATCTGGCACGCTGCTGCAGCTTGTCATCGGCTGGGTCGCGACCAGCCTGCTTCTGCATCAGCTTCTACTCTTCTACTCCGAGCGGATTGCGGCCCAGCGCGCCGCGCGCAAGAAGTTCATCGTCTCGCGCACAGGCGATGCCGCCCTAATCGGCGCGGTTATCCTGCTCGCTATTTCTTTCGGTACCGGCGACATCGCCACCATCCTTGCCGCCGCGCGGGAAGGTCAGGGGCTGCCGCTGACCATCACGGCCGCCGCACTGCTTGCTGTCGCCGCACTGCTCAAGTCCGCCCAGTTCCCGACCCATGGCTGGCTCACCGAAGTCATGGAAACGCCGACGCCGGTTTCGGCTCTCCTGCATGCGGGCGTCGTCAATGCCGGCGGCTTCCTGCTGATCCGCTTCGCCGATGTCATGCTGCAGGCGCCGGTGGTGCTTGCGGTGCTGGTCACGGTCGGCGGCTTCACGGCGCTGTTCGGCAGTCTGGTGATGCTCACCCAATCGGCGGTGAAGACCTCGCTTGCTTGGTCGACGGTCGCGCAGATGGTCTTCATGATCCTGCAGTGTGGCCTGGCGCTCTTCCCGATCGCGCTTCTGCACATCGTCGCCCACTCGCTCTACAAGGCGCATGCCTTCCTGGCTTCGGGTTCGGCGATCGAGAGTGTTGCCTCGATCAAGCGGCCAGGCCCGGTCGCGATACCCAACGCCACGGCTGTCGGTCGTGCCTTCCTCCTGGCGCTGACGATTTATGCGGTGATTGGTGTGCTCTTCGGCTTTGCCGACAAGCCGCCGCAGGCGCTTGCGCTCGGTGCAATCCTGATCTTCGGCGTCGCCTATCTGATCGCGCAAGGCTTGGCGGATGCGGCGCCCCGGGCGCTGACCTGGCGGACGTCGCTCTACTCGATCTCGGCGGCCACGGCCTACTTCGCCCTGCAGCGGATCTGCGACAAGCTGATGCTCGGCACGCTGCCGGCGACCCCGCAGCCCGGGCCATTGGAGTGGACGCTGATGCTGCTTGCGGTCGTCACCTTCGGCGTCGTCGCGGTCGCCCAGTCGCTCTTCCCGCTCTGGGCCTATCATCCGGCGGCGGCGGGCCTGCGCGTCCATCTCGCCAACGGCCTCTACGTCAATGCCCTCTTCGATCGCCTGCTCGGTGGCTGGACGCTTCCGCGCACCCCCTCCGCAACGCCTGCTTCCATCAAGGAGTGAACCGATGACCGAGATGACCACGATCGACACCTTGCATGGCGAAGCGCTTGCCCGCGCGGCAGATCAGGCAGTGAGGGCGATACCGCCAGCCTGGCCGCTGACGGCGACCGTTGCCGTCAATCCCTTCCTCGGCCAGATCAGCGAAACGCTCGATCATACCGCAGCCCGGCTGGCCCGGATCGGCGGCGTCCGGCTGGCGCTGCCGCGCAAGCACTATGCTGACCTGATCGCCAGGGGCGAGATCACGGACGAGGATCTGGTTGCAGCGCTCCAGTCGAGCGCGCTGTTCAACCGGATCGACTTGCCGGCGCTGAAGGCTGGTGTCGCCGAGGAGCCGCAGCCGCTGGCCGCACTCCCGACAGTCGCGGAGCTTGCCGCACGGGCCACGGGCAAGGATTGGCCGGGGCTCGTGTCCGAGCGAATCGGCAGTTTTGCAGCCGGCTTCTTCGACCAGGGGCAGGCGCTCTGGGCCGCCTCCCGGCGAAACGGGCTCTACGCTGCATGGCGCGCCTTTGCGACGCATGACCTGACGCCGGAGATCTTGGGCCTGAAAGGCTTCAGCATCCATGTCGACGAAACGCCGGAGACGCCACATGCGGCAATCGAACGGGCGGCCGTTTCGCTGGGCCTTGGCGCCGAACCCGGCACCTACTTCCACCAGCTTCTGCTAACTGTCGGCGGCTGGGCGCAGTATGCGCGCCACATCCAGTTCAAGGCCGAGGTCGAAGACCGCACGGACACGACGGCGCTCGAGTTGCTGGCGATCCGGCTCGTCTTCGAGGAGGCGCTTTATGCGCGTCACAAGGCCGCTATCGAGAGTGAGTGGCAGCAGGTGCGGCGTGCCCATGCCGAGCCGGTCAGCCCTGATTTCGACACCACCATCGACGGGTTGCTGCAGGTCGCCGCCGAGCGCGCAGCGCAGCGGAAGCTTGCGGCCACGCTTGCTGCACCCTCGCCGATC
>JBKBUD010000026.1:0-30304 GCA_046290865.1 Novosphingobium sp. | reverse complement strand
CGATTGCAGGAGGCGCAGAAAGCTCGGACAAAGCGGGCCTTCTGCCCCTTTCGGACCGAAGCCGGCAGATCAGAAATGGTGCCGCTTACGTGACTCGAACACGTGACCCCATCATTACGAATGATGTGCTCTACCAACTGAGCTAAAGCGGCGTGCCTCTTGGGCAGGGGGCCGTTTAGCCAGCAGTCAGGGGCTAGGCAACCCTTTTTAAAGGGGGCGTTCCCCTCAGATTGCATCGAACCTGGCCAGGCTTCGCACGGCGGCGAGCATGGCGGTGGTGATCTGCGAGATGTCCTCCTCCCCGGCGATCAGTGGCGGGGTGGTATAAAGCACATCGCGGAACGGCCGGAGCCAGACGCCGTGCTCGATGCAGATCGCCGAAAGCTGGTCTGCGGGGGCGGTGCGATCGAGCTGGATCACGCCGATTGCGCCACGGACGCGCACGTCCTTCACACCCGGGAGTTCGCGTGCAGAGGCGAGCTGGTGTTCGAGTTGCGCACCGATTGCGCGGGCCTGCGCCAGGCGTGGCTCGGTTTCGAACAGGTCGAGCGAAGCATTGGCCGCTGCGCAGCCCATCGCGTTGCCCATGTAGGTCGGCCCGTGCATCAGCGCATGCATCGGATCGTCGGACAGGAAGCCTTCATGGATGCGCCGCGAAGCGATGGTGGCGGCAAGCGGCAGGGTGCCGCCGGTCAGCGCCTTGGACAGCGTGACGATATCGGGCTGCACGCCGGCGATCTCGCAAGCGAACATGGCATCGCCGAGACGTCCGAGGCCGACGAATATCTCGTCGAAGATGAGCAGGAGATCATGGGCGTCGGCCAGACGGCGCAAGGCCTGCAGGGTGAACGGATCATGGAACACCATGCCGCCGGCCCCTTGCACGAGCGGTTCGACGACGATGCCGGCAAGTTCTCCGCGATACCGCCCCAGCAGTTCGTCGAGCGAGGCCTCCGCCGCCGCGTCGCGCGGTAGCTCCACGACAACCTGTTCGAGCAGCGCGCCCTTGAACAGGCTGTGCATGCCCTCGTCCGGGTCGCACACGCTCATCGTGGCGAAGGTGTCGCCGTGGTAGCCGCCCTTGAAGCAGAGAAACTTGACCCGGCGCTGACCCTGATTGAGCCAGAACTGCGCGGCCATCTTCATGGCGACCTCGACCGCGACCGAGCCGGAATCGCTGAAGAAGACGTGGTCGAGATCGCCAGGCATCAACGCAGCGAGCCGTCGGGCCAAGGTATAGGCCTGTTCGTGTGCAAGGCCGCCAAGCATGACATGTGGCAGAGTTTCGAGCTGCTGCCTGACAGCCGCCTCGATGTGCGGGTGGCGATAGCCATGAACGCAGGCCCACCAGCTGGAAATACCGTCGAGCAGTTCGCGCCCGTCCGCGAGCTTCAGCCGCATGCCTTGCGCCGAGGCAACCGGCAGGGGCGCGCGCGCTGTCTTCATCTGGGTGTAGGGCAACCAGACGTGCTCGCGTCCCGTTGCATACCATTCGGGTGCGATCATGGTTGTCCTGCCTGTCCTTCGATCACGGTCTGCGGCGGTCGGAACCGCGAAAGGTCCAGTGGGCCACGGGTTCCCACGGTCCGCCCAGATAGCGATGCAGGGCGAGGCCTGCAAAGGCAAAGGCGCGGGGCTGGAACTGGGGGGCGAGCTGCTGCTGGAGCGCCCTGGCCTCGTTGCGCGGGACCTTGTTCTGAATGGTGACATGGAGGCGCGGCTCGTGACTGTCCTGAGCGCCAAGCATGCCATGGAAGTGGTGCGCGATTTCCGCCCGGAGGTGCAGGAGATCCGGACTTTCAACGCGAAGTGCGGTGCCTGAGCCAAGATCCATGATGCCTGACAACCGTGCCCGAACCGGCGGCGTCGATGCCGCAAGCGTCGCAAACAGTCCGCGTGCTTCTTCCTCAAGCCGCCACGGCAAGGCATTAAACAGCGTGAGGTGGGCAGCAAGCTGGTTACGCTCTGGCGGATAGTGCGCCTGACGCAGGCGATTGGCCCATGCCTGAAGGTCTGGCGGCAAGGTCGCCGTCACGATCAACGGTGTCATGCTGGAGCGGACATCGGGCACGCCCCACGCTGTGGCATGGTGCCAGTCGATTACAAGCGGGGAGCGTGCAAAGCGGGAACATTCGGCACAGTCGCGATGGCATGAATGCCGCCCGGCAAAGCCGAAATGTTCCCGGGATCCCGGAAGGAGCTGGTCCTTCCCGTGCCTCCGCAAGCGATCCTAGCGAAGATCCTCGAGAATGGAACAAAGCATCAATTGAGAAGGGCGCACGGTTCGTACCGCCCTATAGGTCGCCGCGGGCCTTGCGGATGGCGAACCATTTGGCAACGTTTGCATTATGCTGTTGCAGCGTATCGGCAAACACGTGCCCTCCCGTGCCGTCGGCAACCATGAAAAGTGCTTCCGTTTCGGCGGGATCGAGCACGGCGGCGATCGAATCACGTCCCGGATTGGTGATCGGCCCTGCGGGCAAGCCGACCATCGTGTAGGTGTTGTAGCCGTTGACCGCCTGAATTTCGGACTGGCGGATGCGACGGCCCAGCGGCTTGCCCTTGGTGATCGGGTAGATGATCGTCGGGTCGGCCTGGAGCAGCATGCCCTTGCGCAGCCGGTTGGAATAGAGGCCGGCAACCATGCGGCGCTCCTCGGGCTTGCCGGTTTCCTTCTCCACGATCGAGGCCAGAATCAACGCCTCTTGCGGCGTCTTGGCGACGGTCCGGGGCGAGCGCTTGGCCCAGAGGTCTGCGAGCGTCTTGTCCATCGCCGCCTGCATACGCTTCAGCACGGCGGCGCGAGGTTCACCCTTCTGCCAATCATAGCTGTCGGGCAGGACGGAACCTTCCTCGGGAGCGGAAATCGCACCGGTCAGGTCCTTGTTGGCCGACAGACGCTCGGCCACGAGAACCGAGGGCATGCCTTCGGGTATGGTGATCAGGCGGCGGATGACCTTGTCGCCCTTGAGGATTTCAAGGACCGTCGCTTCACTTGCACGCTTGGGGATCAGGAACGACCCCGCCTTGATGTCAGTGCCACCGCCCAGCAGCTTGGCGCGCAGCTTGAACAGCGTTGCCGAGCCGATCGCGCCCTCTGCCTCGAGGTCGTCAGCCAGAAGGCTCAGGCCTTCGCCCTCGCCGACATCGAACTCGAGCTGCTCCTCGAGCGGGCCGGAGGCATACCAGCCGCCGACCAGCCATGCCGCAGCGGCCAGCAGGACAAAGGCTGCCGCAAGCAGCGGCAGCCTTGATCGACGACGGCGGGCCATCGCTTGCGTCCTTAGTCTTCGATCGCCTTGACGATCACGCTGGCATTGGTGCCGCCGAAGCCGAACGAGTTGTTCAGCGCCGCGCGGACCTTGCGCTGACGCGCCTTGAGCGGCACGAGGTCGACGCCTTCGGTGCCCTCGTCGGGGTTGTGCAGGTTGAGCGTCGGCGGGACGATCTGGTCGCGAATGGCGAGGATGCAGAAGATCGTCTCGACCGCGCCAGCACCGCCGAGCAGGTGGCCGATGGCCGACTTGGTGCTGCTCATCGATGCGCCCGAAAGGTCATTGCCCAGCACGCGCTTGACGGCAGCGAGTTCGATGGTGTCGGCCATGGTCGAAGTGCCATGGGCGTTGACGTAGTCGATGTCGCCCGGCTCCATGCCGGCCTTGCGCATTGCCATGCGCATGGCGAGCTCGGCGCCTTTGCCTTCCGGGTGCGGCGCAGTGACGTGATAGGCATCGCCGGACAGGCCATAGCCGACGACTTCGGCATAGATCTTCGCGCCGCGCGCCTTGGCGTGTTCATACTCTTCAAGCACGACAACGCCGGCACCCTCGCCCATCACGAAGCCATCACGGTCCTTGTCATAAGGACGGCTCGCCTCTTCCGGACGGTCGTTGTAGCTGCAGTTGAGCGCGCGGGCCTGTGCGAAACCGGCAACGCCAAGCGGGTTGATCGTGCTTTCCGCGCCGCCTGCCAGCATCACGTCGGCATCGCCGTCCTTGATCATGCGCGCAGCGTCGCCGATCGAGTGGGCGCCGGTCGAGCAGGCGGTAACGACGGCATGGTTCGGACCCATCAGGCCATACTTGATCGAGACCTGACCGGAGATCAGGTTGATCAGGCGGCCATGGACGAAGTGCGGAGAAACGCGACCGGGGCCCTTTTCGTGCAGGACAATCGATTCGCTCTCGATTCCCGGCAACCCGCCGATGCCCGAGCCGATCGAGCAGCCGGTGCGCATCTTGAGGTCATCGTCCATGTCGGCAAGGCCGGCGTCTTCAAGCGCCTGACCAGCGGCATCGATGCCGAAGACGATGAACGGATCGACCTGGCGCTGGATCTTGTGGTCCACGCGCTTTCCGGCATCGAAGCCGTACTCATGGTCAGCCGGCTTCACCTCGCAGGCGATCCTGCACTTCTGGTCGCTGGTGTCGAACTTCGTGATGAGCCCCGCCCCGCTCTTGCCGGCGAGCAGGTTCTTCCACACGGTTTCCACGTCCGCGCCCAGCGGGGTGACGAGGCCAAGTCCGGTTACGACGACACGACGCATTGAAATCTCCGGAAAATAAGCAAACAGGCCCAGCCCCTGAATTAGGGCTGAGCCTGCCGAAGTCCTCCCCTGCCCGGCGTCATGCGCCTTGGCAGCCCTTCGACACGCTCAGGGCAAAAGGGGGATGTGGGCGATCAGCCCTTGTTTTCGTCGATGTACTTGATCGCGTCCTGCACGGTCGAGATCTTCTCGGCCGCATCGTCGGGGATCTCGACGCCGAATTCTTCTTCGAACGCCATGACCAGCTCAACGATGTCGAGCGAGTCAGCGCCCAGATCGTCGATGAAGCTGGCTTCTTCGGTGACCTTGTCAGCCTCGACGCCGAGGTGCTCGACAACGATCTTCTTAACGCGGTCGGCGGTATCGCTCATGAAATGCCCCTTCGAAGGAAAGCGGTTGGTTATCTGTTCGGGTTTCGCCCTAATCAACGCGGCGCGTGCTGGCAAGAGGCGCGCTGTGGATCGACCCAAAGCGCGCCCTGCCCATCTTATCCCTTGGTCTGCTCAACGACGCGAATATTGAGTTCGCGCAGCTGCTTGAGTGCGGCCGGCGAGGGTGCGCCCATCAGCAGGTCTTCGGCGCGCTGGTTCATCGGGAACAGCGTGATTTCACGCAGATTCTGCGCGCCACAGATCAGCATGACGATGCGGTCGACGCCAGCGGCCATGCCGCCATGCGGCGGCGCGCCATACTGGAAGGCGCGATAGAGGCCGCCGAAGCGCTCCTCGACATCTGCCTTGGACAGACCGACGATCTCGAACGCCTTGACCATGGTTTCGGGCGACTGGTTGCGGATCGAGCCCGAGGCAATCTCGAAGCCGTTGCAGACCAGATCGTACTGGAAGGCGTTGATCGTCAGCGGATCCTGCGTGTTCAGCGCGTCGATTCCACCCTGCGGCATCGAGAACGGGTTGTGGCTGAACTCGACCTTCTTGTTGTCCTCGTCCCATTCGTAGAACGGGAAGTCGACGATCCAGCACAGCTCGAAGCGGTCCTTGTCGATCAGGCCAAGCTGGTCGGCAACGCGGGTGCGGGCTGCACCAGCAAGCTTGGCGGCCTGCTCGGCCTTGCCAGCGGCGAAGAAGCAACCGTCGTCCGGACCGAGGCCAAGCTTGTCGAACAGCGCGGCCATCTTGTCCGCACCGTGGTTCTTGGCAATCGGGCCGCCGAACTCGCCGCCCTTGCGGGTGACGTAGCCAAGGCCCGCATGGCCTTCCGAACGCGCCCAGTCGTTCATGTCGTCGAAGAACTTGCGGCTCTTGTCCGCTGTGCCCGGCGCCGGGATCAAGCGAACGACGCCGCCGGTGCCCACGATCTTCTCGAACAGCCCAAAGCCCGACTGGGTGAACTCTTCCGAGACGTCCGAGATGATGATCGGGTTGCGCAGGTCCGGCTTGTCCGATCCGTACTTGAGCATGGCTTCGGCATAGGGAATGCGCGGGAAGCTGCCGGTCGGCGTGACCTTTCGGCCCTCCGCAAAGGCTTCGAACACGCCTCCGATGACCGGCTCCATCGTTTCCCACACTTCTTCCTGGGTGACGAAGCTCATCTCGAGGTCAAGCTGGTAGAACTCGCCCGGCAGACGGTCGGCGCGGGGGTCCTCGTCGCGGAAGCAGGGCGCGATCTGGAAGTAGCGATCGAAGCCGGCCACCATCAGCAGCTGCTTGTACTGCTGCGGCGCCTGCGGCAGCGCGTAGAACTTGCCGGGATGGATGCGGCTCGGCACGAGGAAGTCGCGCGCGCCTTCAGGCGACGACGCCGTGAGGATCGGCGTCGAGTATTCGGTAAAGCCAGCACCTTCCATGCGGCGGCGCATGTCCGAGATGACCTTTGTGCGGGTGACGATGTTGGCGTGCAGCGTTTCGCGGCGCAGGTCGAGGAAGCGATAGCGCAGGCGGATCTCTTCAGGATATTCCTGCTCGCCCGCCACCGGCATCGGCAACTCTTCAGCGGCAGACAGCACCGTGGCGCCGCGCGCATAGACCTCGATCTCGCCGGTCGGGAGGTTGGCGTTGATGGTGCCTTCGGAGCGGGCCTTGACCTCGCCGTCGATCGTGACGACCGATTCCACGCGCAATGCTTCCAGGATCGGCAGCGCCGGGCTGTCCACGTCCGCGACGATCTGGGTCATGCCGTAGTGATCGCGCAGGTCGACGAAGAGCACGCCGCCATGATCGCGCTTGCGGTGCACCCAGCCCGAAAGGCGGACAGTCTGCCCGACATCACCGCGCGTGAGGGCGCCGCAGGTATGGGAACGGTAAAGGTGCATCGAAACTCTTTCCAATCGGTCTGCAATCGGGCAGGGGGAATGGGCGGCTAACAGGCGATGGCCGCGCATTTGTCAAGCCGCGCTCCCTGACGGGGGCACCACCGGGCCGCCCTTACCGGCGCGCCATACAGAAAAGACCGATGAAGATACATCCCCTGATCACGACGACCGACGCTCTGGCCGATCTGTGCGAGCGTTTGGCCAAGGCCGATTTCATCACGGTCGACACCGAATTCATGCGCGAGAATACCTATTGGCCGGAGCTCTGCCTGGTGCAGGTCGCCGATGACAAGGAAGCCGCCGCGATCGATCCGCTGGCGCCGGGCATCGACCTGTCCCCCTTGCTTGACCTGATGTGCGAGAACGAGGACGTGCTCAAGGTCTTCCACGCCGGCGGACAGGACGTGGAGATCATCTACAACCTGACCGGCAAGACCCCACACCCGATCTTCGACACCCAAATCGCGATGATGGCGGTCAGCCAGTCCGAACAGATCGGCTATTCCAACCTCGTCGAATCGTGGCTGGGCTTCTCGATCGACAAGGGCGCGCGCTTTACCGACTGGTCGCGCCGCCCCCTCACCGAACGGCAGATCGAGTATGCCATCGGCGACGTGACGCACCTGTCGAAGATCTTCCCCAAACTGTTGAAGCGCCTGATCAAGACCGGCCGCGGCGAATGGCTGGACATCGAGATGGAGAAACTGGCGGATCCCGAAAACTACCGGACCGACATGGAAACGGCCTGGCAGAAGATCCGCGCCCCCAGCCGCAACCCGGCCGTGCTTGGCCGCCTCAAGTCGCTCGCCGCATGGCGCGAGCGTGAAGCGATGGACAAGAACATCCCGCGCGGCCGGATCATGCGCGACGAGACGCTCGCGGACATCGCCAGCCACCCTCCCCGCGACCAGCACGATCTCGCCAAGGTGCGCGGCCTTTCCACGGGCTGGAAGGACAATGACATCGGCCGCCGCCTGATGCAGACGCTGGCCGATTCCAAGCCGCTGACAGAAGCGGAAATGCCGCCCAAGACGCCCCGCGGTGCGCCTCTCGGCAAGGAAGGCGCGCTGGTGGCCGACCTGCTCAAGCTGCTGCTCAAGATCCGCAGCCGCGAAATCGACATCGCCGCCCGCCTGCTGGCGCGCACCGACGATCTCGAACTGCTGGCCGCCGGACAGCGCAAGAACCTGCCGATCCTCGAAGGCTGGCGATTCGAGCAATTCGGCCGCGATGCCCTGGAACTGGTCGAAGGCAAGCTGGCCTTCGCGGTCGTGAACGGGAAGCTGAAGATGGCACACATCGATGACATCGGCGGCTCTTCGGAAGCGCCCGAAGTCGTCGTTCACGTGGACGAATAACCACTCATGAGCACCTACCTGCCCACGCTGAAGCAGTTGCAATATCTCGTTGCCCTGCACGAGCATGGGCACTTCGGGAAAGCCGCCGATTCCTGCTTCGTGTCGCAATCGACGCTCTCGGCAGGCTTGCGCGAACTCGAGTCGCTGCTCGGCGTGACGCTGGTCGAGCGCACCCGCCGCGTCGTGCGCTTCACACCGCTCGGCAATCAGGTCGTCGCCAAGGCGCACCGACTGCTGCGCGAGGCTGAGGAGCTGTCCGAACTGGTGCAGAGCCACGGCGCCCCGCTGGCGGGCGAATTGCGGATGAGCGTGATTCCGACGATCGCGCCATTCCTGCTGCCGCGCATCCTTCCGCGCCTGCGCCAGGAACGCCCACAGCTCAAGCTGTTCCTCCGCGAGGAGCCGAGCGCCGCCGCCATCGAATCGCTGCACCATGGCCGCGCCGATTGCGTGTTGCTCGCCCTGCCCTACGCCACGGGCGAGGTAGAGACCGAACTGCTATTCAAGGACGAACTGCTCGTCGCCTTCCCCAAGGACGACCCGCGCGATCCGCCTGCCTCGATCACGGCCAGCATGATCGACGAGAACCGCCTGCTCCTGCTCGAGGACGGACACTGCCTCAAGGAGCACGCGCTAGCTGCGTGCAACCGCCCGGAAATGCGCGCCAGTGCCACGATGATCGGCACGAGCCTTCATACGCTGGTGCAGATGGTCGACAACGGCCTTGGCCTCACCATGCTGCCGCAGATGGCGATCGATGCCGGGATCCTCAACAATACCCAGATCGTCGCTCGCCCGTTGAAGGCCGACCATGCCTGGCGCGACATCGCCCTCGTCTGGCGACGCAACAGCCCACGCGCCGATGAATTCCGGATGCTGGCGCAGGAGTTGCGGGCGGGTTGAGGTCCCCGGGGAACCTCAATCCATGTGCTTGAGGCCGATGCGCAGGTAGTCCCAGCCGGTGATCACAGTCAGGACCGCAGCGCCCCACAAGGTGGTGAGGCCCACGGTGTGCGGCACGTTCACGGTAAAGCCGCCGATTGTCATGAGCCAGTCGGGCAAGGCCTGCCCGAGGATCAGTGCGCCAAGGCAGATCATCTGGAACGTGGTCTTCCACTTGGCAAGGCGGCTGACCGGAACCGAGACCTGGATGCCGCCGAGGAACTCGCGCAGGCCGGAAACCGCGATTTCGCGCAGCAGGATGACCAGCCCTGCAATCACGTGCATGTCGCCGACATAAGGTCCGCGCAAAATGCCCTGCGCGGTCAGAACGAGAATCACGGCCGCGACCATGATCTTGTCGGCAATCGGATCGAGGAAGATGCCAAGCTTGCTGACCGCACCCTGCGCCCGCGCCAGATAGCCGTCGAAGTAGTCAGTCACGCCCATCAGGCAGTAGACTGCGAAGGCAAGGCCATAGCCGAGGCGCCACTCGGGCCACCAGAGCAACGCTGCCAGGAGGGGAACGGTCACGATCCGTGACAGCGTGAGCAGGTTGGGCAGCGTCAGCATCGTGTCAGCCATAACGCCGGAATGCGGCAAACGGAATCGCAACATTCGCCATCTATCGCCTCGTCGACCGAAATGCTCTTGCCCGCGTGTCCCATCGGGCTAAGGGTGCGGGCAAGGACAGATGCTGGCAAGAAGGTAAATGACAACATCGACGCATCTGGTGCGCACGCGCCGCTTCCTGCCGCTGTTCGTCACCCAGCTTCTGGGGGCCTTCAACGACAATCTCTACAAGAACGCGATGGTCCTGTACGTCGTGTACAGCGTCTACAATTCGGAAGCTGCCGAGGCGCGCTTCTCGGCGATTGCCTCGGGCCTGTTCATCCTGCCGTTCTTCCTGCTTTCCGCGCTTGCCGGGCAATTGGCGGACATGCGCGACAAGGCGAGGATCATTCGTATAGTCAAGGCCTGCGAGATCGCGATCATGGCGGTCGGCGGAACCGGCTTGGTGCTGGCCTGGCTGGGCTTCGAAGTCGAGCAGATCGCCATTCCGCTGATGCTGGCCGCACTGCTGGCGATGGGCGTGCATTCCACGTTCTTCGGGCCGATCAAGTACGCCATCCTGCCGCAGCATCTGCATGAAGGCGAAGTGCTTGCAGGCACCGGCCTCGTCGAAGCCGGCACCTATATCGCCATCCTCGCCGGGACGATCTTGGCGGGCTGGATACCGGTCGAGGTCGCGGCCGGTGGCGTAGTCTTCACCGCGCTGATCGGCTATCTCTCCGGCCGTCAGGTGCCCCCGGCCCCGCCTTTGGTCGAAGCGCAGAAGATCGATTTCAATGTCTTCACCTCGTCGTGGCGACTGATCCGCAACACGACACGGCACCGGCAGGTGTTCATGGCGATCGTTGCGATCAGCTTTTTCTGGACGGTGGGCACGGTGCTGTTCATCCAGTTCCCGCCACTCGCCAAGAACGTGCTTTCGGCGAGCAAGGAAGTGGCCAGCCTGTTCCTCGTCATGTTCTCGGTCGGCATCGCGATCGGCTCGATGTCGATCAACGCGCTGCTCAAGGGCACCGTCTCGGCGCGCTATTCGCCTGCTTCTGTGATCGTCATGGGCGTGTTCATCGCGGCGTTCCATCAGGTCTGCGATTACTGGCCCGCCCATCCCGGCATGCCCTTGATGGACGTCTCGACATTCATCGCGCAGCCCCTGGCCGTGCCGTTGCTGCTATGCCTGCTCGGCATTGCCGTTGCGGGCGGCATGTTCGTCGTGCCGCTTTACGCCTTCCTGACCACCGTGGTCGACAAGTCGGAAACGGCACGCACGATCGCCGCCAACAACATCGTCAATTCAGGTGCGATGGTCGTGGGGTCGCTGCTGGCTGTGGGCCTCAGCGCCGCAGGCGTTGCGATCGTCGACCAGTTGCTGCTGGGTGCCGCGATGTGCGTGGTCTCGGCCTGGCTCGGTTATCTGCTCTATCGGGCAGAAAAGGCGGCAAAGGCAGCCTGATCAGGCGATGAAGGCCATGACCGCAAGGAAGCAGGCGCAATAGGCGATCAGGAAATCGCGCAAGTCCTGCATCGTGATCCGCTTGAGATTGACCGGTTCGGAGCGGATTTCCGCCTCGCGCAGTCGGATCTCGGCGCGTTTCATCGCAGCCATGACCTCAGGCTCGTAACGGGGCAGTTCCCGCAGCACGTGGCGCGGCAGCGACGCCCTGAAGGGGTGGCGGGACGAACCGAAAGCGGTGGCTGGCAACGTGCTCATGGTGCGATCTTAACGATTTATTCACCATCCGGTATCCCGGCCAGTACGACATTTTTTGTCCCGTTCCTGATCGGGACAGTCTGGCGCAAACAAAGAGGCCGCCCCAAGGGGACGGCCTCCGGTGACCGGCCTGCCGGTCAAAACTGCTGGATCAGACCGCGTCAGACGTCGTCGCCGAGCGCGCCCTTCACCTTGCCTTTGGCCTGATCGAATTCGCCCTTGCGCTCCTGGGCTACGCCCTCGGCATGGAGGCTGGCGTCGTCGGTCGCTTTGCCCGCGGCCTGCTTGGTGTTGCCAATGGCTTCGTTGGCCAGGCCCTTGGCCCGATCGGTCAGTTCACCCATCGTCGATCTCCTTGATTTTTCAGCGATGTTTCATCGCCTTCACGGAGATCAATACGCGCCGGACGATAGGCGGTTCCGCTTCAGAGCGCCCCGGCCATGCGCAGGATGAGGTTCCACTCATCCGGCCGCACCGCACCCACGGACAGTCGCGAAAGGCGGATCAGATCCATCTCCTGAAGCTCCGGCGTCGCCTTGATCTGCTTGAGGGTGACTGTCTGCGGCAGCTTCTGCACCGGCTTGACCTTGACCGCGGCCCACTTGCCTTCGGGGTCAGTCGGATCGGTCAACCCGCCCTCGCTGATCACGATCACGCCGACGACTTCGACGCCGATATTCGAGTGATAGAAGAACGCCAGATCACCCGCCTGCATGGTGCGCAAGTTGCGCGCGGCCAGATGATTGCGCACGCCGTCCCACGTACCCTCGCCCTCGGCGACAAGGTCGTCCCAGCCGTAGACGTCCGGTTCCGACTTCATCAGCCACAGGTTGCGGCCAGTCGTCTCGGCCCAGTCGATTTCAGCAGCGTTGATTTTGGTCATGAAACCCCACACGAATCCCGTTACAGGCGGTTTCCATAGCGACAATTTTCCGAACTGGAACACCATGCCCCTGCAAACCCTGCCGGTGATCTCGCTCAACAGCGAGCCCGCAACGCTTTCCCGTGACCTTGGCGAATCCTTCCAGATCTTCGGCTTCGCGATGGTCAAGGATCACGGCATCGACGCCGCGCTGATTGCCCGCGCCTGGACCCTCACCGCCGATTTCTTCGCCCTGCCCGAGGACGAGAAGCGCAGCTACTACATCGACGGCTTGGGCGGCGCTCGCGGTTACACGCCGTTCGGCACCGAGATTGCCAAGGGTGCCAAGCGCCACGACCTCAAGGAATTCTGGCACGTCGGGCGCGACCTGCCCGCAGACCACCCGCTCGCCGCGATGTCGATGTTCCCCAACATCTGGCCGACACGTCCGGAAGGCTTCCGCGAGACGTTCGAGTCCCTCTATGCCGAATTCGACCGTGTTGGCGCTCGGATCCTCGCGCGCATCGCCGTGTGGCTGGGGCTGGATGAACACTGGTTCGATCCGGCGATCGAGGATGGCAACTCGGTGATGCGCCTGCTGCATTACCCGCCCCTGCCCGCCGATGCGGAGCCAGGAGCGATTCGCGCCGGAGCGCACGAAGACATCAACCTCATCACCCTGCTGTTGGGCGCCGAAGAGGCGGGCCTAGAACTGCTGACCAAGCAGGGCGAATGGATCGGCGTCTCCCCGCCCGAGGGCGCGCTGGTGGTCAACATCGGCGACATGTTGCAACGCCTGACCAATCACGTCCTGCCCTCGACCAGCCATCGCGTGCGCAACCCGGAGGGCGAGCGGGCGAAGCACAGCCGCTACTCGATGCCCTTCTTCCTGCACCTGCGCAGCGACTTCCCGTTCAAGACGCTTGAGCAATGCATCACCGCCGATAACCCAGACCGCTATCCGGTTTCGATCACGGCTGACGACTACCTGCAGGAACGCCTGCGCGAGATCGGGCTCAAGAAGTAACTGCGCCCCGCGAAGGCGGGAGTCTCGGTCTTGCTACTGAAGATGGGAGGCAAGCGCCTGAGGTCCCCGCCTTCGCGGGGACGCAGCGTCACGTTCAACCGGCAGGACGCTCTACCGGGACGACATTGTACTTCCGCACCTCGTCCTGACTGAGGCAATAGCGCGTCGAGGGATTCTCCTTCGTCGCCACGGCCTGCTGCTTGTACATGACCTCGGTCAGCAGCTTGCGGCTGATGCCCATGCGGATCAGGAAGTCATTGTCCTCGCTCGCCAGCAGAGCACTGGCCTGCTCGATCTCGCCGATCAGCCGCGTCGTTTCCTCGGTGCCCTCATCGACCGAGATCTCGATCACGTCGCGGTCGCCGGTGTGGGTGAACATGTGGACCATGAACATCCCCCCGGGCTCCACAAAGCGCCGGTCGCCGCCCATGAACACGAAGTTGCACGCCGAAAAGCAGGTCCAGCCCGCCGGAATCCGCGTGACCATGCCGGGGTAGGAGCGAATCACCTTTCCCGCACGATTGCCCGCCTCGGCGTCGCCGCCGCGAGACTTCAGCCAGACTTCCTCGATCCGTTCGTCTGCATCGATTGCCGCCTTCAGCCGCTCAGGCAGGCGCGAATCGATGATGCCATCGGCAATCAGCACGCGCTTGCCGCCCTTGTCGGCGGGAGTCAGCGTCATGGCCTTGGCGAGGCCCCAGTCCGGCCTGTCCGGGCAGGTCGGGTTCTTGGGGTCCATGGCAACCGGCTTGGTCGCCCCCGTTGCCAGCAGCAGCGCCAGAACCGGCAGGACCAGCCGCATCAGGCTGCCAGCGAATAGCGCGCCGAGCCGGGCGCGCGGCACATGCGCTTGTTCGCAGTCGTCTCCTCGCCGTTGACGATGATCACGTCGGTCACGGTGATGCACTGTCGGCCGGCGGCTCCGTTCGATGCGACCTCGTCGTCGCGCGCGGTGATCGTCGAAGTGCCCGACACGTTCTCGCGGGTGTTCGATGTCCAGGACGAACTGCTGCCAACGTCTTCACCGCGCGTCGCTTCCACCGTCGCTTCGGCGGCCTGCTTCTGCTCCTCAGGGTCGAGGCGGCAGGCGATGGCGTTAGTCAGCGTGTCGGCGAACTCGGCGGATGGGAAATAGCTGCCGATGCCTGCCGAACTGGCCGCGCGCCCGATGCCTTGGCCGAGCAACCCGCCAAGCACGGACGACCCGGCGCTCTTGCTCTTGCCTTTGGGACAGCCATCGGCGCTCTTCTGCGAAGACGACGAGCTACGCGGGATCGAAGGGATGCTGAAGCCACCGAACTGCGCAGAGGCCTGGCTGGCCACAAGGGTGGCTGCGGCAAATGTCGCCGCGATCCGGCAGGAAAAGGCAGTGGGCTTGGCCAAGCGGCGCATGTCGGGTCTTTCCGATGATGTGACGTGTGCGCCCTTTAGTTGATCGAAGGCTAGCAAGGCTGTGATCTTCGTCAATCGCGTCGCGGTGGACCGATCACACCGCATCTGGGCCCACACATCGCCGAAACGAAAAAGGCCGCCCGAAGGCGGCCTTTTCAGGTGGATGGTGGAGCCTAGCGGGATCGAACCGCTGACCTCCTGCATGCCATGCAGGCGCTCTCCCAGCTGAGCTAAGGCCCCATTTCCCATCAAATCTGCCGCTGGAGGCAGACCGTTCCGGCGGGTGTCGCTCGCCGGGAGCCGCGCCTCTAAGGGAGGTTGCTGCTACTGGCAAGACGAAAAAATCGCCCCGCGAATTTTTTTGGAGCCGGTCCGAGAACCGGCCCCGAAACCCTTACACTTCGTCGTCGTCACCATCGTGACCGGCAACGCCGAGATCGTCATCACCGCCAAGGTCGACGTCGTTGTCCGGCGAATCGCCGTCCTCGTCGATGTCGAGATCCTCGTCGGCCAGATCGACGTCAGGCGCGACGTCGGGCTTGTCCTTCTGGATTTCCTCGTAGGGAATCGGCTGCTTCGACTTCAGCACCGGATCCGGATGGAACGAGTACTTGCATTCGACGCAGGTGACCGGGTCACTCTTGCCCAGATCGTAGAAGCGGGTGCCGCACTTCGGACAGCTGTGCTTGGTGCCCCATTCCGGCTTGACCATGAAACTTCCTCAAGACTGGCCCGGCGCGAAGGATTTTGCCCGGGCGGAGAAACTGCACGCTTGATGGGTCCGCGCCCTCGCGGAATCAAGAGAGGGCGCGCCTTGCCATAGCGGCGCGCTGCTGTCAAAAGCCGCGCGCCTTATCCGCCCTCCCCGCTCCGAAAGTCCTGACGTGTCCTCTCACGATCCCGCCCATGGCCCCGCACAGATGCGCCCCCGCCGCTTCACCGCCAACGGACCGCTCAAGGGCCGCATCCGCGTGCCCGGCGACAAGTCGATCAGCCACCGCTCGATCATGCTCGGCGCGCTGGCCGTGGGCGAGACGCGCGTGACCGGCCTGCTCGAAGGCGAGGACGTGCTCTCCACCGCCGCAGCCATGCGCGCGATGGGTGCGACAATCGAGCGCGATGCCGATGGCATGTGGCATGTCCACGGCGTCGGCATCGGTGGGCTGCTGCAACCGCAGGCCGCCCTCGATATGGGCAACTCCGGCACCTCGACGCGCCTGCTGATGGGCCTCGTCGCCAGCCACCCCATCACCGCAACCTTTGTCGGCGATGCCTCGCTGTCGAAGCGCCCGATGGGCCGCGTGATCGATCCGCTCTCGACCATGGGCGCCGAGTTCACCGCCAGCCCCGGCGGCCGCCTGCCCCTGACGCTCCGCGGCATCTCGCCTGCCGTGCCGATCGAATACCGCCTCCCCGTCGCCTCGGCGCAAGTGAAGAGCGCGATCCTACTGGCGGGCCTCAACACGCCCGGCGTGACCACGGTGATCGAACCGATCCCGACGCGCGACCATTCCGAACGCATGCTGCGCGGCTTCGGCGCGGAGCTGACGGTCGATGTGGCTGATGACGGCGCGCGCGTAATCAAGGTGCGCGGCGAGGCGGAATTCAAACCGCAGGACATCGTCGTCCCCGGCGATCCCTCTTCCGCCGCGTTCTTCGTCGTCGCCGCGCTGCTGGTCGAAGGCTCTGACCTCGTGGTCGAGAACGTCGGCCTCAACCCCACCCGCGCCGCGCTGTTCGATGTGCTGCGCCTGATGGGCGGCTCGATCGAGGAACTGGACCGCCGCGATGTCGGCGGTGAACCCGTGGCCGACCTGCGAGTGCGCCATTCGCTGCTCACCGGCATCGACGTCGATCCCGCCGTGGTGCCGAGCATGGTCGACGAATTCCCGATCCTGTTCGTCGCCGCGGCGCTCGCCAGGGGCCGCACAGTCACCACCGGGCTGGAGGAACTGCGCGTCAAGGAGAGCGACCGCATCAGCGCCATGCGCGCCGCGCTGGAGCTGGCCGGAGCCAAGGTCACTGAAACCGAGGACGGGCTGATGATCGACGGCACCGGCGGTGATCCGCTTCCGGGCACGACCGAGGGCGCCAGCGTCGTTACCCACCTCGACCACCGCATCGCCATGTCGATGGCCATTGCCGGCATTGCCAGCAAGCGCGGCGTCGAGGTCGATGACACACGCCCCATCGCCACCAG
Source organism: Novosphingobium sp. (assembly GCA_046290865.1). Lineage (GTDB taxonomy): Bacteria > Pseudomonadota > Alphaproteobacteria > Sphingomonadales > Sphingomonadaceae > Novosphingobium. Next base: position 13,430 of record JBKBUD010000026.1, on the reverse strand, counting down.
CTTCCCGGTCTTCGAAAGCCTGCTCGAGGGCGCGACGCGTTGACCAGCCACGATCTGGCCAACCTTGTCGGCTTCTGCGGCACCGCCTGCATCATCTTCGCCTACGCTTACGCCACGCGGCAGGACCGCCCCAACCCCTTCGTCCAGCACGGCGTCAACCTGCTCGGCGCGGCACTGCTGACGATCTCGCTGCTGTTCAACATGAACCCCGCCTCGTTCGTGCTGGAGTTCTTCTGGGCGGCAATTGCGATATGGGGGCTGGTGAAGGCCTTCCGCAACCGGAGTTCCAACCCGTGATCATCGCCGTCGACGGCCCGACCGCTTCGGGCAAGGGGACTATCGCCAAGGCGCTCGCCGCGCACTACGGGTTGCCCCACCTCGACACCGGCCTGCTCTACCGCGCCGTGGGCCGACAGGTGGTGCTGAGCGGCGGCAACCCGGACGATCCCGCACAAGCCCTCGCCGCCTGCGCCTTCCCGGAAAGCCTGCTGGCTGACCCCGAACTGCGCAGCGAAGACACCGGCGGCTACGCCAGCCGCGTCTCCGTCCACCCCGCCGTCCGCGCCGCGCTGCTCGAACGCCAGCAGGCCTTCGCCAACCAACCCGGCGGCGCCGTCCTCGACGGCCGCGACATCGCCACGGTCATCGCACCCCATGCCGACGCCAAGCTCTTCATCACCGCCAGCGTATCGGCACGCGCCATGCGCCGCTGGGTGGAAATGAAGCAACTTGGCAAGGACGTGGAGCGCGCCGAAATCGAAGCTGACCTTGCGGAACGCGACGAACGCGACCGCAACCGCGCCGAAGCCCCGCTACGGCAGGCGGACGGTGCGGCCCTACTGGATACCTCGAACCTGACCAAAGAAATGGCCGTGGCGACGGCGATTGCGCTGGTCGACAAGCAGGTGGCCGCAAAAGCTTAGGCCGCCGCTGCCCGCGTCTTCAGATCGGCCTCATCCACCACGGCTTGAAACACACAAGTTTCGCCAACACCCTTCAGCGTCATCATCATCGGTGGGCCGAACGCTCCACGGTCATTTGCGCGCAGCCATGTGCTTTCAGAGATCGCAATACCGTTTGTGGCCGCCGTCCCTTCCAACCGTGCCGCGATGTTTACCGTATCGCCCCAGTAATCGTAGGCCATGCGGGTCGCACCGATGACTCCGCCGACAACCGGGCCGGAATGAATGCCGGCGCGCAGTCCAACCTCATCCACGCCCGCAACGCGCCGCAACTCCTCGACGCCCGAGAGCACTGCCCTTGCAAAGGCGATTGCCGCATCCGCGCTGTTGCCGCTTGGCACGTTGCCCCCGGCAATGGCGAGATAGGCGTCGCCGACGGTCTTGACCTTCTCGACGCCGAACTCGCGTGCACAGGCGTCGGCGTGATTGAAGAAGCTGTTGAGCAACTCCACCAGATGGCCCGGTGACACTCGCTTCGCCAGCCTGGAAAAGCCCACCATGTCGATGAAGATGACGCTCGCATCGGCATAGGAATCCGCGACCATCTGACCGGTGCGAATGCGCTCGACTGCAGTTGGCGGCAACATGTTGAGAACCAGTTCCTCGTTGCGCGCGCGCTCTGCATCCAGCGAATCGGCAAGCATGAAGGCAGCGCGGCTCGTCCGCCCCACCGCGAGGTTGATCGCCGCCATGACCAGCGCACCGCTTGAGTAGCTCAACAGGGCATAGGCCAGCGCAGCGTCGGCAGTCTGCTGGGGAATGACCTGGCCGAGCCAACCAAGCAGGTCGCAACCAAGCCAGGCCATGAAGAGGCGCGGACGCCCTGCCAGGGTGACTGCCGCGAATGCCGTGATCGCGAGCCGGTTGACGACACCAACGGCATGCAAGTCGCTGTGGATATGCAGAAGATGGTCGAACAGCACGAAGTTGATCCGCGCCACGATCAACGAAATGACCAGCAATGCGGCAAAGTCCACCAGCGGGTGGCGGACGTAGTCCTTCCAGAACGTCGCACCGATGTAGGCCCCGGTCGTCATCAAGGCCACGCCCAGCCAGAAGGCAAGGCGGGCATTCTCGACCGGATCGAGATAGATCGGGTTGACCACCGAGTAGGCCAGCATCACCGTCATGAACAGGACGGCATAGAGACGCACGAAGGGCGTACGCAGGGTGCGCGCTGTCTCGTTGTAACGGGCTTCGGTTGCCCGGTCGTCGAACGTGCTGAACACCCCCGGCTGCTCCATCACGGATCTCCTCAGACGACAGTCTAGCACGCGATGTTTAACAGGTCTTGGCAGCCACGGGTTAAGATCGCGGATCGCCCCATTTTCCTTGCTTTTCCCGCCCCATGCGCCTAAGCGCCGCCCGTCCGTGAAGGCTCATGCCTGACCGGATGCCTTCGGCAGCATTCGGCTCCGGGGGCGGTTCGGCCCTTTTTGGCCCACGGCCCGCATGGGGCGGTACGTGGAGGAAAGACCGGCGGAAACAACCGCCTGGCCGGGATACTTGTTACAGGAAGCTTTGAATATGGCTACCAACCCGTCGCGCGACGATTTCGCCGCGCTGCTTGACGAATCGCTTGGCGGAGCCGCCAACGGTGGCTTCGAAGGCCGCGTCGTAAAGGGCACCATCACCGCCATCGAAAACGACAAGGCCGTCATCGACGTGGGCCTGAAGAGCGAGGGCCGCGTTGCCCTGCGCGAATTCGCCTCGCCCGGCCAGCCGCACGGCCTCAAGGTCGGCGACGAAGTCGAAGTCTATGTCGACCGCGTCGAGAACGCCGACGGCGAAGCAATGCTCAGCCGCGACCGCGCCCGCCGCGAAGCCGCCTGGGACAAGCTCGAGAACGAATTCGGCGAAGGCAAGCGCGTTGAAGGCGTGATCTTCGGCCGCGTGAAGGGCGGCTTCACTGTCGACCTCGACGGCGCCGTTGCCTTCCTCCCCGGCTCGCAGGTAGACATCCGCCCGGTCCGCGACGTGACCCCGCTGATGGACATGCCGCAGCCGTTCCAGATCCTCAAGATGGACCGCCGCCGCGGCAACATCGTCGTCTCGCGCCGTGCGGTGCTGGAAGAAACCCGCGCCGAACAGCGCTCGGGCCTGATCCAGAACCTCAAGGAAGGCCAGATCATCGACGGCGTCGTCAAGAACATCACCGACTACGGTGCGTTCGTGGACCTCGGCGGCATCGACGGCCTGCTCCATGTCACCGACATGAGCTACAAGCGCGTCAACCACCCGTCGGAAGTCATCGCCATCGGCGATACCGTCAAGGTGCAGATCATCCGCATCAACCAGGATACCCAGCGCATCAGCCTCGGCATGAAGCAGCTTGAAAGCGATCCGTGGGATGGCGTGGCCGCCAAGTACCCGGTCGGTGCGAAGCTCTCGGGCACCGTCACCAACATCACCGAATACGGTGCGTTCGTGGAACTCGAAGCCGGCATCGAAGGCCTCGTCCACGTTTCCGAAATGTCCTGGACCAAGAAGAACGTCCACCCCGGCAAGATCGTCTCGACCTCGCAGGAAGTCGACGTGCTGGTTCTGGAAGTCGACAGCGACAAGCGCCGCATCAGCCTCGGCCTCAAGCAGGCACAGCAGAACCCCTGGGAAGCCTTCGCCGAGAAGCACCCGGTCGGTTCGACCGTGGAAGGCGAAGTCAAGAACGCGACCGAATTCGGCCTGTTCATCGGCCTAGATGGCGACGTCGACGGCATGGTCCACATGTCGGACATCGCATGGGGCATCTCGGGCGAAGACGCGCTGGCTCTGCACCGCAAGGGCGAGCAGGTTTCGGCCGTGGTTCTCGATGTCGACGTCGAGAAGGAACGCATCAGCCTCGGCATGAAGCAGCTTGAAAAGGGCGCTCCGGCTGCTGGTGGCGTTTCGGCTGCCGGTGCTGGCTCGCTGCGTCGCGGCGAAGTCGTCACCGTCACCGTTCTCGAAGTCCGCGATGGCGGCCTCGAAGTGCAGGCTGGCGAAGACGGCGCAACCGGCTTCATCAAGCGCTCGGACCTCGGCCGTGATCGCGACGAGCAGCGTCCGGACCGCTTCCAGGTCGGCCAGAAGCTCGACGCCATGGTCACCGGCTTCGATCGTTCGAAGAAGCCGAACTTCTCGGTCAAGGCCCGCCAGCTGGCCGAAGAGAAGGAAGCAGTGGAACAGTACGGCTCGTCGGATGCCGGCGCTTCGCTGGGCGACATCCTCGGCGCCGCTCTGAAGGCGAAGCAGTAAGCTTCACCGCCTTCAAGGCACTGAACAAGCAAAAGCCCGTCCGGAGAAATCCGGGCGGGCTTTTGCTTTGTCGGAAAGGCGGCGCTAAGCTGCGGCCATGACGCTTCAGATCCACCAGTTCCCCTGCCTGTCCGACAACTACGGCTTCCTCGTCCACGATCCAGAAAGCGGCGAGACCGCCTGCATCGACACACCTGATGCCGACGCCTACCTGCGCGAGGCGGAGGCAAAGGGCTGGCGCATCACCCAAATCTGGAACACCCATTGGCATCCCGACCATGCGGGCGGTAACGAGGCCATCAAGGCGGCAACCGGCTGCACAGTGACTGCGCCCCTCGATGATGCTGGCAAGATCGCCGCTGTCGATCGCACCGTCGCCCAAGGTGATTCGGTACAGCTCGGCAACTTCGTGGCACAAGTCATCGACGTCGGCGGCCACACCATGGGCCACTGCGCCTATCACCTGCCGCAAGCCGCCGTCGCCTTCGTTGGCGATGCACTCTTCCCCCTGGGCTGCGGCCGCATGTTCGAAGGCACGCCGCCGCAATTCTGGGCCAGCCTTTCGCGCCTCAAGGCCCTGCCTGTCGAAACCACGCTGTACAGCGCGCACGAATATACCCAGTCCAACGCGCGTTTCGCCATCTTCGCCGATCCCGAGAACCCGGCTCTCCAGGCCTATGCCCAAGGGGTCGATGAAAGGCGCGAACGCGGCGAATGGACCGTACCGACGACCCTCGCCGCCGAACTCGCCGCCAACCCCTTCCTCCGGGCCGACGATGCCGACATGGTCGCGCGCTGGGGCGGCGCCACCCCCGCAGAAACTTTCGCTGCCCTGCGCAAGGCCAAGGACACTTTCCGCTGACGCCGATCCTGCTAAAGCGATAGTTGACTTGGGGGTAGCATGGCCGGCGAGAGAAAGATCATCCGCGTAACGTCGTTCGACGTGGCCGAGGCGGCAGGCGTCAGCCAGTCGACCGTCAGCCGCGCCCTTGCCGGTGACACCTCGATCAGTGAGCCCACCCGCCAGCGCGTGATGGAAGCAGCCCGCCGCCTGAACTACCAGGTCGACGAGAACGCCGCCCGCCTGCGCCGTGGCCGCACCGGCACGCTCGCCGTCGTGATGATCTGCCGTGAGGCGCAGGACCGCAAGGACATCAACCCCTTCTACTTCTCGCTGCTCGGCTCCACTTGCGCCGCCGCCTCGGCCAAGGGCTACGAAACCCTAGTCTCCTTCCAGGATGCGCCAGAGAATTTCTGGGGCCACTTCCAGGAGCGCCGCAAGGCCGACGGCATGATCGTGATCGGCACGACCACCAACACCAAGGCCTGGGACTATTTCCGCGACATGCCCGAGGGCACACTGTGGACCTGCTGGGGCTCGCCCGACAACGACATGCCATGGGTGCGCAGCGACAACCTCTCGGGCGCAACGCTCGCGACGCGCCACCTGCTGGTACGCGGATACAGGCAAATCGTGTGCATCGGCTCCGCCACCTCACCCCAGCGCCAGTTTCAGGAGCGCTACGAAGGCTACGCCGAAGCAATGCGGTCAGCCGGCCTCGAGCCCAGCCTGCAGCAGGTCGAAAGCGGCCTCGCCCGCGAAGAACAAGGCCGCCGCGCCGCGATTGCCTTGGTCGAGACAGGCCGCCCCTTCGACGCCATCTTCGCCGTCTGCGACGACATGGCCTTGGGCGCCCTCAAGGAACTCACCGCCCGCGGCTACTCGATCCCCGACAAGGTCGGCATCATCGGCTTCGACGGCATCCGCGCCGGCGCATGGTCCACCCCGCCCCTCACCTCGATCGAACCGGACTTCCAGATGGCTGGCACCCTGCTAGTCGAACAGTTGCTGGCGAAGATCAACGGCACCGAGGGATCGGGCCGGCGCGTGCCGGTGAGGCTGGTGATCAGGGGTTCGACGCGGGCGTGATCGGCACCGCGTCGCTCAGGAGGCAATGACCAGTCGATAACCGGCATCATAGGATGCCAGCTTGGCGAGATCGCCGTAACGCTCATCCCATGCGCCTGACGCAAGGTCGCGCTCGAGTCTTGCGAGCCCGGGATCTAGCGCGTCGCTGAGCGCCCAGAACGACGAACTCCCCTTGCGGTATCGCGCGTCGAGATAGACCTCGGGACGCCGCCAGAAGGCGTAGAGGAAGCCGTCGCGGCAATCATGCGGAACCAGCACCGGCGCAATCGTTACAGAGCCGAGATGTTTGCGATAGAACGACAGGGGCGGCATTTGCGCTTCGTCCAGAGCGGCAAGTTCGGGCAGGTAATCGGTGAGCCAGGGACGGGCCGCAGGATCGTAGGTCAGGATCACCACCGGCCCACGCGCAACGCGGCGCAACTCGCGAAGTCCTGCGGCCTGGTCCTTCCAGTGATGTACGGTCAGCACGGCCATGGCCGCATCGAACGTGGCATCACTGAACGGCAACGCTTCCGCACTGGCTTGCACAGCGATCGCGGAACCGCGCGGACGCTGGCAGATCATCTCTGCGGACGGCTCTACTGCAGTCACCTTGCGATCGTGTGGTTCGTAGGAGCCTGCGCCCGCCCCGACGTTCACGACGGTCAGCGCATTGCCCAGAGCAGCATTGATCTGGCCGGCAATCCGTGGGTCCGGGCGACGCAGGCTGTCGTAGTCCACTCCGATGGTGTCGTAGAGCGCCATCCAATTCTCCTCGAACCCGAGCTAGCGCCGCCGCCAACGACCACGCAAACAAAAACCCCTCCCGGCTCGTACCGGAAGGGGTCTTCGTTTTCTGTAAGCCATGAAGCGGCTTGAAGCCGATCAGTTCACCAGCCCGGCGATCGCACCATCCACCAGCGCCTTGTCGGCGCCTGCAGAGTGGTTCTTGGCGATCAAGTCGCGTGCGGCTGCGGTAGCAGCCTCGGCAGCCTTAGCGCGCAGGTCGTCGACCGCAGCGCGCTCGGCAGCGGCGATCTTGTCCGACGCCATCTTCTCGCGGCGGGCGATGACGGCGGCTGTGTCCGCCTCGGCCTTGGCGACAATGGCAGCGGCTTCGCTCTTGGCGTGCTCGACCATGGCCGCCGCGTCCTTTTCGGCGTTGGCGATCTTGGCCGCGTATTCGGCACGCAGCTTCTCGGCTTCGGCGCGGAGCACCTTGGCTTCATCGAGCTGCTTGCGGATCGCATCGATCTGCTTGTCGAGACCGCCGACAATCGCGCCGGGGACCTTCTTCGAGACCAGAATCGCGAGGAAGATGGCCATCGACAGGGCGACCCATGCACCAGGCCCGAGGCCGAGTGCCGAAGGTTCGACGTGGTGTTCGCCGCCAGCAGCTTCGTGCTCGACGACAGCGGTCGTCTCTACAGCGTTAGCCATGTGCGAGAACTCCCTTCACGGCGGCCTGCGCTTCGGCAGCGGGGATCGACAGGCCGGCGAGGCGGCTTGCGATATCCTGCGCGGCTTCGGCGGCAACGCCTTCCACTTCACCCAGCGCGGCAGCGCGGGCAGCGGCAATGCGGGCTTCGGCAGCCGTCACGGTCTCGTCGATGCGAGCCGAGGCGGTAGCGAGCTTGGCGTCGGTGGCCTTGGCCGCGTCCGCCTTGGCAGCGGCGATCACGGCCTGGGCTTCGGCGCGCTGCTTGTTCGCCTGAACGCGCCATGCCTCTTCCTCGGCATCGGCGGCGGCCCGGGCGGCTTCGGCAGCGGCAAGGTCGTCGGCGATCTGCTTGTCGCGGCCGTCCATCGTGGAGACGACCTTGGGCAGCATGCCCCGGCCGATCACGAAGAAGACGATGCCGAAGAACACCAGCAGCCAGAAGACCTGGCTGGAATAGGTGGTGGCAAGCTGTTCAATCTGAGGCATCGCGGGTGTCCGGGCGTCAGGCGGCCGGGGCGGACCCCGGCCAGCATTTCAACAATCAGTGAGCTTCGTTTGCCTTAGGCAACGAAGATCAGGATCATCGCGACGACGAACGAGAGCAGGCCCAGAAGTTCGGCGGCGGCGAAGCCGATGAACAGGCGGCCCTGCTGGCCGTCAGCAGCGCCGGGGTTGCGCAGCGCGCCTTCGAGGAACTTGGCAAACACGTTGCCCACGCCGAGCGAGGCGAGGCCGGCGCCAACAGCGGCGAGACCAGCACCGAGCAGCTTTGCGCTTTCTGCGTCCATGTCAAAAACTCCTTTTATCAATTCCGTATGGGAAAATGTTGCGGGTATCAGTGAAGGTTCTCGGCGTCGTTCAGGTAGACGCAGGTGAGCAGGGCAAAGACGTAAGCCTGAATGCCAGCCACCAGGAGTTCCAGCGCGCAGATGCCGATCATCAGCACGAAGCTGGGAACGGCGGCGAGGAAGAAGGTCCCCACCCCGGCATTGGTGCCGGAGATGACGAAGCCCGAGAGCACTTCGAGCAGCACGTGCCCGGCCATCATCGCCACGAAGAGACGCAGGCCAAGGCTGAACGGACGCACCATGAACGAGATCAGCTCGATCGGGAAAATGATCGGGATCATCGGAACGGGCGTGCCGTGCGGCACGAACAGGGAGAAGAAGTGGAAGCCGTGCTTGGCAAAGCCGACGCCGAGCACGATGGCAAAGCTCATGATCGCGAGCACGCCGGTGACGGTGAAGTGGCTGGTGGCCGTGAACGGATGCACGCCGACCAGCGCCAGCGGCAGCAAGCCGAGCATGTTGGCGAACAGGATGAAGCCGAACAGCGAGAACACGTAAGGCAGGTACTTGCGCCCGGCTTTGCCGATATTCGCCTGAAGCAGGTTGTCGACGAAGCCGGTCAGCCCTTCGACAGCCATCTGCCAGCGGCCCGGAACCAGTTCGCGCTTGGCGCCGCCGGCGACGAACACGAGCAGGACGACCGTCGTGATCGCCATCCACAGCGACGAGTTGGTGAACGCGATATTGTAACCACCAATAGACCAGTGATCGGTCCCGAAAAGGGTCTCGATCGTGAACTGGTGAACCGGATCGACCTTGCCTTCGGCCACGCGCTTAACCCCGTATCACTCGAATACAACAACAGCGCCCTATTCGGGGCGCCGGCTCGAAATTCGGATGATGTTCCGGAATGCCACGACGACCCCCATGAACAGCATCACCAAGAGACCCCAGGGGCTCGTCCCGGCAAACTGGTCGATGACCCAGCCGATGAACGCGCCGCCCACGAGGCCGCCGATCAGCTCCGCCAGCACGCGGTTGCCCATGCGGTAATTCGCATCGGTTTCCCCGCCTGCCTTTGGCCGGTTGCGCTCCTCTTCCCGCTCGCGAAGGGCTTTCAGCCGCTTGTCGAGCGCGTCGATCCGCGCATCCTCGCCGATTGGCTTTGTCTCGCCAGGTTCGTCATTCATGCCTTGTCCCCTGATCAGTCGCCCGACCGAAAGTGCAGCACAAACGACGGATGACCGCCGAGAGCGCCGCCCCCTTAGGCGGGGGGTATTCCCGAGTCAACCGTCACGAACCGTGTCTGATCCCCAGCCTGACCCAAGGTATCATCGCAAATGCGAACGCCCTCCCCCGCAACTGCGAGGAAGGGCGCGAAAGTGGCTGAAACCGGCCAGCGATTCGTATGCGCAGATTTTCCTTAAGGGCAGCGCGAATCACGCAACGGAGCACCTGCACCACGCGTCTGCCATGAGCCGTCGGGCGCCTGGTACTTCTCACCCGGCTTGGTCTGGGCGATCAGCAGGCAGCCGGAAGTGAGCGCATATTCCTCCACCGTCGCCTTGTTGGCCTGGGCCTTCTCGGCATAGACCGCCTTGCGCTTGATGTTGATGTCCTCGACCACCGCGCGCAGCGCCGGAGCGGGCGGCGTGACATAGCCGAGATAGCCGTCCATCTTCTCGCCCACCTGACCGGCAGCGCGGGCGGCGGCATAGGCCGGATCGCGGTTCTGCGCGGAGGCAGGCACGGTGATCGCGCCGAGCACGAGGCCCGTGGCAGCCAGCGCGGCAAGGCTCTTGCGCATCGAAACCATGGTCATATGTCCATCCTCAAACCATTGCCGGACATCAGAAGATGTCCGGGTTGCTCTCGATCGTAGCGTTCGCATCCTGCGCGAGCCGATACACGACCTCCTGCTTGATGTTGATGTTGAGCTCGATCACGATCGGCTTGTCCGGTGCCTTGACCGAAATGCAGCCGCCCAGTGCCAGGGCCCCCATCAACGGCAGCGCCAGCAGGTGACGCGGCCTCAACTGAAATCCGTTTTTCCCCATGTCCCCATTGGTCGCAGGGTTCGCGGATCGGGTCAATTCCACCTTCCTCATGGCATTTTTCCGCTTTCTGCAGGCTGAATGTTTTCAGTGTTTCCGGGCAGGACGATCACCGGAGCGCCACCGGGTCGCACGCCGTTGGCCGAGCGATAGAGCGGTCGCCCCTGTGCATCGACGAGGCCCAAGGTTCTGGGATCCTTGACGAAAGCGGGATCGTACATCGCCTTGAACGAGGTGATGAGCTGGTAGAATGGGGCGCGAATGTTGACGTTGAACTGGATCGGCAGGTTGGCGACCTGCTTGGTGATGAAGTTCCGCTTCGTCCCCGCGCCTTGCTTGACCCCGCCAAATCGCACGTTGGTGACGATCTCGCCCTCCAGATCGCCGCGCATGGCGATGGTCATTGTCTTGTAATCCAGGGACTTGAGCGCATCGAACGCGAAGTTGGCCATCGCGCCCATGTTCTCATAGGTCAGCGCGCCGATGTACGAAACGTTGCCGCCCGGCGCGCGCGAGACGAGCGTGCCTTCCTCGATCCGGCCGCCGTTCGCATCGAAAACCAGTGGGAACTGTCCGTCGAAAGTGCCTGTTGCAGCGAGATTTCCCAGCTCCATCTTCTCGATGAACTTCGCCGCATCGATGCCGATGACAGTCAGGGTGTAGCGGCGGGCTTCGGCGAGGCCGAGGCGCAGATCGGTGGGTTCGAGGACGAGCGTGCCGCCAAGGAACGGCCAGCGCGCATCGTGCAGCCTAAGCACTTGATCTGGAAGCAGACTTATGTCGACAACGCCCTCGGTAACCTCGATGCCGGGGTTGATCGAGGCGACGGTCAGCTTCTGGTGCGGGGCGGTGACCATGCCGAGCAGATCAGTGAAGACGAGCTGGCCCTTCAGCCCCTTCACCGGGCCGAAAGCTGCTGCAAGATCAAGGTTTTCCGAGCCGAACGTGCCAGAACTTGTCACCCCTCTCGCGTTCCAGTCGATCACGCCTTGGCCTGTCACCCTGCCGTTGACGTTGGCGACCACGCCCAGCGCGAGGCGGGTGAGCTGCGCGGGCTGGAAAGCCTTGTCGAACAGGAGGTTATCGACATCTAGGTTGGCGTGGCCCGATGCGGTCGTCAGGTCGTGCCGGACTGTGACCGATGCCACTTCGCGCGAGGTCTTCGCTTCACGCAGCAAGGCGTTGGCGGTTATGCGATTGTCTGCGAGGGTCAGTGTTGCTCCAGTGGAGTGCAGCTTCTCGAAGCGAGCGGGGTCCAACCGGTCGGTCAGGTCGAACTCTGTGCCGGAAAGTACAAGCTTTCCATCGACATAGTGCCATTGACCCGAGGCGTTCGAGATATCGAGCGGGACCTGGGCGAGCTTGACTCCAACTCCCCCATAACTCCCCCCCAACTCTCCCCCGACTCTCGCGTCCAGATCGGCAACTGTGAGGTGCGTGGCGGTAGCAGGCGGACCCAGCGCGACTTCCACCGCCGAGGCCTTGAGCACCCCCGGCCAGGCGAATCCAACAGCCCCCGTGCGCACCGCAAGTTGGGTGTCGCCAAGCTTGCCGGTGAGGTCGAGCGATGGGGTGCCAGCCGCGACCTGCAGCCCCCTCGCGCCATTGCGGACGATCGCGCTTCCGCCCGGCGGACAGAATTGGAGAGCATTGCCGTCGACCGCCATCTGACCAAGTGTCAGGCGGTCGAAGCGGGCGGTGACGCAGCGCTTCCACAGCGCCAGTTCGCCGCGCGCGCCGTAGGCTCCGTTGACAGGAAGGACGAGGTTCTGGACCGAGCCGCCGGGAATCATGCCGGAAACCTGCGCGGTACCGGAGAAGCCGAGCGAACCGTCGCCGACCTGGGCGATCATCATCTCGGGGATAGCAAGCGAACCACCCTCTGCCCGCCATGGGGCCATGGTCAGCCGGAACAGCGCGTGCCCTGCGCGACCGCGCTCCATCCGGCCAACGATTCGCGGGATGCCCGCACCGCCGGTGGCGAAGTTGCCCGCGAGCAGCGGCGGTCCGTCGCTCGTGGCAGTGGCCAACTGGAACTTCGATAGCGTGAGCAAGGCCTGACCACTGCCACCGACCAGCCGCGCCTGTGGGATCACCGCCGACATCGCCTCGCCATTGCGGCGCAGCGCGATCTCGCCCGAGACGCGGCTGCCGCGCTCCTCCCGCTTGAGGCTGGCGCGGAGCTGGGCGAGCATCGGGGCGAGGAGCGTGCCGCTGGCGCTGCGTTCGCCCGAGGCCAGTGCGGTGTCGAGCGCGGTGCCCTGGCGCAGGCCCTGCCCGTCGATCGTGCCACGGAACTCGGCCTTGTGGAACGAATCGCGGGTGCGCACCGAGCCTTCGAGGCCGAGCAGACCGAAGCGCACGCCGCCGCTGCTGACGCCGCCGGCATTGGCATCGACCCGCCCTGTCAGCGCACCGTCGCGGAAGGCGAGGCGCGTATCGAGCGCCAGCGTCTCGGCCGAGACGCCCGGGGCGACGAGCTTGTTGCCGCGCACCGTGGCAGAACCGGCAAGACCGGCAAAATCCTTGTCGGCCCGCGCTTCGAGATCGGCCACCAGCGGCCCGCTGCCGGTACCGTTTTCGCAGGCGATGCGGTCCAGCCGGAGCGGGCCGGTGAGCGACGGCCGCTCCTCGCGCACGGCGATCTTGCCGACGAGGCGCGCGCCACTGGCGCTGCACCCGCCGCCGGACAATGATGGCGCTACGGCCACCAGCGTTCCGGCAAAGCCGTTCTGCAGACCGCCCTTCCCTTCCAGTGACAGGCCGATCTTGCCCGAATCGGTAAGGATCAATCCGCGCCCATCCGACACCTGCAGGTCGAGCTTTGGCAGGGTGAATGGCTGGTTGTCGGTCTTGGGCGCGTAGATCACCTTGTCGAGCGAGCCGAAGCTGACCCGACCATCGCGATACTGCCCATAGATGCGGGGGGCCACGAGCTTGACCGAACCGAGGTAGGGCGCGCCAAAGCCGTAGCGGATGCCGACCTCGACACGTTCGATCGTCAGGTCAGGGCGACGCGGATCGCCGACCACGACATTGCGC
>JBKBUD010000025.1:0-30664 GCA_046290865.1 Novosphingobium sp. | reverse complement strand
GCATGGGTGGTCGATACGCCGCCGTTCGACCGGGTCATCGACCGGATGCGCGATGCCGGACGACTGCCCGAAGTGCGCGATTTCCCCGAGTGGCGGCGCGAACGGCAGGCGTGGTTCCTTGCCCGCGAACCGATCGAGGAATCGTGGCACCTTTCGGGCGGCACGCACTTGCGCGTTGTCGGGCAGCCCATGCCCGACGGCGGGTTGCTGATGATCTTCGAAGACCGGACAGAGCAGCTTCAGCTTTCGGCCACACGCGATACGCTGCTGCGCACGCGCACCGCGACCTTTGACAACCTGTTCGAGTCGCTCGCCGTGTTTGCACCCGACGGCAAGTTGCAGCTGTGGAACCGGCGGTTCGCGGCGGATTGGGGGCTGGAAGAGGCATTCCTCGGCAAGCATCCGCGCGTCGACGTGCTGTTGAACAAACTCGCCGGACAATTGAAGCGGCCTGCGCAGATCGGGACGGTGGCGCAAGTGATTCAGGCGGCGACGCTCGAGCGCAAGCAGCGCACCGGGCGTCTGGCACTGGCGGATGGCCGGCATCTGGCGCTGGCCGGGGTGCCGCTGCCTGATGGCAACGGTATGCTGACGGTCCTCGACATCACCGACAGCCAGAAGGCCGAAGCAGCGCTGCGCGAACGCAATGCCGCCCTGGTCGAGGCGGATGCGGTTAAGACGCGCTTCATTGCCAACATGAGCTATGAATTCCGCACGCCGCTGACCTCGATCGGCGGGTTTGCCGAGCTGTTGCAAAGCGGAATTGCAGGTGAACTGTCCGAGCAGCAGGACGAGTATGTGGCGGCGATCCTGTCGTCGGTCGCGCGGCTTGGCGAGCAGATCGAGAACGTGCTCGACCTTTCGCAAAGCGAGGCCGGGACGCTGCCGCTAGAGCAGGAACCGGTCGAGATGTTTCCGTTGCTGACCGAAGTGGTCAGGGAGCGGGCAGACCGGTTGAGCGCAGCGGGATTGACGTTGGACCTGCGCGGGGACCGTTCCGCGGGAAGCGTGACCGGTGACGCGCGGCGGCTGCGGCGGGCATTCGGCCAGCTTGTCGACAATGCCATTGCGGCAACGCCGGAGGGCGGGCGCATACTGGTCGAAGCCTCACGCAAGAAGGGCGGGCCTTTGCAGGTGGTGGTTTCGGACAACGGGCGGGGCATGGAGCCTGAAGTGCTGGCGCGGGCGCTGGAAGGGCTGAAGCTTGACGCCGAGGGCAAGGCGGTGGAGCGGCGGCAGGGGCTGGGCCTACCGCTGGTGCGACAGCTGGTCGAGGCGCATGGCGGGACGCTGGAACTGATGTCGGAGCCGGGTCTGGGCACGAGTGCCATCGTGGTGCTGCCGTGATCGTCGACCTGCCGGATCATGCGGCGTCAGAGGCACTGGCGCAGCGGATCGCCGTGCAGTTGCAGGCAGGCGACGTGGTGGCGCTTTCGGGCGGGCTGGGCGCAGGTAAGACCACGCTTGCACGCGCGATCATCGCCGCGCTGGGGCATGAGGGCGAAGTGCCGAGCCCGAGCTTTGCCATCATCGAACTGTACGATCCGCCGTCGGTCCGCCTGCCGCTGGTCCATGCCGATTTCTACCGGCTCGAAGACCCGGGCGAGGCTGACGAGATCGGGCTGGACGACTATCGTGACGGCGCTGCACTGCTGGCCGAGTGGCCCGAACACGCCGGTGGCTTTGCGCATGAGCCGGGCTGCCTTTCGATCATGCTCGAATCCACCGAAAAGGGCAGGCGGGCCATTGTAACGCCGGGCTTGGATTGGCTAGAGCGAGGGGCATGGACCTGACCATTCCTCCGGGCGTCGAGGCCTTCCTGAACAAGGCGGGCTGGATCGGCGCAACGATCGAGCCGCTGGCCGGTGACGCATCGTTCCGCCGCTATTTCCGCATCCGTCGCTCAAGCGGCAACGCCATGCTGATGCACGCGCCGCCCCCGAACGAGGACCCTGAACCATTCTTGCGCGCGGCCAAATGGCTGGACGCCAACGGCCTGCGCGCGCCGCACGTCCTTGCGGAAGATTCTGAACAGGGTTTCGTGCTGCTGGAGGATTTCGGCGAAGTGCGGATGCGCGAGTATCTCGACGCCTGGCCGCAGGACGAAGAGGAGGTCTACCGCTACGCCATCGATGCGCTGCTGCAGTTGCGCAAGCTGCCAGCGGGGCCGTTCACGGGTTACACGCTGGCCGAATACCAGCGCGAGGCGCGGCTGTTCATCGAGTGGTACGTGCCTACGCAGTCGCTCTATGTCGACGGGCGTGGATGGACGGCCGCGTGGGAAGAGGTGATGTCGCACCTGCTGCCGCGCCAGCGACCGGGCGTTACAGTGCTGCGCGACTATCATGCCGAGAACATCATGCTGCTGAACGGGCTCGACCGGCAGGGGCTGCTCGATTTCCAGGACGCCCTGAACGGGCACCCGGCATATGATCTGGTGTCGCTGCTGCAGGATGCGCGGCGCGATGTCTCGCCCGAGCTCGAGGCGCGGATGCTGGAGTACTACCTGCAGCAGACCGGCGAAGGCGAGGAGTTTCTGGCCGACTACGCCCGATTGGGCGCGCAGCGGAACGCCAAGATCGTGGGGATCTTCGTGCGCCTGTGGAAGCGTGACGGCAAGCCGCGCTACCTCGATTACATTCCGCGGGTCTGGGCGCTGCTCGAGCGGGACCTTGCCCATCCGGCGCTGGGCCCCGTTGCGGCTTGGTTCGATGCTAACATTCCGGCTGAACTGCGCGCCGCATTCGGCGGAAGCTACGCGGTATGACCAAGCCGCTGGCAAGCGATGTCGCGATGGTGCTTTCGGCGGGGCTGGGCAAGCGGATGCGTCCCTTGACCGCCACGCGCCCGAAACCACTGGTGCAGGTGGCGGGCAAGCCGCTGATCGATCATGCGCTCGACAAGCTCGACGAAGCGGGCGTGGCGCGGGCAGTGGTCAACGTCCATTACCTTGCCGATGCGATGGAAGCCTACCTTGCGCAGCGGCAGAGCCCGCAGATCGCGATTTCCGACGAGCGCGACAAGTTGCTCGAGACGGGCGGCGGGATGGTCAAGGCGCTGCCACTGATCGGCAGCGATCCGTTCTTCTGCCTGAACTCGGACAACATCTGGCTCGATGGCCCGCGCAACGTCTTCGCGCACCTTTCCGACCATTGGGACGCCGAGAAGATGGACGCGCTGCTGCTGCTGGTGCCGCATGCGCGGGCCTTCAACTATCGCGGCAAGGGCGACTTCCACATGGATGCGATGGGCCGCATCTCGCGCCGTCGCACCGGACGGGTGGCGCCGTTCATTTACAGCGGCATCCAGATCGTCTCGCACCGGCTGCTGCGCGATGCGCCCGACGGCGCGTTCGGGACGATGACGCTGTGGCAGCGCGCAATCGAGGAGGGGCGGCTCTATGGTCTCTCGCACCTCGGCCTGTGGTACGAAGTGGGCGAGCCGCAAATGATTGCCCCGACCGAGGCTGCGCTCAGGCGCGACTGACATGGCCGGTTCAACCCGCCCCCGCGTCTGGTCGATTGCAGCGCACCGGGGCTTTGCCGATGCGCTCGTCGCGGGACTGATCCCGCGTTACCGTGAGGACAAGTTCGGCCTCGCCCGACTGACGCTGCTGCTGCCGAGCCAGCGTGCCGTGCGCACGGTGACCGAAGCCTTCGTGCGGGCGAGCGGGCAGGGCCTGCTGCTGCCGAGGATGGCGGTTGTCGGAGACCTCGATCTCGACGAGACGCTAGGGCCGCTGCTCGATCCGATCGGCGCTGGGGTGGATATCCCAGAGGCGGTTGATCCGACTTTCCGCCTGTTGCGTCTGGCGGAGCATCTGGCCGAGGAGCTTGGCAGCGAGGCTCCGGGCAAAGCGGCGCTGCTCCGACAGGCGAAGGGGCTGGCGCAGGGGATCGACCGGCTGCTGGTGGAAGGCGTCTCCATCGCGGATATGCTGGACGAAAGCGTTGTCGGCATCGCGGCTGAGCTTTCGGAACATTGGCAAGCGAGCACGCGGCTGTTTGCGCGCGTTTTCGCGCGGTGGCAGGCCGAACTGGAGGCTCTGGGCAAGCTTGATGCTTCGGAGCGGCGCAACCGGCTGCTGGACCATGCGGCGCAAAGCTGGCGCGAGCGACCGCCGGTGCATCCAGTGATTGCGGCGGGTGTTACATCGGCGTCGCCTGCGGTGGCCAGGCTGCTGCGGGTGGTGGCGGACCTGCCGGATGGCGGCGTGATCTTGCCCGATCTCGATCTGGCGCTGGACGATGCCGTGTGGGACGCGCTCGGGTCTGCCGGTGGGAGCGAGGGCGGGGTGTTCGAGCGGGGGGATGTGGTGACGCATCCGCAGTATCACCTCAAGCTGCTGCTCAACCGGATGGGCATTGCGCGGGACGAGGTAGAGCCGTGGCATCGGTCCGGTCTGGCGCCGGCTCCGCCCGAGCGCAGCCGCGCGATTTCCAACCTGTTTCTGCCGCCTGAGGCGAGTGCTGCCTGGGTCTCGCTCGAAGCAAAGGACCGCAGGCTTTCAGGCGTGCGGGTGATGGAAAGCGCCAATCCGGAGGAGGAAGCGCAGGCGATTGCCGTGCTGGTGCGCGAGGCTCTGGCCGAGCCCGAGCGGCGGGTGGCGGTGATCACGCCGGACCGCAGCCTTGCTGCGCGGGTGGTTGCGCATCTCGGCCGCTGGAACATCGGTGCGGACGATACCGCGGGACAGCCGCTGCCGCAGACCGCGGCGGGGCGTGTGCTGCTGCAACTGGCCGAGGTTGTGGCTGAACGCGTCGCGCCGGTGCCATTGCTCGCGCTGCTCGGCCATCCGCTGGTGCAGGCGGGAGAGGGGCGCGCGGCCTGGCTTGAGCGGGTGCGGCAGCTCGATCTGGCTTTGCGCGGGCCGCGACCGGGTCCGGGCCTGGCGGCAGTGCGCGGCAAGGCGGATGAGTTCGACCGGCGCTTTCCGGGCCTTGCGGCATGGTGGTCCGGTGTCGAGGACCTGCTGTTCCCTCTGCTCTCGCTGGAGGGCGAGGTACCGCTCGATGGCGCTCTGATCGCGCTGTGCGCGGCGGGCGAGGCGCTGTGCGGGCAAGGACTATGGGCGCAGGCCGATGGCCGCTGCCTTGCCCAATTCGTCGAGCGCTGGCGCGAGGCGGCGGCGCTGGCGCCGACCATGGTGCCGTTCGAGGAACTGTCGTCCCTGCTCCGCGACGCCATGGAGGAGGTTTCGGTGCGGCCGCCCTATGGCGGGCATCCGCGTCTTGCCATCTACGGCCTGCTCGAAGCGCGGATGAGCCGGGCGGACCTCGTCATCTGCGGCGGGCTGACCGAGGGTACGTGGCCGGGCAGTCCTGCGCCCGATCCGCTGCTGGCGCCACCGATCCTGCGGGCGCTGGGCATTCCCGGCGCGGACTTCCGCATCGGCCTTTCCGCGCACGATCTCGCCGCGGCGCTTGGTGCGCCAGAGGTTGTGCTGAGCCATGCCCATCGCGATGCGGCGGGGCCGGTTATCCCCTCACGCTTCCTGCTACGCATCCAGGCGATGCTTGGCGAGCAGTTGCGCCACGAGACGCGGGCGGTGGAATTGGCGCGCGCGCTGGCCGATGCCGAAGCTGCTCCGCCGCATCCGCGCCCGCATCCCATGCCGAGCGCGGAGCAGCGCCGGGTGCCGATCGCAGTCACTGCGCTCGATAGACTGCGGGGTGATCCTTACCAGTTCTATGCCTCGGCGATCCTGGCCTTGCGCAGTCTCGATCCGGTCGATGCCGATCCGACGCCTGCGTGGAAGGGCACGGCCGTGCACGATGTGCTCAAGGTCTGGCACGAGGCTGGCGGGCATCCGGGAGAGCTGGTGCCGCTGGCCGAGCGCATGTTCGACGAGATGAGCGCGCATCCCTTCATGCGGGCAATGTGGAAGCCGAGGTTGCTCGATGCACTGCTGTGGATCGAGGAGGAGACTGACAGGCTGGCCGGAGAAGGCCGTGAAGTCCTCGCCGTGGAGCGCAAGGGCGAGATCATGGTCGACAGCATCCGCATCCATGGGCGCGCCGACCGTATCGACAAGCTTGCCGACGGGACGCTGGCTGTGGTCGATTACAAGACCGGAACCCCGCCATCGGGCAAGATGGTGGCGCAAGGGTATGCCTTGCAGCTTGGCCTGATCGGCCTGATCGCCCGCGAAGGGGGCATGCAGGACGTGGCGGGCGAGCCTTCGCGTTTCGAGTACTGGTCGCTTGGCCGGAACAAGGACAAGGGCTTCGGCTACCTCAAGTCACCGATCAAGGAAACAGCGCGGCAGACCGGTCTTGAGCTGGAGGAGTTCCTCCCCGAGACCGAACGCTTCCTGCGCGAGGCGATCGCCCGCTGGTTGCTGGGTAGTGAGCCATTCACCGCGCGGCTCAATCCCGATCTGCCCAGTTATACGGATTACGACCAACTGATGCGCCTCGACGAATGGCAGGGCCGTGAAGGGGAAGACCAGTGAGCAAGGTCTATCCGCTCAAGGACAATCAGGCCCACGCGGTACACCCGCAGCGGACGGTGTGGCTCTCGGCCTCGGCCGGGACCGGCAAGACGCAGGTGCTTTCGGCCCGCGTGCTGCGGCTGCTGCTGCAGGACGGGGTGGAGCCCGAGCAGATCCTGTGCCTGACCTTCACCAAGGCCGGTGCCGCCGAGATGGCGACGCGCGTCAACGAGGTGCTGGCAAGCTGGGTGCGTTTGCCTGGGACCGATCTTGCCGCGCAGTTACGCGCGATTGGCGCGCCGTTCGGGCCGGAGACGGTGGCGCGCGCGCGAAGCCGTTTTGCCGCCGTGCTCGATTGCCCGGGCGGGGGTTTGCGGATCGAGACGATCCATGCGTTCTGCCAGTGGCTGCTCGCCTCATTCCCGATCGAGGCGGGCCTGCGTCCCGGTACGCGGGCGATGGAGGATCGCGACCGCGCTCTGCTGGTGCGGCAGGTCCTGGCGGAACTGCTCGTCAGCGCCGAGATCGCGGGCGACGAGGGGCTCATCGACAACCTTGCCGCGCTTTCTCGGCGGATGAGCGAGGATCAGGTCGAGGCGTTCCTGCTGCGTTGCGCCGGGGCGCTCGAGCTGTGGCAGGGGCCGGGAGCATGGCAGCCACCGCTACGCCCGCGCATCAACCGCGTGCTCGGTCTGGGCGAGGACGACGGGCCGGACAGCCTTGCCGCGATGTGCGGGGATGAGGCTTTCGACTGCCAGTCGGTCAGGCGCTGCATGGAGATGAATGCCGCCTGGGGCACCAAGAGCGGCATTGAGGCGGCAAATGCGCTGGGAGACTGGCTTTCCGCCGATCCGGCCAGACGGCTCGAAGGCTTTGACGTGTTCAAGAGCCAGTTCCTCACTGCCAAGGACGAGCCCAAGTCCACGACGAATATCGAGAAAAAGCAACCGGACTATCCCGGCTATGCCGCGCGGGTCATTGCCTGCATCGAGGCGGTGCGGGCGCGCAAGGCGCAGCTTGATCTGGCAGAACTGCTCGACACTGCGCTGAGCGTCGGTCGGCGCTTTGCGCTGGCGTGGGACGAGGCCAAGGCGCGCGAGGGGTTCATCGATTTCGACGACCAGATCCGCACCGCCGCCGATCTTTTGACCAAGCGCACCAGCGCCGAGTGGATCCGCTTCAAGCTGGACCGGCGCTTCGACCACATCCTTGTCGACGAGGCGCAGGATACCAATGCCTCGCAGTGGGAGATCGTGCTGGAAGGGCTGGTCTCGGACTTCTTTACCGGCGAAGGGCAGCGCGGCCCGGCGGTGCGCACGCTGTTCGTGGTGGGCGATTACAAGCAGGCGATCTTCGGGTTCCAGGGCACCAGCCCGGAAAACTTCGCGCAAGCGAGCCTTCGCGTTCGCGACCAGTTGGCGCAAGTGTCCGAGGTACTCGGCGATCCGGATCGCAAGCTGCTGGAACTTGGCCTTGGCCAGTCGTTCCGCACCGCGCGGCCGATCCTCGACTTTGTCGACGCGGCGATCGACCACATTGGCTGGGATCGGCTCGGGCTTGACCGCAAGCCCGAGCGGCATGTGGGGCTCGACATCGCTGGCACGGTCGGCCTGTGGAAGGTCGTTGGTGACGATGCGCCCGAGGAAGGCGACGAAGGTGAGGGCGACGAGGGCGGCGAAACCTGGCTTTCGCGCCCTGACCGCAAGCTGGCCGACCAGATCGCACGGCAGGTAAAGGGCTGGATCGACAGCGGCTTCCCGCTCGGCAAGGCGGGGCGCAACGCCGATGCGGGCGATGTGATGGTGCTCGTACGCAAGCGCAAGGAACTGGCCGGGCTGATCGTGGCGCGGCTTCACGCGCGGGGCGTGCCCGTTGCCGGCGTGGACCGCTTGAGGCTTGGTGCGCCGCTCGCGGTGAAGGATCTGGTGGCAGCATTGCGCTTTGCCGCGCAGCCGCTGGATGACCTGAACCTTGCCTCGCTGCTGGTCTCGCCGTTGATCGGGTGGTCGCAGGAAGAGCTGCTCGAGCACGGCTATCGCAAGAGCGGCGTGGCGCTGTGGGAGTGGCTGCGCCGGAACGAGGGACCGGCTACGTTCGCGACGATGGAGCGCCTGCGCAGCCTGCTGGCGCGGGCTGACTATGATCCGCCGCAGGTTCTACTGCACTGGTTGCTGGTCGGGCCGTGGGATGGGCGGCGCAAGCTGGTGGCGCGATTGGGGCGCGAGGCGAACGATCCGATCGACGAACTTCTCAATTCGGCAATGGCGTTCTCTAGCGCCAACGTGCCCAGCCTGATCGGCTTCCTGCAGTGGTTCGACGCGGGTGAGGGCGAGTTGAAGCGCGAGGCTGGCAAGGCCGAGGGGCTAGTGCGGGTTCTGACCGTGCATGGTTCAAAGGGTTTGCAGGCCCCTATCGTGATCCTCGCGGATTCGGCGGATGACCCCGATCTTTCGCCGCCGCGCGGGCTTGAACTGCTTGAGGATGTGCTGGGTGCCGTGCGCAAGGTGCCGCTGCCCTCGCTGCGCAAGAAGGAGAAGGCTCCGGCTGTGCTGGAGGCCGAAGCCGAAGCCAAGCGGGCCGAGCGCGAGGAGCACTGGCGCCTGCTCTATGTGGCGATGACGCGCGCAGAGGAGGCGCTGTTCATTGCCGGGGCGAAGGGCAAGAAGTGCAAGAAGACGCCGGGCGAATTGCCCGAGGACAGCTGGTACGCCCAGCTCGAGCCGCTGTTCGGCGAGGACTGGCGTGAGGACGCGCTGTGGGGCGGGATCAAGCAGATCGGCGGTCCGCCTGCGCTGCGTAGTGGGCAGGCGGTTCGGCCCATGGTGCCGAGGCTGGAGCTGCCGGAAGTGCTGCTGACAAGCGTCGGACCTGAACCCCGACCGCCTCGTCCGCTGGCGCCGTCATCGCTCGGCGAAGACGAGGCGCCCGATCCTCCGGCACCGGCAGGGCCGCATGCCATGCTGGCGGCGCGGCGCGGGACCTTGATGCACCGCCTGATCGAGCGTCTGCCCGAACTTCCGGTCGAGGCGCGGGAAGCCGCGGGGCTGGTATGGCTGGCGCGGACGGCGGAGGATTTCGGCCTGGCTGACCATATGGAGATGGTGCGTTCTGCACAGGCCGTGCTGGCCCATGCGGACTGGGCAGAGGTGTTCGGACCGGATTCGCTGGCCGAAGTGCCGCTCGCCGCCGTGGTCGGTGGCCGGGTGATCTCGGGCACGGTGGACAGGCTGGTGATCGGCGAGAGCGCCGTCCGTATTGTCGATTTCAAGACGGCGCGGCGGCCGCCTGCTTCACTTTCGGAGATTCCGGGAGCCTATGTCCGGCAGATGGCGGCCTATGTCGCAGCTCTTGAAGCAATCCATCCGGGCGTGCCTGTCGAGGCGGCGTTGCTATACACGCATACCCCCGAGTTGTTCGTGCTGCCCGCCGATCTGATCGAGGCGCAAAAGCTGCGCCTTGGCGGGGTTCAGGAATCCTTTACCGGGTGATCGGTTGCACTGCGCCTTGCAGTGCCTAGATTGCCTCTCAACCAACAGGAGTTCATCGCAATGTCGACCAAGGCCGTTACCGACGCCACCTTTGCCAGCGAAGTGCTGGGCAGCAGCAAGCCCGTGCTTGTCGATTTCTGGGCAGACTGGTGCGGCCCGTGCAAGATGATCGCTCCGGCGCTCGAGGAAATCTCGGAAGAACTGGCCGACAAGCTGGAGATCGCCAAGGTCGACATCATGGAAAACACCGACATTGCCAGCCAGTTCGGCGTGCAGTCGATCCCGCTGCTGATCCTGTTCA
The DNA here is from genome assembly GCA_046290865.1 of Novosphingobium sp. GTDB lineage: Bacteria > Pseudomonadota > Alphaproteobacteria > Sphingomonadales > Sphingomonadaceae > Novosphingobium. The sequence continues at coordinate 20,442 of JBKBUD010000025.1, read as the reverse complement.
AGGACGGTCAGCCGGTCGCCCAGAAGCTTGGCGCTGCGCCCAAGAGCCAGCTCAAGGGCTGGCTGGAAAGCGTTCTCTGATCAAGCAATTGCCCCCGCGAAAGCGGGGGTTCTTGTTTCAGGAGGGCATGCGTGCCAGTCGCTCGGCCATCTCGTCGAACAGCCTTGGAGTTGCAGCGCCGATCAGACCAGGTTCGAGATGACGATCCACGCGATAGGCCGATCCATCTGGTCGCGCCGCCCTACCGCCAGCCTCGTTTAGGAACAGCACGCCTGCAGCGTGGTCCCAGGCGAGGGTCTTTTCGAACAGCGACACGTCATTCTGGCCAAGCCCGATGCGCGGGTATTGCTCAGCAGCGCAGCGCGGTATGTCGACCAGCGTATAGTGCGGGGCGATGTGCTCCATCAGTGCCGCGCGCTTGGACTTGTCGACGAACACCAGCGAAATCGCGGCGATCGGCCTGTCTTCTCCACTCCCTTGCGCGACAAGTCGCTCGCCATTGACCCATGCGCCCTGTCCGCGATGCGCAGTGCACAGGCGGCCCGAGAGCGGATCGTAGATCCAGCCCGCCACCGTTTCGCCGCCTTGGGCGAGCGCTAGCAGGATGCCGAACGGCGGCTTGCCGACCGCATAGTTGTTGGTCCCGTCAAGCGGGTCGATGATCCAGCAGAGCTTGTCGGACAGGCGCTCAAAGATGGCGGGATCGGCATGGGCCGCTTCCTCGCCAACGATAGCCGCTTCGGGCAGGATTTTCGCCAGCCCTTCGGCCAGCATGATCTCGCTTTCGGTGTCAGCAATGGTGACGACATCGTCCGCTGCCTTGTTCGACACTTCCTGCGCGCCGAGCCGCTGGTAGTGCTTGAGCAGCGTCTTTCCGGCCGTCTCGCGCATCAGCGCGGCGACGGCGTCGTCCAGCGCGCGGCTCAAGAACGGTAATCCGCGTTAATCGAGATGTAGCCGTGGGTGAGATCGCAGGTCCACACCGTGGCCGTTCCTTCCCCTAGCCCGAGATCGACCTCGATGGAAATCTCGCGGCCCTTGAGGTGCGCGGCTACCGGCGCCTCGTCGTAGTCAGCCAGCGGCTGCCCGTCGCGCGCGGCCCAGGTGCCGCCGAACCCGATCGAGAGCTTGTCGCGATCCGCAGGTTCTCCGGCCTTGCCGACAGCCATGACAACACGGCCCCAGTTCGCGTCCTCGCCGGCAATCGCGGTCTTCACCAAGGGCGAATTTGCGATGGCGAGGCCGACCTTGCGGGCGCTTTCATCGGACACTGCGCCGGACACGCTGACGGCAATGAACTTCTGCGCGCCTTCGCCGTCCCTCACGACGAGGTGCGAGAGCTCGCGGCAGACCTGTTCGAGCGCGGCGGCAAAGGCATCGGCGCCGAGGCTGTCGAAGCCGGTCAGTTCCGCATTCTCGGCCTTGCCGGTGGCGAAAGCGAGGACGGTGTCGCTAGTCGAGGTGTCGCTGTCGACCGTGATGCACGAGAAGGTGCGGCGATTGGCGGCAGACAGGCACTCCTGCAGGAAGGCAGGGCTCACGGTGGCGTCGGTGAAGACATAGCCGAGCATCGTCGCCATGTCGGGCGCAATCATGCCGCTGCCCTTGATGATCGCGCTGAACGTCACGCGGACATCGCCGATCATGGCCGAGGCGGTCACTCCCTTGGCGAAGGTATCGGTGGTGCCGATGGTGCGGGCGGCGTCTTCCCAGGTGCAGAGTTCGGCCCGCATGGCGGCCTCGATCCCGGCGCGGGCCTTGTCCTTGGGCAGGGGCACGCCGATCACGCCGGTGGAGGAGACGAACACCTGCTCCTTGGAGCAGCCAAGATGCCCTGCCACCTGCGACATGATCTGCTCGACCGCCTCGCGCCCGCGATAGCCGGTGAAGGCGTTGGAATTCCCGGCATTGACTACCAGTGCCCGCGCACGGCCTTGCGCTACATTCTGCCGCCCCAGTTCGACTTCCGACGAGCAGCACACGTTGCGCGTGAATACACCGGCAACTGCCGTTCCTTCAGCCAGTTCCACATAGGTCAGGTCGCAACGGCCCCAGTCCTTGTAGCCGGCGCGCGCAACGCGCGGGCTTACGCCTGCTATTGTCGGCAGGGCAGGAAAGGGCGTGGCGAGCGGCGAAATGGCGTCTGACATGGCAAATGCGCCTAGCGCGCCGCTGCCCGCGGTTCAACTGCGCAACGCCCGCCTGAGAGCTGTGAGGCAAAAGGGTTCGTTTTCAAGATGGACGAACCGCGTCGGAATGCCTATCTGTTGCGGCAATGCGCATGCTGCTTGCTCTTCTGGCCCTGATCACGGGGCTTTCCCTGCCCGAGGTGGCGCTTGCCGTCTCGCGTACGGAAGTGGCCGAAGCTGGCATGTCGGCAGGTGCTCCCAGCTCGGTCGAACAGCGCCAGCAGCGCTGCACCGCGCGTGGCGGGGCTGTCCCGCAAAAGCGCACCAATGCCCGCCGCAAGACGGTGTGGCTGCCCGCCCCGGCACTGATCCGGCCCTGCGGCATTGAGTTGAGCGACCGCGCGCGCGAATAGCGCTACGCCTAGCAATATCCTTTCCGGCAATTCCATTGCCTGCAGAGGCGCAACTCGTGTGCGCCCGATCCCCTACAATACAGATTCAACAGGAAATTCGCCCATGTTCGGCTCAATCGCCAAGGCACTCTTCGGCTCGTCCAACGACCGTTACGTCAAGTCGCTCGACAAGATCGTGCGCCAGATCGCGGCATTCGAAACTCATGTGCAGGCTCTTTCCGACGAGGAGCTCGCTGCGCAGACGCCGAAGTTCCGCCAGCTGCTGGCCGATGGCAAGACGCTTGACGACATCCTGCCCGAAGCCTTTGCCACGGTGCGCGAAGCCTCGATCCGTACGCTCGGGCTGCGGCACTTCGACGTGCAGATGATTGGCGGCATTGTGCTGCATCGTGGCGAGATCGCCGAAATGCGCACGGGCGAGGGCAAGACCCTTGTCGCGACGCTGGCGGTCTATCTCAACGCGCTGGAAGGCAAGGGCGTCCACGTCGTCACCGTGAACGACTACCTTGCACGCCGTGACGCCGAGACCATGGGCGTGCTCTACAAGTTCCTCGGGCTTACGGTCGGCGTGATCGTGCCGAACCTCAACGAGGAGCAGCGCCGCGAGGCCTACAACTCGGACATCACTTACGCGACCAACAACGAACTCGGCTTCGACTATCTGCGCGACAACATGAAGCACGAGCGGTCGCAGATGGTCCACCGCCCGTTCAACTACGCGATCGTCGACGAGGTGGACTCGATCCTGATCGACGAAGCGCGCACCCCGCTGATCATCTCCGGTCCGACCGACGACAAGAGCGATCTGTACATCTCGGTCGACGCGATCGTAAAGCAGATCCAGCCGGAACTCTATGAAGCGGACGAGAAGACCAAGAATATCTCGCTGACCGAGGATGGCGTCGAGTGGGTCGAACGCGCATTCGAAGAGGCAGGGCTGCTGGTCGGCTCAAACCTCTATGACGTCGAGAACACGATGGTGGTCCACCACCTCGACCAGGCGCTCAAGGCGAATGTCATGTTCAAGCGGGACATCGACTACATCGTCAAGGACGACAAGGTCGTCATCATCGACGAGTTCACCGGCCGCATGATGGACGGGCGTCGCTGGTCGAACGGTTTGCACCAGGCGGTCGAAGCCAAGGAAGGCGTGCGGATCGAGCCCGAGAACCAGACGATGGCCTCGATCACTTTCCAGAACTACTTCCGCATGTACCCGAAGATCTCGGGCATGACCGGCACGGCTGCCACCGAAGCGCCCGAGTTCTTCGACATCTACAAGATGAACGTCGTCTCGATCCCGACCAACGTGCCGGTGCAGCGCATCGACGACGAGGACGAGTTCTACAAGAACACGTTGGACAAGTTCGGCGCCATCGCCAAGCTGATCCGCGACAAGTACGAGAACGGGCAGCCGGTCCTGGTGGGCACGGTTTCCATCGAGAAGTCCGAACTGCTTTCGGAATTCCTGCAGAAGGAAGGCGTCAAGCACAACGTGCTCAATGCCCGCTTCCATGAGATGGAAGCACATATCGTGGCACAGGCAGGTCGCCTTGGCGCGGTAACCATCGCCACCAACATGGCCGGCCGCGGCACCGACATTCAGCTTGGCGGCAACATCGAATTCCGCATCGAGGACGAGTTACGCGACCTGCCGGAAGGGCCGGAGCGGGATGCCGGGATCGCCCGGATCAAGGCTGAAGTGGCCGAGGAAAAGGCCAAGGTCCTCGCCGCCGGCGGTCTCTGCGTGATCGGTACCGAGCGCCATGAAAGCCGCCGCATCGACAATCAGCTGCGCGGCCGCTCCGGCCGTCAGGGCGACCCGGGCATGAGCAAGTTCTATCTCTGCCTCGAGGACGACCTGCTGCGCATCTTCGGCCCCGATACGCTCTTCGCCAAGATGATGAACAACAACCTTGCCGATGGCGAAGCGATCGGTTCGAAGTGGCTGTCGAAGGCCATCGAGACCGCGCAGAAGAAGGTCGAGGCGCGGAACTACGACATCCGCAAGCAGGTCGTCGAATACGATGACGTGATGAACGACCAGCGCAAGGTGATCTACGAGCAGCGCGCCGACATCATGGACGCCGAGGCTGTGGGCGATGTCGTCACCGACATGCGCCACGATACCGTCAATGCCATCGTCGGCGACGCCTGCCCTCCGGGTTCCTATCCGGAGCAGTGGGACGTCGAAGCGCTCAAGTCACGCGTGCGCGACGTTCTCGGAATGGAAATTCCGCTCGAGGACTGGATGCAGGAAGAGGCGATCGAGCCTGACACGATCGAAGAGCGCGTCCAGACTCTGGCCGACGAGCACATGGACCGCAAGGTCGCCGAGGTCGAGGCAAGCGCTTGGCGCAGTCTCGAGAAGTCGATCCTGCTCGAGCGGTTGGACCACCACTGGAAGGAACACCTCGCTACGCTCGACGCGCTGCGCCAGGTCGTATTCCTGCGCGCCTATGCGCAGAAGACGCCGATCAACGAATACAAGCAGGAAGCGTTCGGCCTCTTCGAAAAGATGCTCGATGCGATCCGCGAGGACGTCACGCGCATCTTGATGACCAGCGAAATCCGCCTCCGTCCGGCTGACGACTTCCAACTGCCAGAGTTGCCGGACTTCCTCACCAGCCACATCGATCCGTTCACGGGCGAGAACGATGCTGCCCCGCTAGCTGCAGCACCTGCGATGTTCGGAGCCCTGCCTCCGCAGGCTGGCGGAACGCTGACCGCTGCGGCGCTCGGCACCGATCCGTTTGCAGGCCAGGGCATCAGCCGGAATGCTCCGTGCCCATGCGGCTCCGGTCAGAAGTACAAGCACTGCCACGGCGTAGCTGCTTGACCGATCGAGCCTGACGTAAACCATATGGCGATTCCTCCAGGGATCGCCATTTTTGCTCCAGAACCAAGCATTTGCAGGTTTGCACCTCGTGCAAAACATGGTTGAGCAACATTGCAGCAAAAACATTTGCTGCTAACATGAACGCAACATAAACATAAAAGCTTCGGGCCGCGTCGTGGATTTTCCGACGGGGGCAATTGCAAATGAGGTTCAGGAATTCGCGCGCGGGAGGCTTGCTGTCAGGTGCAGCAGGTTTCGCAACGCTTGCGTTTGCGGCGCTTCCGGGGACGGCCTCGGCGCAGGCTCTCCCGGGGCAGGTGGTGAATCCACCGTCGCGCGACGAGTTGCGCGGCATAACCGGCCAAGCCCCTGCCGCTCCATCGCGCCTGTCGATCAAGGGTGGCGTGGAGCGTTCCCCTTGTCCGCTCGATGATCCGCAGTACGCGGACATCAAGGTGACGATCGGGGATGTGACGTTCAACGGGCTGAAGGAAGTCTCGCCCGATGAATTGGGCGAGACCTGGAAGCCGCTGGTCGGCACCGCACAGCCGATATCCGTCCTGTGCGAAATCCGCGATGCTGCAGGCACGATGCTGCGCAACAAGGGCTATCTCGCGGCGGTTCAGGTGCCGACCCAGAAGATCGAGAACGGCCATATCCGGATGGAGGTGATCTATGCCCGGATTGCGGCTGTTCGCGCCCGCGGCGAGACGCGCGGAGCCGAGAAGAAGCTGCAGCAATACCTCGGCGCGTTGACCGGCGACGAAGTGTTCAACCAGCGTCGGGCGGAGCGCTACCTGCTTCTGGCGCGCGATCTGCCGGGCTACAACGTCCAGCTCACGTTGAAGCCTGCCGGGACCGGCGCTGGCGATCTCGTGGCCGAGGTGAGCGTGCTGCGCGAGCCGTACGCGGTCGACCTTACCGTGCAGAATCTTTCGTCCGAGGCGACCGGCCGATTCGGCGGGCAGATCCGTGCCCAGTTGTTCGGCCTGACTGGGATGGGGGACGCAACCACGCTGTCGTATTATGCCACGTCGGACTTCAGCGAACAGCACATCCTGCAGGGTTCCCACGAATTCCGGCCCGGATCCAAGGGGCTGATCGTCGGTGGCCAGCTCACTTATGCCTGGACCAAGCCCGATGTCGCCGGGCTCCCGGCCAACGTGACGCTTGCTGCGCGCACGCTCTACGCCAGCCTCTACGCACGCTACCCTCTACAGCGTTCAATCTCGCGCAATCTCTGGTTGAGTGGCGGCTTCGATCTGGTGAACCAGGATGTCGATCTCATTGCGCCGCTGACGCGCGACAAGATCCGTGTGGCATGGAGCAGGCTTGATCTCGATGCCGTTGACACGAACCATGCCACGCCGCGATGGCGTGTATCATCGGCGCTCGAACTGCGGCAGGGTCTGTCGATCCTCGATGCGACAACGCCATGCGCTGGCCCTGCCTGTGCAACCGCAGTTCCAGCCAGCCGCGCCGACGGATCGCCGACTGCTACTGTGGTGCGCTGGCAGACCGAGTACGAACGCGCCGCCGGTCGGGTGTCGTTCCTGCTTGCTCCGCGCGCGCAATATGCATTCAAGCCGCTTTACAGCTTCGAGGAATTCTCTGCGGGCAACTTCACCGTCGGGCGCGGCTATGATCCGGGCGAACTGATTGGTGACAGCGCGGTCGGAGGTACAGCCGAGCTGCGCGGGCCCCGCCTGCCTTTCGGCAGCAGCCGCGACATCCGGATACAGCCCTTCGTCTTTGCCGATGCGGCCTGGGTCTGGAACAAGGGAGTTCCCGGATCCGAGCGTCTTACCTCGGCCGGTGGCGGCGTCCGCTCCGAGATCGGCTCCCGCTTCCGCCTCGAGGCAACGCTGGCCGTCCCGCTCGAGAAGGTCGGTCTTCAGGCAAGCCGCTCCAAACCCCGTTTTCTCGTGACCCTGACCACACGGCTACTGCCGTGGAGGAGCTTCTGATGCGCGCCCAGATCCCCGTCACTCGTCGGCAGCTCGTTTCAGCATCCGGCCTTGCACTGGCGACTGCGCTAGTCGCTGCCGCTCCGTCACTGCACGCGCAGTCGTTCCAGGGCACGCCGACTTCGACGTTCGGCTCGGTCACGATCAGTACCGGGCCGACGACGACCGCGATTACCGTTTCCAGCCCGAGCGCTGTGATAAACTGGACGCCGAACGACACCGCCGCAACCGGCGGGCCGATCATATTCCAGAACTCCGGCACGACCGCGACGTTCACCAACAACCCGGCGTCGAACAGCAACTTCACCGTGCTCAACCGGATTGTCCCGTCGGGTTCGACCCGACCGATCCAGTTCGACGGAACGGTGGTCTCGCGCTTGCAAAGCGCGGCCGGTGGGTCAACGCCCGGCGGTACGGTGTTCTTCTACAGCCCCGGCGGCATCCTGATCGGCGCATCGTCGGTATTCGACGTGGGCAATCTCGTCCTGACAACGTCGGACCTGACCTACAACGCGACCGATGGCAGCTTCGACACGAGCGGCTCCTACGTCTTCAAACCCGCCACCGTTGCCGGTTCGCAGATCATTGTGAACGCAGGGGCCCAATTGGGGGCAACTGCCGATGGCTCCTACATCGCCATGGTCGCCCCCTCGGTCACGAACAACGGCACGATCAACGTCAACGGCTCTGCGGCACTCGTCGCCGCCGACGCCGCGACGATCACGTTCTCACCGAGCGGTCTGTTCGATATCCAGGTGGATTCCGGCACGAGCGCGACTGGCGCTGTCGTCTCGAACAACGGGAGCATTACCGGACCGGCCGCATCCGATCCGGCCTTCTTCCACCGCATCTACATGGTCGCGGTGCCGAAGAACGATGCGATAACCATGACAATCGGTGCCGGCAGTACGCTCGGCTTTGATATTGCGGGCGCCGCCGATGTCATCGGCAATACCATCGTCCTGTCGGCCGGAAACAACGTCGTCGGCGGCAACGCCCAGAACTTTGCATCAACCGGTGGTGGCACCGGGCTTGCCGGCATCACCGGCGGGGATGCCGACATCACGTCCAATTTTGTGGCCCGGACCACCGGCCAGGTCCAGCTGGGGTCTACCAGCAGCGCTGGTCTCGATTTCGCATCGAACGTCTTTGTCAGCTCTTCGCGCGGTGATGTCAGCGTCTTCGCGAATGCCGGTGGACAGGTCAATTTTGCCGGCAATGTCGAATTCTATGCCGACCACAGCGGTACGAGCGCTACGGTCCCTGCTGCTGGAGGCCAGGCCGAGCTCTACGCCACCGATGGCGGCACGATCGATGTCGCAGGTGACGTTCATCTGAGTGCCAACGCGTATGGCGCACCTGCGATCTCACCCGGCACGAACGCCGGCGACGCGCAGGCCGGGTTCGCGAAGATCCAGGCGAACAATGGCGGACAGATCAGTATCGGCGGCGATGCCCAGCTCGACGCCATTGGCTTTGGCGGTCAGGCGCAAAGCGTCGGCACCGGCTCCGGCTCGGGTACGGGAGGCACGGCATGGATTCTCTCGACCGGGACGGGTGGATCACAGGTCAATATCCTCGGGAGCGCTTTGCTCGACGCATCCGGGCGCGGCTATGACGGCAACGGCTGCGTCACGTGCGCGCGGGATGGAGGCAGCGCTTTCGGCGGACTTGCCGCAATCAGGGCCAATGGCGATTCCGCGATAACGATCGGCAGTGGTTCGGTCTTGTCTGCGCACGCTACCGCAGGTCATTCTGCCACTGCGGCCGGTGGGAATGCCACCGGCGGCCAAGTCAGCATCTTTACCCTCGATGCGACACAGCTTTCGTTCCAGAGTCTCACCGGCCTTGTCGATGCAAGTGGCGGGGACGGCGCCACCAGCGGCGGGTCGGCGCTTGGCGGGTCGATCTCCGTCCAAGCCCGCGCGACCTCGGGAACGGGCATCACGGTCAACGGACTGGCCCGTCTTGAGGCGTCTGCCCTCGGCAGCAGCGGCACCGGTTCGGCGGGCGTTTCGGGAACTGTAAACGGCGGCTCGATCAATCTTCTGGCCGACACCACTGACATCACGATCAATGGCTTCCTCAATGCAACGGCGGGAGCGTCTGGCTCGTTGGGAACAGGTGCGACCCAAGCCGCAACCGGCGGTTTCGTGTCTGCAGAGGCGCGAAACGGCGGCGTCCTTGCCAGTAACGACGGCATCTCGCTGACGGCCAACGCCGTCGGCTCCCCCGCCAGCGGAACAACCCCCGCAGGTGCGGCGACGGGCGGTAACGTAGACGCATTCGCCAACGGCGGCACCATCCAGACCACAGATCTGTTCATGACTGCCAACGGCAGCGGTGGCCCTCAGTTCGGCTCCGCTGCTGCTGGTGCCGGTACCGGTGGTCTGGCGCAGTTGCGCGCGTCTGCCACAGGGCAGCTTTCGGCGACTGGGGCGATCTCGGTCGCGGCCACCGGACGCGGTGGCGCCTCGTCCAGTGGCACAGGTGCTGCGGGTACAGGTACGGGCGGCACCGCACGCATAACGATGACCGGCGGCCAGTTGTCCGGAAGCGCTGCGCTGTCGCTTGTGGCTGAGGGATATGGCGGCGACGGCATCGACGCTGGAGCAGGCCTTGGTGGCACAGTCGAGCTCGGTATCACGGATGCGACTCTCGCGATCGACGGCATTTCCTACATCGGGGCGATCGGTTCTGGAGGCACCTCCAGCAGCTTTTCTGGTGTGGGCACGGCTGGCGCCGCTACCGGCGGCACTATCTCGCTCAACGCGACGCGCAGCACGCTTCACCTGAGCCAGACTGGCAACGTGACCTTCGAAGCCACCGGTTATGCCGGTACCGGATACGGCCCGGCCAACGGGCAGGGGGGAAGTATCACGCTCTCGGCCGGGAGTTCGACGGTCGATGCCTTGGCGGGAATCAACTTGTTCTCCGAGGGCGTAGGCAGCGCGCCATTTTCCAGTGGCAGCGGCGGCAATGGTCGTGGCGGAACGATCACCGTGAATGCCAACGCAGCACTGACGGCGCCGACGCTGATCACGACGACCGACTTCGCAATCAGCACGGTCGGACGTGGCGGAACCGGTTCCATCGCTTCGACGCTGGGCAGTGTCGGTGGCAGCGGTGGCACTGGGCGAGGTGGCACGATCAACCTCAACGCCGCAGTCGATGGCGGCAGGATCAGCGTGAGCCAGCTTTCGGCCAATGCCTCGGGCGTCGGTGGAGCCGGTGCAACCGGCACGATGAACACCCCCAACGGCGACCAGGGCGGTAACGGCGGCGCGGCACAGGGAGGGCAGATCAACGTCAATTCGTTTGCCTCGTCGGGCGGCACCGGGGTTGGTGGCTATTCGCTGGGCTTCGCTACGATCAGCGCCGGAGCGCAGGGTGGGGCTGGCGGCAATGGCGGCGAGGGTCTGACGCAAGGCGCTGGCGGAAATGGTGGTGCGGCCACGGGCGGCTCGATCTTCATGTCGTTCGATCACGGCGGAAGCAGACTGAGCGTAACCGACGGCATCAGCGTCAGCGCCGATGCGACCGGCGGGAACAGCGGAACGTGCGGAATCACCTGCACTGCGGCAGGCGGCGTGGCTCAAGGCGGTTCGATCAATTTCGGGTCCGGTGGGGCAACCTCCGGAAACAGCGTCTCGATCATCGGTGGGCTGAACCTTTCCGCATTTGCGGTAGGAGGCGGTTCATTCGGCGCGGCCGGCGGGAATGCAACCGGCGGCATCGCGATTGCGCATCTCCGCTCGGGTCTTTCCCTGACAGCGGATTCCGTCACCATAACGGCAAGCGGTGAAGGGGGCGACCAATTCACGTCGCTCGCTGGTGGCAATGGCACAGGCGGCAACGCATCGTTCATAACCTCGGGAACCAGCAGCGCAGCGGTATCTGGCACTGTAAGCCTCTATTCGGATGGCACCGGCGGTAGTGGCCGCGATGTGGGAGCAAGCGGTGGCAACGGCACCGGAGGCATCAGTCGCCTGTATAGCGATGGCGGCGCAATGACGATCGATGGCGGCACGACCATTGAGGCCAGCGGCTTCGGCGGGGCGGGCTTCCTGGACGGCGCCAGTGGAGCGGGCGGCATCGGCACGGGCGGTCAGGCCCTGCTGACGGTGGGCACCCCAACGGCCCTTGGTAACAATGGCAGCATCACCGTTGGCGGCATCACTTTCGTAACGGCCGAAGGCACTGGTGGTGATGGTTTCCAGGGGGGCCGCGGAACCGCTGGCTTTGTCGGGATCTCGGCACGTCAGGGCACCCTGTCGCTGGACCAGGTCATCGCGACGGCCGACGGTTTCGGTGGCTATGGCCAGTTCGGAGGGGCCGGCGGTGCAGGCGAAGGCGGCGGACTCGAAGTCTATGCGAACAGTGCGATCGAAGGCGGCAGCCTCGTCACGATCAACACCCTGACGGCCGAATCCTCGGCCTTCGGCGGCTTCGGCGGCTTCGGAGGCCTCGCCGCGACGCCGACCGGAACTGGCGGCGCGGGAGGCAGCGGCACTGCGGGCTCTGTTGCCGTCTTGGGGACAGCTGGCAATGGCCGGATGCAGATCGTCGCGGTTCAGGCCAGCGCCAGCGGTGATGGCGGTGGGGGTGGCGATGGTCTGACCGGTGGTGTCGGCGGCGCCGGCCTTGGCGGCTCCATCCAGATCGGCACGGCAAGCGGGCTTGATACCGGGGCGGTAAACACCGGATCCGGGACATACGGCAGCATCCTCAGCATAGCCTCGGGCGTTGGCGGAGACGGCGGCAACGGTGACGTTTCGACCGGCACCGGCGGTGCAGGCGGGAACGGGACGGCAGGCGGTTCGACCTTGCTCGTCAGAGGTAGCCAGGTCACCGTGACCGGCACTGGCAGCTTCAATGCGCACGCGCAGGGCGGCAACGGCGGCAGCGGATCGGCGCAAGGTGTCGGTGGCGGTGCCACTGTCGGCAACACTGTCAGCGTGAATCAGGTGTCGGGCGCAGCGCTAGTGGTGACGAACCGCTTCCAGCAGCCGACGCAGCGTGGCAGCCTGACAGCAGGCGACCTGAACTTCAGCGCCATTGCAGCGGGCGGTACCGGCGCTGTTGCCGGAATTGGTACCGTGGTGGGCGACGCCATCGACTTCGAGATGGTGAACAGCAGCCTGAGCGGCACGAACCTGTCGTTCTCGGTGCTCGCCGACGGGGCGACAGCCGGGGGCTTTGCCGACTTCGTCTCGCTGACCAATTCGACGGCGAACCTTTCTGGCAGCCTGTCCTTCTCTACGCCAAATGCCTTCTCAATCCTGCTGGATCAGTCTTCGCTGACGGCGGTGAATGTGGCGATCAACGCCCGGAACTGGGTGCTCCCCACCACAGCGCCGACAACGATCGGTACGCTGACCGGCACGAGTTCGCTCAGCCTGTCCTCGCTGCAGGACATTGTCGGATACGCCAACCTGTCGACCCAGGGGGCCCTGACCTTGCAGGCGGGTGGCCGGATCGATCTGGGTTCGCTGTTTGCATTGGGTGCGGTGGACGTGACCGCGGGCGGTTCTTTGACCCTCGGCGATGTCACGTCGGGCGATTCCATCGATCTGACCTCGCAGGCAGTTGCCGCAGTCGGCAACCTTACCGCTGCAACTTCGATCACCGTGCAATCGGCCAGCAACGTCAACACCGGCAACCTGGCGGCCGGCACCGGGACGTCCTCGGGAGCGAATGGCGATCTTTACTCGATCGGCATCCGTTCGGGCGGTAACGTGTTGACGGGGAACGTGTCTGCAGCTTCCGACGTCGGCATTGCCGCAGCCGGCAGCCTGACGACCGGGTTTGTCAGCGCCTATGACACGCTGCTGCTTGCGGGCACGAGCGCGACGATCGACAGCCTTTCGGTGGTCAACAGGACGCTCATCGCCAACGCCTCGATGGCATCGTTGGGCAATACGCCTGCGGGCTTCGACAAGGAACTGGTGTTCGCCGCAGCACCGGTGGCGACTGGCGGCGCGATCCGGATCACCAATGCTTCCGGCTCGGGAAGCCTGACAGCAACTGCCGGTGGCTCGCTGAACACCGGCAATGTCAGTGTTTCCAACTCTCTGAGACTCTCGGGGGGCGGAAGCCTAACTCTGGGGCAACTCTCGGCAGGCACGGGCACACCGACGGCTACCGGAGCGGGGCTGATCTCGATCACCTCTGCGGGCAATGTCAGCACCGGCAGTCTCTCCTCGAGCGGCGACATTCGTGTCGCCTCGGGTGGGGGACTGACGACGGGGGGCGTGGCCGGGTTCGATGTTCTGCTGGGCTCCGTCGGCGACCTTTCGGTGGCGAGCCTGAACGCTGTAAATCGCGTCCTCATCGCCAACAGTTCGATGCAGTCGCTCGGGCAGACGGCAACCGGTTTCGACAAGGAGCTGGTCTATGCCGCGACGCCGGTTGCGCTGACCGGCGCTGTGACGATCGTGAACAATTCCAGTGTCGGCACGCTCCGGATTGCGGCAGGCACTACGGTTACGACTGGCAACGTCTTTGCTGGAGGGCGCATTGGCGTGACCAGCAATGGCAGCATGAACTTCGGCAACCTGCAGGCGCAGTCCGACCGAATTGAACTGTTCTCGCGCAACGGATCGATCTCGGCCTCGGCGCTGTTCACGCCGTCGGACATCCTTGCAAGCGGTGCGGGCGGATTGTCGCTTGGCACGGTTCGCGGACGCGACCTTGTCCTTTTGTCGAATGGCAACGTCTCGGTGCAAGCGGCGCTCGCGGGCGCGGTATTCGATCCGCAGACGAACCAGATCAGCAATGCGACCGGCCGCCTGCTCATCGCAAATTCGTCAATGATTCCCGTCACTTCGGCCGTACCTGGCAGTATCAACTACAACGCCCTGTTTGCGGCTACTCCCGTGCAGACGGGTGGAAACGTCAACATCAACGGCGGTGCCGTAGCCGGTCGCATCATTGCTTCGGCGGGCGGGAACTTCACCGCTGCCGGCATGCGGTCCTTCTCGGGCATCGAGGTGCAGTCTGGCGGCCTTGTTACCGTCGGCCAGCGCTGGCTTGCCAATGACATCCACATCGTCTCTTCCGACATTGCAATAATCGACAACGGCTCGGCCACCAATACGAACGGGCAGCCGATCCTGTCGGGCCTGCGCACGACGGAAACCGGCTTTGTCGACCTGATCTCGAACTCCGGCAGCACGGCGCTTGTCGGCGACGGGCTGACGGGTAGCGGCTATGCCTTGAGCAATGCCGAACTCGGGCTCGTCTCGACCGGCGAACTGACGATCGCGGCGGTCGACCAGTCTGCCAACGCGACGGATATGCTGATCGGCAACCTCACGCTGACCGCTGGCGGAGCAATCGGATCGAGCATCGTCGCCGGGACGGCGGGCAAGATCATCATTGCCTCGGGCAATCTGCAGACGCAGACGCCGGGAGGTGCGATCCGCGTGGTGGGGACGATCAACGGGACAGGCTTCGCGCAGTCGAACATCCTCGAGTTTACCACTGGAAGATTCGAACTCGACGCCGCGACCGGCGGAATCAGCCTGACCTCCGCTAGTCAGCAGGCGACCGGCGCACCGCTCGGCGGCGTGGTCGAGATCAACGCGGCCAATATCCACGTAGCTGCGGGGAGCATTCTGGACAAGCTGGCTGCCGATCCGCTCTATGCGGGGCGGATTGCGGAACTGAACGCTCCGGCGGCGATGCAGCGCCCTGACGGTGTGCTGCGGGCGCTTGGGCTGGACCTGTTCCCGACCGGTACGCTCTACATCCAGAATACGGGCACGACACTGAATCCCGCAGGCTTCCTTGCGAGCTTCGATCTCGTGGACGTGACAGCGCCAACCAACGCCACCCCCGGCTCGATCTCGATAGTCGTCAACGGTGCGTTCCAGACGCCAACGGGGGTCGTCTCCGGCTTTGCGGTACATGATCTGGTCGTCAATGATCCGGGCGCGAACTTTGCAGCTTACACGGCCGAGAGCCAGATCAATGGCTGCCTGCTGAGTGCCCTTGCCTGTTCGGTAATGCCGGAGGGGCCGGACACGATCGGGCAGATATCGGGCCAGATCGAGATCATTTCGAACCAGACGCTGGGGTCCACGCCAACCTTCACCGAAGAGCCGGCGGCGCCAACCAGCGACAGTGGCGACGACGAGACGCCGCCTGCGCAGCAGGATGAGGCGAGCGAAGGCGAACAGGCGGCATCAAGCCCGATTGCGCCCCCGCCACAGCTCATCGACAGCAGGCCACTCGAACCGCTGTCGCAGATCGAGCAACCCGTTGCAGGCAGCGGCAATCCCGCGCTGATTGGGTCGGTGGTCAACGAAAACAGCGCGGAAGGAGACGACCAGTGAACGCCCGCCAAAACGTTTCGACGAATGCGCTGCGGCGCGGTCTCCTGCTCGGGCGGGTATCTCTGGTAGCTGGCATGATCGCTTCGGCCATCCCGGCGCTGGCCGCCGAAGGCGAGCAGCCCTTGTCCATCCGCAACTCGTTCCGCGTTGGCAGTTCCGGCGTGACCTGCACGGCCCAGAACGCCCCGCTCGACAAGCGGCTCGGCGGGATTTTCGACAGGAGCTACCGGTTGAGCTGCCGCGACGCTTCGGGCGCGGTCGGTACGTTGATCGCGGTGCGACGCGATGTGGCGATGGGGAGCGAACCGACCGGGCTGCCCGGCGTGACCTTGGCCTGCGGTGGCGACGGCGCGGTGACAATCGAGGCTCTGGGCCGCGTCAACGCCGTAAACTGCCGCGATCAGGCCGCCAACGTCGAATACAAGCGCTATGCGGTAAAGCGGGGCGGGACGACCTATTTCGTCGAGGGTCTTGCGGGCTATGATCCTGCACTGCGTCTCGCTCTTGCCAGCGTGGTCACCGATGCTCCGGTTGCCGGCGAAGTCCGCGTGGCAACGACTGAAGTCAGCGATCCGGCGGCGTTTGCCCGGGTCCAGGCAGGCCAACTTGACCGACTTGGTGCCCGTGATGAAGGATACCTCCGCAACAACGGCGGGCGCTTTGCCGAATCCTCGGAGTTCTTCGAGGCGCTGGCCAACCGCGATCGCAGTTCCGGTTCAGCGGGGCTTGCCGAGGCCCTGGCGAACCAGGCGCTGCAGCAATCCAACCTCGGCAACTTTACGGCCGCCGACCGCCTGTTGACGCAGGCTGGCGCAGCCATGGCGCGGGGGGACGGCGTGACGCAGCGCTTGATCCGCAACTATCGCGCGATCAACCGGCTGAACCAGCGCAAGCCTGCAGGCGCGCTCAAGGAACTGGCTACGCCGGTAAATGCCATCGGCGATGTCTATGACCGTGGCAGCCTCGAAGCCGGGCTGATCAACATGCCGCTGGCCGAGCAGATCAACCGCGAGAGTTCAGCGCTCAAGCGACTGGGTGCGGTCGATCCGGGCCTCAGCGATACCGAGCGTGCCGAAATTCTCGATGCGCAGGCGGATGCGCTCAAGGCAACCGCTGCCCGTTTGCAGGGCCGATATGATGAGGCGATCAGGGGCTTCGAGGGGGCAGGGCGTCGTCTGGAGGCGGTGCGTGGTGGTCGCGTCGCATCGGCGGGATGGCTGCGTTCGGAAATCCAGATCGAGCTGGCCCTGCTGGCCGAGGCGCAGGGCCGCAAGGCTGACAGCGGCGCGGCGTTCGACCGGGCCATTGCTTTGATCGGCGCTTCATTCCCGCAATCGCCTGCCTTGCTTGCGGCACAGGCCCGCAAGGCCGCGTGGCTGGGGCGTTCGGGCGATGAGGCAGGAGCGCTGGCGCTCTACGGCAAGGTGGTGGAGGACAGTCTTGCCGTGCCCGACGCCGGGACAACGTTGCGAGAATTGCTCGGGCCGTACTTCGGCCTGCTTGCAAAGAGCGGTGGAGCGGACAGCGCGAAGGCTACGTTTGCCGCATCGCAGGTGTTGCAGCGCCCCGGTGTCGCGCAGACACAGGCCGTGCTGGCGCGACAGATGTCGGAAGGCAATGACGAGGCTGCGGCGCTGTTCCGTCTTTCGCTGGCCCGGACGCGTGACATTGCCCGGACCGAGGCACTGGTCGAGCAACTCTCGGCCGTCGCGGCGCCCGATGCAAAGCAGACTGCAGCGCTGCAATCGGCCCAGGACAACCTCGCCTCGCTTCGCCGCGACCAGACGGCGCTGGTCAGCAAGCTGGCAGCGTTCCCGCGCTACAACGTGCTGGCACCGCGCAGCGTCGACTTGAGCGAACTGCAATCGGCCCTCAAGGCGGGCGAATCCTACTACAAGCTGATGGTCGTCGGTGAGCGGGTCTATGGCCTGTTTGCCACCGCAAGTACCGGGCGCGTGGTGGACCTCGGGCTTTCGCCTGCCGACATGGCGAGGCAGGTTCGCGAGATCCGGGATACGATCGTGAAGGTCGAGAACGGGCAGCAGGTCAACTATCCGTTCGATCTCGACAAGTCGCGAGCGCTCTACAAGACCCTGTTCGGCCAGGTCGAGGACCTGCTTCCGGCCACGCGGCACCTGATCTTCGAGCCCGACGGTGCGATGCTGCAACTGCCGCCGACCGTGCTGGTGACCGGCGACAAGGGCATTGCCGAATACAAGAAGCGGATGGAGAGCCCCGATGGCGATGCCTTCGACTTTACCGGAGTCGAATGGCTCGGGCGGGGGCGCGAGGTGTCGATCGCGGTGAGTCCGCGCGGGTTCCTCGATATCCGCAAGCTGGCGGCATCGACTGCGTCGCGGAATTATCTCGGCCTCGGCCACAATGCCAAACCGGCAGCGCGGCCGGTGACGGCGGTCGCCGACGAGTGCGATTGGCCGCTGGCAACGTGGCAGAATCCGATTTCGGCCGACGAACTGCTGTTCGCGCAGCAGAAGCTCAGCCTTGGTGGCAGTGCGGTGAAGACCGACGCCGCCTTCAGCGACAGTGCCCTGCTGTCGCAAGGTGATCTCGACCAGTACCGGGTGCTGCACTTTGCGACGCACGGTCTGGTAACCGCGCCGCGCGCCGATTGCCCGGCGCGCCCGGCGCTGGTGACGAGCTTCGGGGACATGGGTTCGGACGGATTGCTGAGCTTCCGGGAGATTTTCGATCTCAAGCTCAACGCCGACCTCGTGATCCTCTCGGCTTGCGATACGGCGGGCATGGCGACGGTGGCGGCAAGTCGCGAGGCGGGCGTGACCACCGGTGGCAACTATGCGCTGGACGGGCTGGTGCGCGCCTTCGTCGGAGCAGGTGCGCGCTCGGTCATCGCCAGCCACTGGCCGGTGCCGGACGACTTCGACGCGACCAAGCGCCTGATCGGCGGCGTGATTGATTCGCAGCCAGGGCAGGAATTGGCCAATGCGCTGGAGGGTGCGCAGGAAAAGCTGATGGACGATCCCAACACGTCGCATCCGTTCTACTGGGCGGCATTCATAATCGTGGGCGATGGCGCCAAGCCGCTGGTGAGCGGGAAGGGGCCAATGGCAGCTGCCGGAGTGAATTCTGCAACCACGGCCGCGAAGGACGCCGAGGGAGGCTGAAAAACAAGTTCAGGCGACCGTTCTCCTCTAGCGTTAACGCAACGCGACTGGAGAACGTCGATGTGGCTTGATCGGAACTTTCAGACGCAACCGGTTCTGCAGTCGGGCCAGCCTGAACCTGCGCTCCTGCTCGCGAGCTACCGACGGGGGTGTTCCGGGCCAAGGTTAATGTCAGGTCGCTTTCCTGCATGACCGCGCAGATCGATTGCATGGAGAATCCGCTGGTCGGCACTACGGTCTGGCTGACTTTTCCCGGCCTGGAATCGCGCGCCGCAGTCGTCGAGCAGAGCGGAGGGTTTCAAGTCAGCCTGCGACTGACCGAGCCTTTGCATCCTGCGGTGCTCGAGGCGCTGCTCGGAGGACGGTTGCGGACGTGGCACTGACCATGCCCTGACGCCTACCGAACAACGGTTCGTTCAGCAGCGGGCAACTTGGTCAGCCTGACAAGGGCGTGACCGTGATCGCACGGGTGCCGCGGACTTGACCCACGCGGTTGCCCATGTCGCTATCACGGTCGGCGCAATGAGGTGCAGGCCATGGTCGATCTTGAAGCTCCGGACGCATCCGCTGGCGGCTCTTTCCGTCTCAGTCGTCGCGAGATGGTTGCCGCACTGCTGGTGAGTGTCGCCCCTCCTGCAAGGGAACTGCTGGCAAGTCCCGGCGGGCGCGGCCCTGCGGGTGCGCTTGCGGAGATGGAGCGACTTGCGGCGGCGCAGGCGCGTGGTGCGATGGTATCGCTCTCGCCCGGCCCCAACTGGAATGGACTGGCTGGCTCGGGCTTTGGCGCAGTGCCGGTCGATCCGGTGCGGACCACGGCCAAGCCTGCAATGCGGCTGCTGGTGCCTCCGGGGCAGGTCTATGTCGACCGGATCGTGGTCGGCGTGGCGGCAGGGGCCAATGATCGCGGCGATTGTCTCACCAACCTCGGCCTCGAAGCAGTGGAAGTGCATTTCGAAGGCCAGACTGCGCGGATCGAGCATCCGACGGTCTGGCGCTATCGCGATGCCGCCGGAGTCACGCGGTCGGCCTTCGGGTGGTGGGCCGAACTGATCCACGACGGGCGCAACATGGTCGACAGCGCGCAAGGCGGGGCGGAGGTCTGGTTCCGTGCCATCCCGCGCGATCCGACGATGCAGGCGCGCGTGATGGGGCCTTACCGTTTCCACCCCCGCGCGAAGATGCACGATCTCGAACTGGTCGTCGCACCTTCGCGGCCGGCGATTGCGGGCAAGCGCTATCCGACTTTGCAGGCCGCGGCCGAGCACATCAGGACGGGCGGCGCGAACTTTGCCCGGATCACGATCGTCGAACGCGGGCTGCACGAATGGGACGGCCTGGCAGCGGGTTGCCATACCTGGGGCTACACGGTCGTCGATGCGACCGTGCCGGTGGTGATCGGCAAGGCCCAGCCTACGACAGGCGTGCGGAACTACGACGCGGTCAATACGATGCGTACGCGGCTGGAGCCGATCTGCTTTCGCGGTGCCAACCTGACGCTCGATTTCCGGAACGTGTTCCAGCTCTATCACGAACGCCCGACGAATCGGCAACACTGGCTGGATGGCTGTACCATGACCAACAGCGATCCGGCAGGGCGGGCAGCGCTGTGGCG
>JBKBUD010000180.1:0-3632 GCA_046290865.1 Novosphingobium sp. | reverse complement strand
CCGCCAGCGCCCTGCGCGAAGCCGGCTATCTCGGCGCGCTGCGCGAAGCAGGCCTGCCCGAAGATCCCGCCCTGCGCGCGTCCGGAGATTTCACCTATCGTTCCGGACTCGACGCAGCCGCTGCTCTGCTGTCCTTGACCCCGCGTCCGACCGCGATCTTCGCCAGCAACGACGACATGGCCGCCGCCGTGATCGCCGCGGCCCACCGCAACGGCCTCGACGTGCCGCGCGATCTATCGGTCTGTGGCTTCGACGATTCAGCAATGGCCCGCACCGTCTGGCCAGAGATCACCACGATCCGCCAGCCCATTGCCGAAATGGCGCGCCGGGCCCTTGTCGGCCTCGCCCAGGATATTCGCCAATCCGCCGAACCCGCGCCCATGCACGAACAGCTCCCCTTCGAACTGGTCGTCCGCCATTCGGACGCCGCACCAGCGGACTGACTGCAGCGGGGATAAAGGATGGTGAGCCCAGCTGGGTTCGAACCAGCGACCTACTGATTAAAAGTCAGTTGCTCTACCGACTGAGCTATGGGCCCGCCCGGATGCGCAATTGTGCGCGAGGCGTGGCGCGTCACCTAGGGGGCAGGGGCGGACGGGTCAAGCCTTTGGCGAGACGGTGGCGCAACTGGCGCAAGGTCAGGCCGGAGATCGGGTCGCGCCAGTCCGGGGCAATCGTGGCGGCTGGCGCGAGCACGAAGTCGCGGTTGCGGAATTCAGGGTGCGGGATGGTCAGATCCTCATCACCCCAGCACCCGCCGGACCACAGCACGATATCGAGATCGAGCGTGCGAGATCGCCAGCGCTGGCCTTGGCGGCGGCGTCCGAATGCGGTTTCCACCGCTTGCAATTCGTCCAGCAAGGCGAGCGGCTCAAGATCGGTCGAGATCAGCGCGGCACCGTTGCAATAGACGCGCTGCGAAGGTCCGATCGGCCTGCTGCGGATCGTCGGCGATACCGCATCGATCCTACAGTTGCGCCGCCCCAGTTCAACGAGCGCAGCCCACAGGATCGCCGAAGGACCGCCATGGCGCGGGTGGCGCTGGTTCGAACCGAGCGCGACGATGTAGCGATGCAGGCTCAGATGTCCTCGGCGAGCCGGCCATAAAGCTGCGGGCGGCGATCGCGGAAGAAGCCCATGCCGGCACGGTGGGTGGCGGCGCGTTTCAGATCGATCGTCGCGTAAAGCACGCCGGTCTCGCTCGCACCATATTCCGCAAGGTAGTCGCCCCATTCGTCAGAGATGAAGCTGTGCCCGTAGAAGCGCTGGCCGTCTTCCGTCCCGATGCGATTGGCGGCGATTACCGGCATGCAGTTCGATACCGCATGGCCGATCATCGCGCGGCGCCACATGCGGCTGGTGTCGAGATCGGCATCATAAGGTTCGCTGCCGATGGCGGTGGGGTAGAACAGCAGTTCCGCCCCCATCAGCGCCATCGCGCGGGCGCATTCGGGATACCACTGGTCCCAGCACACGCCCACGCCGATGCGCGTGCCGAACACGTCCCACACCTTGAAGCCAGTGTTTCCAGGGCGGAAGTAGTACTTCTCCTCGTAGCCGGGGCCATCGGGGATGTGGCTCTTGCGATAGATGCCCATGACCTCGCCGTCCGGGCCGATCATCGCCAGCGTATTGTAGTAGTGGTGCCCGTCGCGCTCAAAAAAGCTGGTCGGGATGGCGATGCCGTGCGCCTTGGCGAGCTTCTTCATCTCGCGCACCGACGGGTCCGCATCGAGCGGATAGGCCATGCCGAACAGCACCTCGTCCTCGACCTTGCAGAAGTAGGGTCCGGCAAAAAGCTCCGGCGGCAGCACGATCTGCGCGCCGCTACGCGCCGCCTCTTCCACCAGCGCGGCAGTAGCGGCGATGTTCTCGGCCTCGCCCCCGGAGAGGGCGAGTTGCAGGGCGGCGACGGAGATCTCGGTCATGGGAGGGACCTAAGGCCCCTGCCCTTGCAATTCAACCGTGGCCGGGCTCCAATTCAGGGGCGCTTGCGGAACAGCAGGGTCATGCGGTCGCTTTCGCCGATGGCCTGCAGCTTTGCCTTGGTGGCGGCATCAGGATTGCCGGCAAGCTGCGGCGGCAGGGTCCAGACGCCGTCAGGCCAGTTCGCAGGATCCTTGGGGTTGGCGTTGGCCTCGCTCTTGCCGACGTAGGTGAAGCCGTTGATCTCCATGAACTTGATCACGTCCGCCTCGCGCAGATAACCCTTCGAGCCATCGGTGAACGAGAACGGCGCATCCGCCTTGGCGCGGTGCTGTTCGATGCCGATCATGCCATCCGCTTTCAGCAGTTCGCGCATCTGCTTGATCTCGTGCGCGGCCAAATTCCAGCGCAGCAGGTTGTGCATCATGCGCATGACGAGGATGCGGTCGAACGTGCCCTTCTCACCTTCCGGCAGCACGTCGAGGGTGAACGCGGAGAAGCGCTCGGCCGGCTGGCCCGACCATTCGGCAACTTCTGCCGGGTACTTCGCTGCCCCCTCGCGAATGCCCGCCTTCATCTTGTCGCCGAACGCGCTCGACGTGGGATCGAAGTACAGACCGACGAGCTTGCCCTTCGGCCCGAGGTAGAGCCCGAGCAGTCGCGAATACCAGCCGCCGCCGGGCGCATACTCGCCCACCTTCATCGTCGGCGAAACCTGGAAGAAGCTCAGCGTCTCGGCAGGCCTGCGATAAACGTCGCGCGCGCGATCCTTCTCGCGCAGCGGATCGGCCACGGCAGCGGCAAGCGCGGGGTCGACCTTGGCCGAAGCGGTCTTTGCAGTTTCGGCCATTACCGGCGTGGCGAGGCTGCTGCCGGCAACGAGGGCAAGCAGGGCAAGGCTGATTCGACGCATGGGGGGATTCTCCTTCGTGCCGGTGACAAGCGGACGGGGGATGCTTATCTCTCACGCAATTCAGGAGAATATAGCGCATGAGCGAACAAGCAACGGCCATCCTTGCAGGCGGATGCTTCTGGTGCACCGAGGCGGTTTTCCGCGACGTGATCGGCGTGACCAATGTCGAGAGCGGCTACATCGGCGGCACCATCGAGAACCCGACCTACAAGCAGGTCTGTTCAGGCACGACCGGTCATGCGGAAGCTATCCGCGTGACGTTCAATCCCGAGACGATCAGCCTCGACCAGATTCTCGACATCTTCCTCGCGACGCACGATCCGACGCAGCTGAACCGTCAGGGCAACGACATCGGCACGCAGTACCGCTCGGCGATGTTCCCGGCAGACGATGCGCAGCAGGCCGCGATGGAAGCCGCGATAGAACGCGCCCAGCCGGACTGGCCAAAGCCCATCGTCACCACCATCGAGCCGATGGCTCCATGGTATCCGGCCGAGGACTACCACCAGGAATACTGGGAAGGCGAAGGCCAGCGGAACCCCTACTGCTTCGCCGTGATCCCGCCCAAGCTGATGAAGCTGCGCAAGAGCTTTGCGAACAAGGTGAAGGCGTAAGCCTTCAAGCTAGGACATTTGCCATACCGTCGCCCCGGGCTTGACCCGGGGCTAGGCCGTCTTTCTGCGCCAGTAAAAGCCAGGGCCCGTGTCAGGCACGGGCCGACGAAGTTTGTTGTGCCGGGGAACTGCAACCTCGACCCATCGGACTAGCCCCCTAGCGCTGCCAGCGTAATCCG
>JBKBUD010000179.1:0-3650 GCA_046290865.1 Novosphingobium sp. | reverse complement strand
AAGGCTGCACACCGCCATCGTCTCGGTCGTGTGGACGTGAGCGATAGCGTGGGCCCAGGGCAGGTGGCGGTGGAAATAGGCGTGCTGGGTAAAGCCCGCCTGGTTCACCGGATAGGGGCTGGCGTCGAGCTTGTTGCCGTCGATGTCGATCTTGACGAGGTTAGAGGCGGTGACCTCGCTGTAGAGCAGGCCGAACGGGTTGATCAGGAAGGCGCCTTCCTCGTCCGGCACTTTCAGCGAGATGTGGTTGTAGATCGATTCCGACCAGCCGAGGTGGTCGTAGATGCGGTAGCAGGCGGCGAGTTCCTGACGGGCATGCCATTCGGCGTCGCTACATTCGATATTCGGCCGCAAATGAGTGGCCATGGCGCTCTCTCCGGCTATGATCTCGTTGCTATGTGCAACTTGTATCGCATGACCAGCAACGTGCAAGCCATCGCGCAGATGTTTGGGCCACTGGCCAACGCGCAGGTGAACTTGCCCGCGTTTTCCGAGATCTACCCTGATGCCGAAGCTCCCGTGCTGATCGCGCGCGGGCCGACGCGCAGGGTGGGCACGATGCGCTGGGGCTGGCCGCCGTTCGGCGAGGTCAAGCGCCCGGTGACCAACATCCGCAACCTTGCCTCGCCGATGTGGCGGGCGGCGCTGGAGGACCCGAACCGGCGGTGCGTCGTGCCGGTGACCGCGTTCTCGGAATGGTCGGCCTCGCCCGATCCCGTCACGGGGCGCAAGCGCAAGCACTGGTTCGCACTGAAGGAGCGGGAGCTGTTCGCGTTTGCTGGCCTGTGGCGGCCGACTGCGGAAGGGCCGCGCTTTGCCTTCCTTACCTGTGAGGCGAACGCGGTGGTCGGGCGGGTGCACCCCAAGGCGATGCCTGTAATCCTCGGAACGGCGGAAGCGGCGCACCAGTGGCTCACCGCGCAAGGCGATGCGGCAGTGGCGATGCAGCGGCCCTTTGCGGATGAGGCGATGCTGGAGATCGAGGTTGAGGACGCCGCCCCTCCCCCGCCGCCGCGCAAGCCTGAGCAGCCCAGCCTGTTCTGACCACTACTTGTGGTCATCCTCCCAGCGCCGCAGCACGCGGCGTTCGACCGCGCGGAACAGCGCGTCGAGATCGTCGGGCTCGACGTCGAGCGTCTCGTCCCAGTCGGCCAGCACGGCGTCGAGGTCTTCGCGGTCGTAGGTGACGGTGCGAATTGGCGCAGGCGATGGCGGTACGACCGGGATATGCGGCCAGGGGTGGCCAGTCGCCGCGTTGTAGAGCCAGCCGACGCCGACGATGCCGATCACGTTCAGCGCGAGTGGCGCCAGCGGCCCCGGCAGGTGCGCGGCGGGTGCAATTCCGGCCATGGCGCCAAGGATCGCCGCCGCGCCCCCCGGCGGATGGGTGCAGCGCGTGAGCGCCATGACCGCGATGGCGCCGCCGACCGCCAGGCTGACCGCAACCGGCGCACCGATGCCACCGAGCGCGCAGAGCTTGCCCACCGCCATGCCGACCATGACCGAGATGAGATTGCCGCCTACGACCGGCCAGGGTTGTGCGAGCGGGCTGGCGGGGACGGCGAAGACGAGTACCGCCGACGCGCCCACCGGAGCCATGATCCATGGCAGGCCTTCGCTGGCCGGGATGAGATGACCGAGCAGCGCGGCAAGCGCGATGCCGAGCAAGGCGCCGAAGGCACCCCTTGGCCAGCCCGAGCGGAACCAGCCGAGCCGTGTGGAACCCGTTGCCGAACTCATTCCCCGTCCTCTCCTTGCCCACCCTCTCCTTGTCGGCCCGCTCATGGCGGTCTAACCCGCTGACATGCAAGCCCCTGATTTCCGAAAGCTGTTTTCGAAGGCGAACTTGCCGACGGCGCGCGCACGGGTTGCGGCGCTGGGTGGGGCGATTTTGCTCAGCGTCGTCGCCGTGCTGTTCGCGCGAGCGGGCGAGTGGGCGCAAACCTTGTTCTCGGTGCTCTACCGTACCGCCCCGCTCAGCCCGCTGGTGCTGACGCCGCTGGTCTTTGCCGGCGTTGTCTGGGCGACCCGAAAGTGGTTTCCGGCAGCACGTGGTTCGGGCATTCCGCAGGTCATGGCGGCGGGGCACAATCCTTCAGCTTCGGCGCAAGGACCGCTGGTCTCGATGAAAAGCGCGGCGGGCAAGCTGTTTGGCACAACGGCGCTGCTGCTGGTCGGAGGCTCGGCGGGGCGCGAAGGGCCGACGGTGCAGGTCAGCGCGGCGCTGATGGTGGCAGTCCACCGCTGGTTGCGCGTGCCCGTCACCGCAGGGGTGATCATCGCGGGCGGCGCGGCGGGTGTGGCGGCGGCGTTCAATACACCGCTGGCGGGCGTGGCCTTCGCCATCGAGGAACTGGCCTCTGCCTTCGAACAACGGCTGGCGGTGCTGGTGATGGCCGTGGTGATGATCGCAGGTGTGGTCAGCCTCGGCCTGTCAGGCGATTACGTCTATTTCGGCACGATGGCGCAGCGCCTGCCGTTGCGCGATCTGTTCGTGCTGGCGCCATTGGCCGGGCTGGTCGGCGGGGTCCTCGGTGGCCTGTTCTCGCGAGCGCTGATCGGAATGGCATTCTCGCAGAGCCGGGTTCTGGTGAAGGTGCGGGCGCACCCGGTCCTGTTTGCCGCAGGGTGCGGTCTGGTCGTCGCGCTGACCGGTCTTGCCACCAGCGGATCGAGCTGGGGCACCGGCTATGACACGACCAAGCTCCTGCTCGGCGGCGGCGATGCCTCGCTGCTGTTCGGACCGGGCAAGTTCATCTCGACTCTGGCGACGGCGCTGAGTGGCGCGCCGGGGGGCATCTTCGCGCCATCGCTGTCGGTCGGGGCGGGCGTCGGGCAATTGCTGGCGGCCAGCTATCCGGGCGACGCGCCCGGCGCGATCGTGGTGCTCGGGATGATCGGCTATTTCACCGGCGTCGTCCGCGCGCCGTTGACCGCCTCGATCATCATCATGGAGATGACGGCGGACCGCACAATGGTCCTGCCACTGTTCGCGACGGCGCTGATTGCCGACTGGGCCAGCGCCAAGGTGTGCAAGCCCAAGCTCTACCACACGCTGGCCCGGCAGTTCGCGCCGGCGGATTGACTGCCAGTGGCCACAGGCCGGACAGCCCACCCCGCTGCGACTAATTTCGCCTTTGGCTCAATAAGTCTCGCTCCCCTCCCGCAGGCGGGAGGGGTTGGGGGGTGGGCAGCGACACAGCAACACATGAAAAAAGGGGCCGGTCCGAAGACCAGCCCCTGATTTCATTCTGCCTTGCGGCGAGAAGCTTAGCGCTTCGAGAACTGGAAGCTGCGGCGTGCCTTGGCCTTGCCGTACTTCTTGCGTTCCACGACGCGCGGGTCGCGCGTGAGGAAGCCGGCAGCCTTCACGGCGCTGCGCAGTTCGGGTTCGAACTTCGACAGGGCCTGGGCGATGCCGTGCTTGACCGCGCCGGCCTGGCCCGAAAGGCCACCACCCTTGACGGTGCAGACGATGTCGTACTGGCCTTCGCGACCGGCGACTTCGAACGGCTGGTTGATCACCAGGCGCAGGGTCGGACGGGCGAAGTAGACTTCCTGGTCACGGCCGTTGACGGTGACCTTGCCCGAGCCGGGCTTGAGCCACACGCGGGCCACGGCGTCCTTGCGGCGGCCGGTGGCGTACGAAC